>NZ_AKIU01000059.1:0-62612 GCF_000282675.1 Pantoea sp. GM01 | reverse complement strand
CAGCCGATGGCGAACGAAAGTCGCTCGACGCTTAACTGATCGGCATTACGCCATAAATGGTGACCGTTGTTACCGGTTCTGCACATACACCTGCAAATTGACATACACCGCGTTAAGCAACGGCGTAACGATGCCGCTGCGCGCGCCGCGTACCAGCAAATCACCAATCACCTGATCGGCTTCAATCTCAAAACCTTGGGTTAAATCGCGATACATCGACGAGGTCATCGCCGCCTGAGAATTGTTCAGCGTCTCATAAATCTTTGCCGTTACCGCCGGACGCTGTTGATAACCTTCCGCACTCAGCACCGCCAACACTTCGCCAAAAATCGTTTGCAGCAGCGCTTCGCCGCCGTTTGAGTTCAACACCTGTTGCGTATTACCGCGCGCGATGCAGCACACGGCACCCAACGTGCTAAGCAGCAGCCATTTTTCCCACAGCTCGCTGATAATGTTGTCGGAAAAAATGGTATCAAACTGCGCCGCGCGCAGGGTTTCATCTATCCGCTGCAAGCGCGCATCGTTATTGCCGTCCAGCGCGCCGTAATAGAGCCTATGCAGCGGCGTCATCTGCATCACTTCGCCATTCTCACCCAGCGTGGCGTTAATTTTGCACAAGCCGCCAATCACCTTGTCGCCAAAACGTGCGCGCAGCGTATCAATATGCCGCATGCCGTTAAGGATCGGCATGATCAGCGTGTCAGGACCGACTGCGGGCGCGATATCGTTCATCGCCTGATCCAGACCGAAGCTTTTCACCGTTAAGATAATCAGATCAAAGTGACCATTCAGCGTGCTGGCCCGTGCCAGCTGCGGTGGTATCACTTCCGTGCCGCCCGGCGTTTTCAGCACCAGACCGGTCTGCTGCAGCTGCTGAAAGCGGCGCTCGCGCACCAGAAAGGTTACATCACGTCCTGCTTGCGCCAGACGCGCGCCGAAATAGCCGCCGGTTGCGCCGGCGCCGACTACCAGAATGCGCATGGTTATTCCTTATCAGAGTGAAAGCCTTACCTTAAAGTGCCGGGCGGCGGCTTTCCAGCCCGTAAATGCTGAATCGGTTACAAGGTTTTAACGATGTTTAAAAAAGGCTCAAACTGTTCGTATTTATTCGTACAATGGGTTTAGGCTGTTACGCAGCGGCGGGCAATGGTGCACGCCGCATTTTCCAGTCGAATGATTAAGGACGCATCATGCCCCGAACCCTCCCCATCGAACGTTATCGCAACATCGGCATCTCCGCGCACATCGATGCCGGTAAAACCACCACCACTGAGCGCATCCTGTTTTACACCGGAATGAGCCACAAGTTAGGTGAAGTGCACGATGGCGCGGCGACCACCGACTGGATGGCGCAGGAGCAGGAGCGTGGTATCACCATTACCTCGGCGGCAGTAAGTTGCTTCTGGCCCGGCATGGACGGCAGCTTCACGCCGCACCGCATCAACATCATCGATACGCCCGGACACGTTGACTTCACCATTGAAGTCGAGCGCTCAATGCGCGTGCTGGATGGCGCGGTGATGGTGTATGACGCGGTTGGCGGCGTACAGCCGCAGTCGGAAACCGTGTGGCGCCAGGCCAACAAATATCATGTGCCGCGCATCGCCTTCGTTAACAAGATGGATCGCCAGGGCGCAGATTTCTTCCGCGTGGTGCAGATGATGAAAGATCGCCTACACGCCAATCCGGTGCCGATTGTGATTCCTATCGGCGCCGAGGAGCACTTTAGCGGCGTGGTTGATCTCAATAAAATGCGCGCCATCTACTGGGATGACGCCAGTCAGGGCATGAGCTTCAGCTATGCGCCGATTCCAGAGGAGCTGCAGGTGCTGGCGGCCGAATGGCGCGAGAACATGCTGGCAGCGGCAGCCGAAGCCAGCGAAGCGCTGATGGATCGCTATCTCGAGCAGGGCGATCTCAGCGAAGACGAGGTGATTGCCGGTTTGCGTCAGCGCACACTGCTGGGTGAAATTCAGCCGATGCTGTGCGGCAGCGCCTTCAAGAACAAGGGCGTGCAGCGCATGCTTGATGCGGTGATTGAGCTGATGCCATCGCCGCTCGATGTACCGGCGGTGAGCGGCGTTAACGAGCAAGGCGAACATGACGAGCGCCATGCCGATGACAGCGAACCCTTCTCCGCGCTGGCGTTCAAGCTGATGAGCGATCCCTATGTCGGCCAGCTGACGTTTGTGCGCGTCTATTCTGGCGTGCTGCGTAAAGGCGACAGCGTGTGGAATGCGGTGAAAGGGCGCAAAGAGCGCATTGGCCGCATCGTGCAGATGCAGGCGAACGATCGCATCGAAATTGAAGAGATTCGCGCCGGTGATATCGCCGCCTGTGTCGGCCTGAAAGAGGTCACTACCGGCGAAACGCTGTGCGATCCTAATGCGGTGATTGCGCTGGAGCGCATGGAGTTTCCCGATCCGGTGATTTCGCTGTCGATTGAGCCGAAAACCAAGAGCGATCAGGAGAAAATGGGGCTGGCGCTGCAGCGTTTGGCGGCGGAAGATCCGTCGTTCCGCCTGCACACCGATGAGGAGTCGGGTCAGACGATTATTTCCGGCATGGGCGAGCTGCATCTGGAAATTATCGTTGACCGCATGAAGCGCGAGTTTGGCGTGGAAGCCAATATCGGTCGGCCGCAGGTCACCTATCGCGAAACCATCCGCAAAACCGTGCGCGAGGTAGAAGGCAAATTTGTGCGCCAGTCCGGCGGGAAAGGGCAGTATGGTCATGTGGTCCTGACGCTGGAACCACAAGCGGCGGGCGCCGGTTTTGCCTTTGAAGATGCCACCAAAGGTGGCGTGGTGCCGCGCGAGTTCATTCCTTCGGTGGAGAAGGGGATTCGCGAAGCGCTGAACAGCGGCGTGCTGGCCGGTTATCCGGTGGTGGATATCAAAGCCACGCTGACGTTTGGTTCGTACCACGATGTCGATTCATCGGAAATGGCGTTCCGCATGGCAGCGATCTTTGGCTTCAAAGCCGCCGCAAAGTTGGCCGATCCGGTGATCCTCGAACCGCTGATGCAGGTGGAAGTGGAAACGCCGGAAGAGTATGCCGGTGGCGTGATGGGCGATCTCTCATCACGACGCGGTACGCTGCAGGGCATGGATGAGCGTTTTGGTGCGCGCATTATTCGCGCTGAAGTACCGTTGTCCGAGATGTTTGGCTATGCCACCACGTTGCGATCGATGTCGCAAGGCCGCGCAACCTACAGCATGGAATTTGCGCACTACGCGGAAGCACCGCGTAATGTGGCTGAAAGCATCATCGCGGCTCGCGCGTAACTCACTTAGCACCAAAAATGGACAGTTAATTTCCGCCGGTTAGCCGCTACTATTTGCAGGATGAGGGATAATTAGCGGAAATTAATCATGGATGTGTTTTATCTGGATCAGTCCTGCTTTCACCAGCAGGGCTTATCTTCGCTTCTGAAACAGTTAAATATTACCTGCTGTAAAAATATCGCTGAATTGAAAAGTCGACTCAGTGAGCGGGATAAAATCACCTGTCTTTCACCCGTAATTATTTTTGATTTACCTGCAAACTTTCGTACGGCGCTGACTTATATTCATTATCTAACCAGAGTAAAAAACGCTCGCAATGCGACGCTGATTTTCTTTTCTGATTTAGAGAAAAATAAGATTAACTATAGCAGTCATGCCATCAAAGCTGATTGTTTTATCGATAAAAAATCTTCTGCCGACATCATCACTAGCAAACTCGCTATCATGCTTTGCCATCACAAAAACGGCCGGTCATTTGCCTCTCCCGTCGTCAATAATCATTTAACCCGCAAAGAGTTTAACTTCCTCTGTTGTTTATTCACTTACCAATCAATTGAAGGTATAGCGAAAATAACCGGTGAAAACAAAAAAACACTTTACAGTCATCAGAATAAGATTGTTAAAAAGCTGAATCTGAAAAACAGCCTGCATCTCTATCAGCGTTTCACCAATAATTTTTAAACCACCAATCTATACCGTAATGCCGATAATTTGATAACCGCATCAAATTATTGCACATTCCGTAGCGGCGCGATTTATCGCGCAATAAATTGCGCCGCTACCGTGTGTGCGCTCGGTAATTTCGGTTTTTATGACATCACTACTGGCGCCGTTACTGCGTCGTCGGGGTATAAATAATTCTCAACGTACCCTGATAACGGCCCGCTGTTTTTGATGATAACGTGAAGGCCGGTGTAATAAGCTGCATCGGCGCGGGAACGCACAGCACCGAATTGCTCTGGCCCGGCAACACCACACGCCTTAGCACTCCTCTGTTGGTGCCGCTCCAGATAATTTCACTGCCGTTCTCAACTGCCTGGCGCGCTTTGGTCAGCGGGTTGATCACTTCGACCGCATAATCGAGACGATTTTGCGCCAGATTTTTGTCCGCGCCATTGAGATATAGCGAAAACAACCCCGTGGCTCTGGCGGGCGCGGCGGCACCTTCATCCTGGAAGATCAGGCTCACCCGGTTACTGTCTGAATTATTGCCGTCGTACAGGCACATATCCAGCGAACGGCTGCCGCTAACGGTGGTAGTGGCGCGCGCACCGGGGAAGGTTTTCAAACCGAGGTCAACGTTGGCGGCCGCATTGCCAAACTCTGGCAAATAGATCTGCTGATTGCCGTAGTCCGTTACCTTAAACGTCATGGTGGCGATCCAGTCACCGAGTTTCGTCACATTGGTACATCCCACGTTCACGTTCTGCGAATTTCCGGTGCAGGAGGTAATTGGCCACTGCATCAGCGACATTTTTAGCGTTGCGCTCCAGTTGCCGGCCGACGGGAATTTACTCAGTTCGGAGGAGGGGAGATAGGCTGAATAATCTGTACCATCCCCACGCGGGGTGACCGCGCCGCCGAAGGCGTTCAGCGGCACCTGGTTGGTTGCTACCACCACATTATTCAGCGAACGCCTTTTGGTGAGGTAGACATTCAGTACCTGCGTCTGCCTGGTGCTGCTTTCAGTAAACAAAACCGGCACAGGATAGGGTGACGGAGACGCTTCCAGCCAGACCGGAAACGTCAGGCAGGCACCGTACTGATTGCTGGTGCGCGACTGACAAACCAGCGTATTTCGCCCCCATTTCGGCGCGTCGTTGGTATCGTAACCGCCGCTTTCATTGGTCCAGATCGGCAATTGTGCCGGCACTGACATGCGATCAAAGGTGACGGCAACGCTGGTGTTGCGCCCTGAAGGTGTGAGCAGGGCGGCCTGTGCCTGCATGCCCACCATCAGCCATAACAGTGCCAGCGCGGTGAGAAATCTACTCTTCATCCAAAGTCCCTATTGTTGTTGCTGTGAAGTAAGCGCGGTGCGCGCCAGTGGCACCTCTTCTGACCGGCTGCGGACGATCAGCATTTTTGCCCGTTGCTGCACGTCTTGAGGTACTGAGGCAAGTTCGATGGGTTGACAGGCGCTATCGCCGACGTAACGCACCACGTCGTGAGTGCTTTTCACCTGCATTTCACAGCGGTACATCTGCATGCCGCGCACCATGTACAAATTTTTGATGCGCTGATCGGTTTCTGCGCTGAATCCGCCCTGACCTAAACCTGACCAGCTGGCGACATTAAGCGGCGTGGCCCCTTCCAGCGGCATCTGTTGATTGATCATTAGCCGTCCGAGCCAGGTGTAGCGCGAGACAATATTCACCTTGCTGACCAGCATGCGCCCCGGTGCGATAAACAGCGTGCGTCGTCCGGCACCCTGGGTGATTTCGCTGCGCATCGCGTGGGAGGATTCGATGGAGTCATTGATGCTGAGCGTGCTCTGGGTATAAGCCGGCAGACTGAACAGCGTGCGGCCAGTACCGTGCAAGCTGGCGCTGCCTGCACCCTCAACGGACACATCCACTCGCGTATCGCGACTCTCATCACTGCTCGCGACCTGTAGACCAACAGCCGCACCAGGCAGCCCGTTCCCCCATTTTCCCCAGTACAAGCCGGAGCGCGCCACGGCCAGCGAAGAGTTGTAGCTACCGCTGCTGCTAAAGCGCTGGCCCGATGAACCCGATGATGCTGAGCTGATCGCCAGGCTACCGCTGCCGTATTCGCCGCCGGTTTTGCCGTAAAGGGAGGCATTCAGGGTATTGTCCTGATTACCGTTGAGATTGACGCCGATTTCCTGCTGATTCTGCGCATCGAAATACCAGTTTTGCGCCACGTTATAACCCACCTGATCTTTACTGTTGCGGTCGGTCTGGTAGGTCATGCCGATTGAACTGTAATTCGAACGTGAATTCATGGTTGGCGTGCTGACACGCGAAAGTGAAACGGAGAGGAAGCCGCCGTTATCGCGCTTGATCCCGCTACTGCTGGTGCGCGTAAAGAGGTTGGCACTGGTATTAACATTGATGCCGTTGAAGCTGAAGCCACGCCCAAGGCCAGCCTGCCATGTGGTGGTCTGCGTTTTGCTGTAAGTGCTACGGCGCGCCCATAGCGGCACGACAGCGTTATCATCCAACTGGACCGGGATCACATTGCGACCTTCATTCTTGCTGGTGCTGTAACCGGCATTCAGATACCAGCTGTTCACTGGCACGCTAAACATCAGGCTGCTGCTCTGGTAGCAACCGCTGAAACCGTACTGACCGCCGTTGCTGCTGTAGCAATCTTGCGCATACAGGGCGCTGCGGTAAAAACTCAGGGAGAAGCCGTCGTTATAAGAGACTTGCTGGATATTACCGCGCGAGCCTTCACTGCCTTTAAGATAGCTAAAGCGGGTAGTGAGAATGCCGTCGAGCAGTGGGTTGTCGAATCCATGACTCCAGTCGAGTGCACTTTCGATAAAGTGGTTGCGGTTGGTCACGGCAACACCGCCAGTCAACGCGGCGTCCTGCGTGACAGGGACTTTAATACCTGCCTGCATGACGCGGCGGTCGGCACCCTGTTGCGACGCTGTGCCGTTGCCCTGCACTTCGCCATCGGGGATGGCACCGCCTTGCACAAACCACTCAATGTTCTGACTGGTGGTATTGCCGGTGCGGCTGAAAGGAACCTGCTCGGTACGCGACAACTGATTATCTTCATAGATGCGTAACGTCACGCTGTAGCTGCCATTGGGAAAGGCGCTGGTATCAAGGTTTTGCGTACCCGCATTCAGGTAAAATGTGCCCAGTAGTTGTTGAGCGCGGTAGGCATCAACACGTGAAGGACGCGTAATAAACACCGTCACCGGCGTGCCTTGGGCAGCCAGCGCCGTGTTCATCCAGGCGAGCGTTGAGCCGATACGTGCGCCTTCGATAGTACTGAGCGGCAGCTGGCTTAAGGTGATGTTGCCGCCAGCGTTACTGAAAATGTCCCGCGCATCCATGCGCCCGGCCTGCACGTAATAGCGTTTGCCGAGATCGCGACGCAGGAAGACGTTATTGAAGCGCACTTCCTGATGATTTTGCTGACGGTATTTCTGCGCGAGATAGTCCCAGTCAATACCGGCATAACTGTTTTCAGTTAACCCGAGCGCGCCTGCGCCCTGCAGGGATAGCGTCTGGTCATCGCGGTTGGTGACGAAATTGATATTCTGCTGATGAATAAATGCCGCTTGCGTTTCTGCGGTCTGTTCGTAATAGGGCGAGTGAGATTTTGCGGCCAGTGGCACAAACTCTGGAGCGAGAAACAGCGACACGTTGGCACTGTTTTCGTCATAGATAAGCGCGACCGAATCTGTTTCAAGATAGTCACACCCCGCCGCGCCGCCATTGCTACTGCAGGCCTTATTGCCATGACGTGCCAGAGGTGCACCGATCAGGCTTGCTAACCGCTTTTCCTGCTGCGCATCTTTTTGATAATGCTGCATCACCGCCAGGGCTACGTCTTGCGGCTTAAGGAAGGTGACACTATCAAGCGAGACCGAGGCTTCAAACAGACCGAGCGATTGCCCATAGACAGAAAGGTTAACCCAGAGCGTTTGGCCGGTGACCAGCGATTCAAACCCAGGCGGAACCTGTGTAGTGGCACGGGCTGAAAGAGAGGGGATCAGGGTAATGAAAGAGGCTATTAAAACTACGCGAATATTGACCTTCATTACAGCGTCCTGCTGAAAAAGAATAACAAGGGGGCGAACCGCCCCCCGAAATAATCGATCAGTCAATTACGGCAAATTAACTCTGCGTGGTTGCCTGGGTAATTAACAGGCTAACGACACCGGAATAGGTGCCGGTTGCCAGCACGCCTGGCGTGGTTTGAGAGATTTTCAGCGGCAACACTGAGGAACCGTTCGTTGTGCCCGCCGGGAACAGCGAAGCATACGTCAATGGCGTCACGGTAGTGGTGATCGGTTTTAAATCCGCGCCCAACGTTACCGTTAATGGCACCGCCGTACCGGTGACAGTTTCGTTTAACTGCGCGGCACTCACCAGCGCCACGTTAATATTGGCCGTTTGGGAGTTCGACCAGATTTTAGTATCCAGCGAATAGGTAGACAAACCACGACCCGGAATATATTGCATATTAATGGTGCCCGGTAACGCGGTGCCGTCCGCCTGCGTCATGTCTACTGTCGCATCGACGTTGGCATTCACTGTAATATCTTTTTGCACAGCCTGTGCGTTAAATGCAGCCGTTAACGCAGCAGCGATGACAAGTGGTTTAATTAATTTTTGCATTTGTAGCTCCATGAAAATCCGTGTACTGGCCTTAAATGACCGTCTTGATGGGAATAAACTGCTTCATAACAACCGGGTTGTTATTCGGTTACAACAGGCCGATCATTTACCGAGAACGTATTCGTTCATATTTCTCGTTTTTTGATCAACATATTTTATTCTGACTTGCTGGGCTAAGTTTAACTCTGCCGGCGTCCATGCCTTGAATTGCAGTGACTCATCGGGATAAACCGTGGCATGTTCCTTTCTCCACTGACAACTGTGGCTGGATTGTGGGTCAGAGCAAAGCGCGACCTCACGAATAACTACGCGCACCGTTCCTGAGTTTTTAATTTCACCCGATGCTAAACGGCTGAGAGATAACAGCGGCGTTTGCGGTGGAATATGAACCAGTACGCCCCAGACCAAACTGATGCCTAGCTGATTACTGATTTTATTTTGCTGGTGCATTTTATCTTTCAATTCGTCAGGGGCACCAACCGCCTCGAAGTACACACGCCAGGCGGTCTCTTTTTCCGGCGGTTGTAGTGAAATAAGGCGAATGATGCGTTGCGATCCTGAAGCCAATGCAAACTTATCCGGAGTCGCAATAAGTGAGTGTGAAATGGCATCTTTAACCAGCGTTTCTTTTTCGAACGGTGTTGCGGGGCGCTCTATTCGCTTGATGCTGACGCGAATAAATTGCGCTTCACTGCTTTGCGATAACGTCTGAACCTGAGCCGCGCCTTGATTATTTAGCGTGACTTCCATCGGATAGACACTCATATTTGCCCATGCTGATGTGGCGAACATAAAAATTATGCTTATCAGAGGGTAAGTGAGTTTTTTTACGATATGACTATTGGAGGATATGCCAGTCATCACACCGCGACGCAGAGTCTGAAGAAGTGAATCGTCCATGATAAATCCTTATAAAATCCATTAAACATTAGAGCGGAAATTCCCCATCCTGTACGGCTTGTCTATAAGCCAGGATGTGAAGATCAAACGGAATAACCGTGCGTTAAGAAAGTTCTCATACGCGCTTTGTTTAGTCACTGTCCATTTTTGTGGTTAATTTTTTTAAGATTTTTTGCAAGGCGAAGTTCTTTGAAAATAAAGTGAGCTAACGTAATGAATTGGCTGTAAAAACAGAAGGCTGTTTTGCCTTTCAGGAATTCATTAATCTTGCCTGAATAAAATCAGGCTTTACAAAAAATAGTCCGTTGATGTTAGGATTATGCTTAGAAGGGCAAAAAGACCCTCGCGGATATTTGAATATTTGCAACGTTTCGAATGTTGCCATATAGCAGGCTGAACGGTTATTCAACAGATCGCGAATAACCCGAAAGGCGTATGGTGATTATTTTTAAGTAAATAACCGGGCACGCATAACAGCAATATGAAAAGCAAACAACAACTCACGCAGTTGATTTTTCAACGAGCGCAAGAGATTAAGTCGCATAAAAATATAGCGTTAGTCATGCAAAAGCATTACAAACTGCTGTTCAGACTTTATCTGACTAAACCACTCTATTTCAAAGCTATTTTTAAAGCGAATCGCTTTATTATTGGTTCGGCAATTATGGCGTACTTCTTCACTACCAATAAGCCAACGCTTTGTCAGGTAAAGGACTTCTGTAAGAAAACCGGACTAATCAGCAATAACACCATTGACTCGTTTTTACTCTTTATTCGGGTAAGTGGACGTATGGAGGTGGAAAAAGATGCGCAGGATAAACGTAAGTTAACCTACAAAGTGACAACGAAAGCGCTGGATGAAACCCGAGCTTTAATTAATACCATGATGATCCCCTATGGCATGCTGTATGAAGATTTTGATGTCTCAGCTTGCTTGAAAATGAAAACCTTCAAAACCGAGTATTTTAAAAAATACGCGGACATTACCCTCAATCATGTCTACTTATTCGATATGGTGCCGGAGAGCAAAGCATTCATTTTCCGCGATGCCGGGCATATGTTGCTGATGGATCTGTACATCGAAACCCTCAAGCAACAGAGTAGCGTGATTGAATACAACTACCTTAAAGCCTCCCTCAAATGCGGAGTGTCACGTTCGCATATAAAACGTTGTCTGCAGGCAGCCGAGGCTGTTGGCTTGCTGACGCTTGATGCAGCGAACAACAGTATTATTTTACATCTCTCTTTTATGCAGATGGCGCTGGATTATTTTGCCGTTTATATGGCCATGGTGGAGTATGGATTACGCGGTTTATCGGGCGTGCCTCCGTTAGCGGCGCGCTGATGCTGTAGCCGCTAAAGCCCAGACAACGCTATTATTGCTGAATTGCCATATTCAACAAATCGATTGCCACTATTGTCGTTTTACTTTTATTTGTCCGAATTTTAATAATTCAGCGGGAATTAAATCAGGCTTGCTGTTGGCCATTAATAAAATTTACCTGCAATCACCAAGGATAATATGAAAATAAATACAATAGCTCTGGCGCTGGGCTTCAGCCTGCTGGGAAGCGCGTTTAGCGTTGTGGCTGCCGATCGGCCCGTTAACGGCGGCAGCCTGACGGTCGGCGTCGAAACCGAACCGACCACCTTTAATCCACAGCTCAATGGCCAGGATAAGGCCGAAATTACGCTGCGTAACTTCTGGGAATCGCTGCTGGCACGCCGTCCGGACGGCAGCTTTGTGCCCTGGCTGGCGGAAAGCTATCAGGCCAGCGAGGATGGCAAAGTGCTTCGCTTTAACCTGCGTCGCGACGTCACCTTCTCTAACGGTGAAAAATTTGATGCCAACGCCGTTGCCGACAATTTTCGCCAAACCCAGGTGGCGCAATACTGCGCTGGCACCAGCTTGTGCCTGATGGGTTCGCACATTGATAAGATTGAAACGCCTGACGATCACACGGTGGTCATCACGCTGAAAGCGGTCTATTCACCGTTCCTCTCCTTCGCTGCGGGCTTGCAGATTCTGGCACCGGCCAGCTGGAAATCGCCGCAGCTGAAATCGGGTGGCAAAGATCTGGCGGGAACCGGGCCGTTTATTCTCGACAGCTATGAAAAAGGTCAGCAGGTCACTTACGTTAAAAACCCGAAATACAACTGGGCGCCCGCCACCGCTAAACATCAGGGACCGGCGTATCTCGATCGCGTCACCTATCGCTTTCTGCCGGAATCGTCGGTGCGCACCGGGGCGCTGCTCTCCGGTCAGGTCGATGCCATTGAAGGGATTTCGGGCAACGATGCTGGAGAGTTCAAAGACAATGCAGACTTCACCTATCAGCATGCACTGAACACCGGCACGCCATATTCACTGTTCCTCAACGTGGAATATGGCCCGACGCAGGATGTCAAAGTGCGCCAGGCGCTGTTGCAGGGGTTGGATATTGATCCGCTGCTGAAGTCGGTGTATCGCGGTGAACGCACGCGCGCGTGGGGCATCACTTCGCCTATTGATCCGCTCTACAATAAAGAGCTGGAAGGGAAGTACGGCAACAATCCGGCGGCGGTCAACAAGCTGCTGGATGACGCCGGCTGGCAAACGCGCGATGCCGAAGGCTTCCGCAGCAAAGAGGGCCAGCGTCTGCGCATTGAGCTGATTCAGGCGCAGGCGACGGTGCGCGATCAGCGCGATGTGCTATTGCAGGCGATTCAGGCGCAGGCGCGTCAGCGTCTGGGCGTGGACCTCAAGCTGAACTATGTCGACTCCGGTACCTACGCCGACGTGCGTAAAAGTGGCAAGTTCGGCACCATCGCCAACTCCAACACGCCAACCGATGGCGTGGACATCGAAAACCACTATCGTCCGATTGCGCAAGGTGGCGCAATTAACTACAGCCGTGTCAACGATGCGCAGATCAATGGCCTGTTGGATCAAGCCGCCAGCACGATGGATCTTAAACAGCGCCGCGATTTCTATAGCCAATTGCAGCAGGTGGCGTTGCCGCAGCTGGCGCTGGCCGTGCCGCTGTATGAACCGGAAGATCAGTTAGCCACCGCCAGCTACGTGCACGGTTACGGTTTCCGCAGCTACAAGCAGATGCCAGAAAGCGTTTACGATGTTTGGGTGAGTAAACACTGATTTCGCGATTACCGACAATTCAACAATTACATAATCACCGTAGGGTCGCCATTCATGGGGACCTGTTTTGCAGGTGCGCATTAATGCGCACCCTACAGCATTTGTTATTTCCACGCGTAATATTGTTCCGTATGAAAATATCATTTCCCATATTCAACAAATCGATTGCCGTTATTCTCGGTTTACTTTAATCCGCCGGATTTTAATACTTTCCGTAAGATTGATTAAGAGAACGGAAAATATGAGCCAGCTGATTGAAGTCGCTAAATCTGAAGACGCCGAAGAGGTTTTTGCCCTGCTGCAGCGTGCCTATGCCGCGCTGGTGGCGCTGGATGTGCATTTCACCATTTCGCAGGGCAACGTCGAGCAGGTTCGCCGCGTCATCGAACAGGAAACGGTGCTGGTGCTGCGCAAGTGGAAACGCGCGGTCGCCACGGTGACGGTGCGTTTTCCGTGGCAGCAGGATGAACATGCGCCATCAACGTTGCCGTTCATTCACTGGTTCGCCGTCGATCCCGATTACAAAGGTCAGGGTTATGGTCGTGACATCATCACCTACGCCGAAGAAACCTTGCTGAAGCAGACGCTGAAAGCGCCCGGTGTCTATCTGGCCACCGCCACTAAACATCCGTGGCTGAGCGAACTCTATCTGCGCCGTGGCTATCAACCTTTCCATCACCGCACCAATCCCTTAGGCGAAGCGCTGGTATTTCTGAAAAAGGAATTCAACCCGCCAGCCGAGCAACCCATCGCCAAAATCGCCTGAACAACTAAAAAAACACCTGCAACCTTCAAGGATCTTATGAAAGCGAATTCAATCACTCTCGCGCTGGGTGTGGCCTGCCTGCTGGGAAGCGCATCATTATTGGCTGCCGAGCAACCCCGCAGCGGCGGCAGTTTGACGTTTGGTGTGGAAACCGAGCCGGTGCCGTTTAACCCGCAGCTGAATGGGCAATCGAAAGCCGAAGTCACGCTGCGTAACGTCTGGGAATCGCTGCTGGCGCGACGTACCGACGGCAGCTTCGTGCCGTGGCTGGCGGAGAGTTATGAAGTAAGCCCTGACGGTAAAACCTATCGCTTTAGCCTGCGCCGCGACGTTACCTTCTCCAACGGTGAGAAGCTCGATGCCAACGCGGTAGCTGAGAACTTCCGCCATGTGCAGGACGCAAAATACTGCGCAGGCAGCAGCATCTGCGCCCTGGGCGCGCGTATTGCCAGCGTGGCGACGCCGGACGATCACACCGTGATCATCACGCTGAAGCAGGGCTATTCGCCGTTCCTGTCATTTGCCGCCAAACTGCAGATTCTGGCACCGGCCAGCTGGAACTCGCCGCAGCTAAAAGCGGGCGGCAAAGAGATTGCGGGCACCGGACCGTTCATTATCGAGAGCTACGAAAAGGGCCAGCAGGTCACCTTCGTGCGTAATCCTCACTACAACTGGGCGCCTGCCACCGCAAAGCACCAGGGCCCGGCCTATCTGGAACGCGTGACTTATCGCTTCCTGCCGGAATCCTCGGTGCGCACCGGCGCGCTGCTTTCTGGGCAACTTGACGCGATAGAGGGAATTTCGGGCAACGATGCCGGCGAATTCAAAAACAATCCTGATTTTACCTATCAGCACGCTCTGAATACCGGCACGCCGTATTCGCTGTTTCTCAACGTGGAGTATGGCCCAACGCAGGATGTGCAGGTGCGCCAGGCGCTGCTACAGGGATTGGATATTGATCCGCTGCTCAAGTCGGTGTATCGCGGTGAGCGCACCCGCGCGTGGGGCATCACCTCGCCGGTCGATCCGCTCTACAACAACGATCTTGAAGGCCAGTACGGCAATAATCCGACGGCGGCCAACAAGCTGCTGGATGACGCTGGCTGGCAAACGCGCGATGCCGAGGGTTTCCGCAGCAAACAGGGCCAGCGTCTGAGCATTGAGGTGATTCAGGCCCAGGCGACGGTGCGCGATCAGCGTGATGTGCTGCTGCAGGCGATTCAGGCGCAGGCGCGTCAGCGACTCGGCGTGGAGATTAAACTGCGCTACGTCGATTCCGGCACCTACACCGAGGTGCGCAACACCGGCCACTTTGGTTCAATTGCCAACTCGAATACCGAAACCGACGGCATCGATATCGAAAATCACTACCGTCCGGTGACAGCGGGTGGACCGATCAATTACAGCCGCGTCAACAGCCCGCAAATCAATGGCTGGCTCGACCAGGCCGCCGCCACGCTGGACATCAATCAGCGCCGTAAATTCTACAGCCAGCTGCAGCACTATGCGCTGCCACAGCAGGCGCTGGCGATTCCGCTGTATGAACCTGAAGACCAGATCGCCACCGCCAGCTATGTGCACGGTGCCGGTTTCCGCAGTTTTAAACAGATGCCGGAGAACGCGTACGACATCTGGCTCAGCGACCACTGATCAGGAGGCGAAGATGAGTCTGGAAAGCATTGTCACCCGCACGCCACGCGCGCGGCGGCCATCGGTGTGGCGCAGCGATTTAACGCGCCGCATTGTCAGTCGTCTGCTGGGCGGCGTACTGGTGCTGTGGGCGGCGGTATCGCTGGCTTTTCTCGGCGTGCATCTGACGCCGGGGGATATTGTCAGTCTGCTGATTGGTGAGCAGCTGCGCACCCCGGCAATTGAGGCGGCGATCCGCGCCGAATGGGGCCTGAACCAGCCGCTGTGGTGGCAGTATCTGCACTACATGTGGCGCGTGCTGCACGGCGACTTTGGCCGTTCTTATATGCTCAACACGGAAGTCAGCCATCTGCTGGCAACGCAGTTATGGCCCACCATCAAACTGACGCTGGCAGCGCTGCTGGTCAGCATCCTGTTTGCGGTGGCGATTGCCGTCGGCACAGCGCATCGGCGCATCGGCCGCCGCATCGCTAACGCGTTTGAACTGCTGTTGGCCTCCACGCCCTCGTTCTGGATGGGCATTGTGCTGCTGTTTATTTTCAGCTTTACGCTGCGCTGGTTCCCGGTGGCGGGCGATCGTTCGCTGTCGTCGCTGGTGCTGCCGGCGCTGGCGTTGGGGCTGGCGCAGGGCGCGGTCATCGCCCAATTACTGCGCCGCGAGCTGGAGCGCGCGCTGGATGCGCCGTTCACCCTGACGCTGTGTGCGTGGGGCGTGGGAGAAACCACCCTTCGTCTGCGCCACGCGCTGCGCCATGCGGCGCTGCCAGCGGTAACGCTGACCGGTTGGCTGGTGGGTGGCTTACTCAGCGGTGCGGTGATCACCGAGCAGGTGTTTGGACGTCCCGGGCTCGGTAAATTAACGGTGGATGCGGTGTTGGCGCAGGATCTACCGGTGGTGTTGGCGGTGGCGATTCTGTCGGCGCTGATCTACGTGGTGATGAGCACCTTAGTCGACATCCTGTCGCTGTGGATCGATCCCCGTCTGCGTGGGGAGAGCAAATCATGATTGCCGCGCTGCAACGCCTGCCGGTTGCTCTGCCCGCCGCGGTATGGGCTGCCATTCTGTTTCTGCTGGTGCTGGCTGTCGCGGTGATCGCGCCGCAGTGGCTGGCGCATAGCGATCCACTGCTGGCCGATCCGGTCAACGCCCAGCTGCCGCCGTCGGCGCAGCACTGGCTCGGCACCGATCAGCTCGGACGCGATCTGCTCACGCGCGTGATTTATGGCAGCCGCTATTCGCTGCTGATAAGCGTGGCGGCAATGGCGCTGGCGGTGGTGTTCGGCACCTTGCTCGGGCTGGCGGCCGCGCTGGCGCGTGGCGTGGTTGATGAGCTGCTGAGCCGCGCAGTGGATGTGATTTCCGCCTTTCCCGATCTGCTGCTGGCGCTGATGCTGATCGCCTTTACCGGCCCCGGTACGAATAACCTGATCATCGCGCTCGGTGTGGCATCGGTGCCGCGCTTTGCCCGCGTGGTGCGCGCCCAAACCTACAGCGTGATGACGTCTGGCTACGTCGAACAGGCGCGCACCTTTGGTTTGTCACGCTTTACGCTGATCACCCGCCATATTCTGCCGCACGCCATTGCGCAGGTTCCGGCACTGGCGACGCTCGGACTTGGCACCGCGATTATCGGCACTGCCGGCTTGAGTTTTCTCGGCATGGGGCCACAGCCGCCGACGGCCGAATGGGGCCTGATGCTGGCGGAAGGGCGCAACTATCTGCGTAATGCCTGGTGGATTGCGGTGTGGCCGGGCGTGTTCATCACGCTGACGGTGATTGCGGTTAACACGCTGGGCCGTTACTGGCAGGCACGTTTTGAAGGACGCTCAGCATGAGTCAGCCATTTATTGATATCCACAATCTCTCGATTCGCTTCGGACCACAGCAGGTGGTGAAGAATCTCAGCCTGCAGGCGGCGGCGGGAGAATCGGTGGCGCTGGTGGGGGAGTCCGGATCCGGCAAAAC
Source organism: Pantoea sp. GM01 (assembly GCF_000282675.1). Classification (NCBI taxonomy): domain Bacteria; kingdom Pseudomonadati; phylum Pseudomonadota; class Gammaproteobacteria; order Enterobacterales; family Erwiniaceae; genus Pantoea; species Pantoea sp. GM01. The sequence goes on along the minus strand of NZ_AKIU01000059.1, from coordinate 45,580 downwards.
CCTCACCGCGCGCAGCCTGCTCGGCCTGTTGCCGGAAGGGGCCATCGTCACTGCCGACCGATTCACCATCGACGGGCGCGATATGCGCCATGCCAGCCGCAGCGACTGGCGCGCGCTGCGCGGTCGCCGCATTGGCTATGTGCTGCAGGATGCGCTGGTGTCGCTCGATCCGCTGCGCCGCATTGGTCAGCAGCTGGGCGATGCGTTAAGCGCCGTCGGACATCGCGGCAATCTGCAGGATAAAAGCATCGAATTGCTGAAGGCGGCGGGCATTCACGATGCGGAGAGCCGACTGGAACGTTATCCGCATCAGCTTTCGGGCGGCCAGCGTCAGCGTGCGCTGATTGCCACCGCGCTGGCGGGTACGCCGACGTTATTGATTGCCGATGAACCGACCACCGCGCTGGACATGACGGTACAGCGCCAGATTCTGCAGCTGCTGGCGCAGCGGCGGCGTGACGGGCACGGCCTGCTGTTGATCAGCCACGATTTGGCGGTGGTTGCCGAGTTGGCGGATCGCGTGCTGGTGATGCGTGATGGCGAAGTGGTGGAGCAGGGCCACAGCGGCGCGCTGCTGCAACGCCCGCAACACGCCTGGACACAGCGTCTGCTGCGTGCGGTGCCGACGCCCGCCACGCGCGGTTTACGCCTGAGCGCCGCCGATCCAACGCCGCTGCCGCCACGGCCGCAACGCAGCCACGCGCCGCTGCTGGAAGGCATCGGCCTGCACAAAGCCTACGGCGATCGACTGGTGCTAAATGACATTAACTTCACGCTGCATGCCGGCGAAACGCTTGGCGTAGTCGGTGAATCCGGCTCGGGTAAAACCTCGCTGGTCAAAGTGGTGATGGGCTTAACCGAACCGGATAGCGGCACGCTGCTGCTGGAAGGTGAGCGCTGGGATCGTCTGCCGGAGAAAGCGCGCCGCGCCCGGCGTGCGCGCCTACAGCTGATCGCGCAAGACCCGTTCAGTTCCTTCGATCCACGTTACACGGTGGAAAAAATCATCGGCGAAAGCCTCGACAGCGCCGGTATTTATGGCGATGCGCGACGTCAGCGCGTGCGCCAGCTGCTGGACGAAGTGCAGCTCGGCGATCGCTTTCTGCAGCGCTATCCGCAGCAGCTGTCCGGCGGGCAGCGTCAGCGCGTGGCAATAGCGCGCGCTTTTGCACCTAATCCGGCGCTGCTGGTGGCCGATGAGCCGGTAAGCGCGCTGGATGTTTCGGTGCAGGCGCAGGTGCTGGATCTGCTGGCCGATATGCAGGCTGAGCACGGCACCGCGCTGCTGTTTATTTCGCACGATCTCGGCGTGATCCAGCACCTCGCGGATCGCGTGCTGGTGATGCAGAACGGACAAGTGGTGGAGAGTGGGGCGTTGCAGCAGGTATTCGCCGCGCCGCAGCATCCGTGGACGCAAAAACTGTTACAGGCGCTGCCGGTGATCCCCGACTGGCAGCCCGCACACGCATATTAAGGAGAGCAGAATGAGTCAAACACAACGCCAGCTGCGACTGGGCGCGATTATTCAGGGCGTCTCCGGCAACATGTCGGCATGGCGTCATCCCGATGCGGTGGCGGATGCCAGCATCAACGTTGATTACGTGCTGGATCTGGCGCGTAAAGCGGAGCAGGCAAAGATCGATTTCCTGTTCGTCGCCGACGGCTTGTACATTACGCCGCAGTCGATTCCGCACTTCCTCAATCGCTTCGAACCCATCACTTTGCTGTCGGCGCTGTCGCTGGTGACGAAAAACATCGGTCTGGTCGCCACGCTCTCCACCTCCTACAGCGAGCCGTTCACCGTGGCGCGCCAGTTCGCCAGCCTTGACCACCTGAGCGGCGGTCGCGTCGGCTGGAACGTGGTGACCTCGCCACTGGAAGGTTCGGCGAAAAACTTCTCACGCAGCACCCATCCGGAGCACGACGAGCGCTATCGCGTGGCCAGCGAATATTTGCAGGTGGTCAAAGGATTGTGGGATTCGTGGGAGGGCGATGCGTTTGTGCGAGATAAGCACAGCGGCGAATTCTTCGCCGCCGACAAGCTGCATACGCTGAACCATAAAGGCCACTACTTCTCGGTGCAGGGACCGCTGAACGTCGGGCGTTCGCCGCAGGGACGTCCGATTGTGTTCCAGGCGGGCGCGTCTGAAGCGGGCAAAGCTTTCGCCGCCGAAGCCGCCGATGCCATCTACACGCGCCAGGAAACGCTGGAGCAGGCGCGTGAGCTCCGCGAAGACGTGCGCCGTCGTCTGGTGGCGCGCGGCCGCGATGCGGATGATATTCGTGTGTTTCAGGGCATCAGCGTGATTATCGGTGAAACGGAACAGGATGCCGAACGCCGCTATCAGCAAACTGCCGAGCTGGTGACCATCGATAAAGCGCTGGAGTATCTTGGCCGCTACTTTGAGCATCACGATTTCAGTCAGTATGCGCTGGATGAACCCTTCCCGGATATTGGCGAATTGGGCGCGAACAGCTTCCGCAGCACCACCGATAAGATTAAACAGAATGCGTATGCTCGCGGCTTAACGCTGCGCCAGACGGCGCTGGAGGAGGCCACGCCGCGCCCGAGTTTCCTTGGTACGGCAGAGCAGGTGGCGGACGGGCTGGCAGACTGGTTCCTGGCCGGCGCCACCGACGGCTTCATCGTGCGCGGCGGCACGCCAACGGCGTTTGATGATTTTGTGGCGCAGGTGATTCCACTGCTGCAGGCGCGCGGTATCTATCGCAATGAGTATGAAGGCGAGACGCTGCGGGAAAATCTCGGGCTGGCCGAGCCAGAAAACCAGTTCACGGTGCAGCGCGGAAGTCAGCAGGTGGCGTGATGTTTACCCGGTCGCCATAAATGGCGACCCTACAGTAGGGTGCGCATTCATGCGCACCTGGACATTACAACGTCGTTACGCCGTGCACCTCGGCGTAATCTTTCCACGCTTTAACTTCAGCATAAAACGCCCGATCGGTGACGCTAAACCCGCCAATCAAACTCTCATCCAGCAGATCCTGATAACGCCGATCGCTGGTCAGTTCTTTCAGCGCGCTGCGCAGTTTCACCAGCGTTGCCGCATCGGTTTTGGCGGAGGTAATCAGCGGCAGCGCGGCGCACAGCGGTGTTTCGCCGATAATCTCCAGTCCCGCCAGCTCCTCCGGGAAATTGCGGCGCAGCAGCGCCCAGGTGATGCAGTCGATGGCGGCGATATCCGCCTGGCCGCTACGCAGCGCCGCCAGCGATTGCCGATGGCTGCCGCTAAAGTGGGTTGCGCTAAAGAATCTGCCAGCGTGCGCCAGCGGCGCAATCACGTAGCGCAGCGCATTAAAGCCGGAGTGAGAATCGTTGCTGTTGCACACCGCGCGCTGTCCGCGAAAATCACTCAGCATCAGCTGCTCGTCTTCGCGGCGCGCGACCAGCCAGCTGCGATAGCGCAGTCCGTCGCAGCCTTGCGCGCTTGACTGAAAGGTACCAACCAGCTGCACATCCGGCAGCAGTTCGACCAGCGGATAGCCGCAGGTTTGGCTCAGCAACACATTGTCATCACGCCAGTGCGGCAGTAAATCCATCGGCCACGCGACCTCAGCCGGCACGTCGCGTTGCTGCAGCAGCGTCGTTAGCGCTGCGGTCAGGCCGACGGTAGCCTGATGATTGATGTCGTACATCGGTAACGAAATGATGGGCATCCTGTGCATCCTTTTGCGTGCCCGGATGGGCATTAACCTCGACCGATTTGCGCCAGAAGCGCGTCAACCATTCGCCATAACCGGCGACGCGAAAACCGTGATTACGGACATGGTAGCCATCGCGATACAGCAAATAGACTTTGCGCAGGCCATACCACGGCAAACCGGGCAGATCGTGATGTACAGAATGATAGTTGAGATTGAGGAACAGCAGGCGCCACGGCAGCGCGGCTTCGTTATTCACCGAACGTGCCAGCGGTTCTTCTTCTGCGCGATGTTCGTAGAATGAGCGCACTTTGGTCAGCATCAGCGCCGGATAACTTACCGCCAGCACCAACCACAGCGGCGAGAAGCCCTGCTGCGTCATCCAGTAAAACAGTCCGCTCAGCAGTGTGAGATGGCTGATCCACATCGCCATGGCAGGTTTATCACGTTGACTAAAGGCGTTTACGCAGGTTTTGATGGTCGCGGCCATGTCCAGCAGCGGACCCAGCAGCAAACGCCCGGGAAAGGTATTGCGCAGATGAATTACCTGCTGCTGCCACGGCTTGAGCTGCGCCCAGCGTTCCGGCGTAAGGTAATAGGTTTCAGGATCTTCGTCGGGATCGGTCAGGGTGTGATTACGATGATGCGCCAGATGCGAATCACGATACAGACCATAGGGATACCACACCGCCAGCGGCAGCGTGCCGAACAACTGGTTGAGGCGGGGAAAGCGCGTTGGATGGCCGTGAATTAGCTCGTGCTGCAGTGACATGTACCAGGTAGTGAAAAGGATCAGCAGCAGCGTGCTGGCGGTTAATCCCAACGTTTGCCAGTAGATGACGCTGGCAAACCAGCCGCTATAGATCACCACCATTAATAGCCATGTCGGCAGTTCGCTGCGCCACAGCCAGTTGCGCGCCAGTTGATGTATCACCTCGCGCTGTTGCGTATTGAGATAAGCCGCTGTCCCTTTACTCATAACCCTACTGAACCTGCTAAAGCGGGAATATGCCGCCAAAGATGATTGATAACGGTGACCATCACAAAGAATCTCTTTTTCTTACTTATGCAAAAAAGTTGATGAAGCGCGCGAAATCTATTGGCTATCAGTCATCTTGGGTCTGGCGTAACCTTGCTGCATTGAAAACGTTCGGGCCTGCGTGGCTCACGAGGAGAATTTCAGCATGAAAAATATTGGCTTTTTATCCTTTGGTCACTGGACGCCGTCATCGCAGTCCGCCACCCGCTCGGCGCAGGACGTGCTGCTGCAATCGATTGATTTAGCGGTCGCTGCCGAAGAGTTGGGTGCCGATGGCGCCTATTTCCGCGTGCATCACTTTGCCCGGCAGCTTAGCTCGCCGTTCCCGCTGCTGGCGGCGGTGGGTGCGCGTACTAAAAAGATCGAAATTGGTACCGGCGTTATCGATATGCGTTACGAAAATCCGCTGTATATGGCAGAGGATGCAGGCGCGGCGGATCTGATCTCCAACGGTCGTCTGCAGCTTGGTCTGAGCCGGGGTTCACCGGAGCAGGTGATTGAAGGTTATCGTTACTTTGGTTTTGATCCACAGAACGGTGAAAGCGATGCCGATATGGGGCGTCGTCACACCGAAGAGCTGCTGGAAGTGCTACGCGGCGAAGGTTTTGCCAAACCTAATCCACAGCCGATGTTCCCGAATCCGCCGGGCTTGCTGCGTCTTGAGCCCTTCTCGGCCGGTTTGCGTGAGCGTATCTGGTGGGGATCCGGTTCCAACGCGACATCGATTTGGGCGGCACAGCAGGGCATGAACCTGCAAAGCTCTACCCTGAAAGATGATGAAACCGGCGAGCCGTTCCATGTGCAGCAGGCGAAACAGATTCGAGCCTATCGCGCAGCCTGGGAAGCCGCGGGACATCAACGCACGCCGCGTGTCTCAGTGAGCCGCAGTATCTTTGCGCTGACCAACGACACCGACCGCGCCTACTTTGGCCGCAGCGGACAGGATCAGGATTCGGTTGGTTTCCTCGATGAGAAAACCCGCGCCATCTTTGGCCGCAGCTACGCCGCCGAGCCCGATAAGCTGATCCAACAGCTGGCGCAGGATGAAGGCATTGCCGAAGCCGATACGCTGCTGTTGACCATCCCGAATCAGCTCGGCGTGGATTACTGTGCGCACGTGATTGAAAGCATCCTCACCCACGTCGCGCCCGAGTTAGGCTGGCGTTAAGTCTCCAGGTGCGCAGCAGTGCGCACCTGATCTGAAACTGCGCTGTGTTGCGTAGGGTTGCCATTCATGGCAACCCGATGACGTAAAGTGCCACTATTTATAACCCCAATAACTCTTAACTTGTGTTAAAGAGTTATTGGGGTTATTTTTATGCTTTCAGGACGCAGTAAGGCAAGCGCATGGACAGCAGATCATTAATGGCCGAGATTAAGGCCGATGGTTGGGAACTGATACGCGTCAACGGTAGCCATCACCATTTTGTTCATCCGGTTAAAAAGGGACTGGTGACGATACCGCATCCGAAAAAGGATTTGCCTATCAAGACGGTGAAAAGTATCAGGAAACAAGCCGGCCTGACTGTCCATTAAATTGAAAGAGGTTACGTATGTTTTATCCGATTGCGATTGAAGCTGGCGATCAAACGACTGCATTTGGCGTTACCGTACCGGATTTACCCGGCTGTTTTTCTGCGGGTGAAACGTTAGAAGAGGCAGTGAAAAATGCCAAAGAGGCGATTATCGGTCATTTGGAGTTGCTGGTGGAATTAGGCCAGGATATTCCGGCAGTTTCCGATCTTAAATCACTGATGAAAGATGCGGAGTATGCCGGTTATGTTTGGGTGCTGATTGATGTGGACGTCACGCGGATTCTTGGTGGGTCTGAGAAAATCAACGTTACCTTACCGAAGTTGCTAATTGATCGTATTGACCGTTGCGTGGCAACGCATCCGGAATTCAAAACCCGTTCCGGTTTTCTGGCGCAGGTGGCGCTGGAACGTATTGCGAAAACTCGCTGAAGGTAAACGGCATCGGGTCGCCATTCATAGCGACCCGATGTGCGTCCTACACCAGCAGAATTATTCCGCTGCTAACTCCCACCACAGCTTATCCAGCGCGTAGTAACGGTCGCGCTCAGCTTCGGGTTGATTCAAATCGCGCTTCCACGGTTTGGCCAGAATGAAGTGCAGATTCTTCACATCTTCTTCGCGCCACATCGCGCTGTGCTGGAACGGCAGGGTTTTCAGCGCATTGTAGATGTAAGGCAGCGGCAGCCAGCGATTCTCGAACACTTCATTGAGCAAATCCTGCTCGGAGAAGGGATAACGGCGCAGATCGCTAATCTCCGCCACTTTCTCTTGTAACCACTTAAACACCGACAAATCAGGCTTCAGCACCAGGAAGCCGCCGTTGAGATAGCGATCGAGCGTGGACGGGGCCGGTTCGCCGCGATCCTGCCACGTATAGTGACAATTCTCCGGCTGCCAGCTGGCCGGATAACTGGCGATTTTATTCGGATTGCAGCGACAGGCGTGACAGGCCGCCAGCGCATGCTTGCCGAGATCGAGCGTGAACAGCTCGTCCATATTGCGCAGCACCAGCATATCGGCATCCAGAAACACCACGCGCTCGCAGTCGACCAGCTCCCACGCGCGCAGCTTGCTCCACACTTCGCCAAATTGCGCCGAAGCGTAATGCTGCTCTAGCTCGGCATTGGGCATCAGCGGTTCAACCGGATGGATCACGCAGCCAAGCGCCTGCAACGCTTCGCGCGTTTCCAGATCGATAGCGTCTGTCACCATCACAATCAGCGGCCAGCGTGTTTCGCTGCGTTTCAGCGAACGATGCAGCGCTTTCACACCAATAAAATAGTCAGGCTGCGTTAACAGCGTTACCCATGCAAACATGGTTTCTCCCCTTCAAACTTAATCAAACAAAGCAGTGACATAGTCATTGCTAAAACGGCGTTGTGGATCGAGCTGGTTACGCACTTCACGGAAAGCGTCCCATTGCGGATAGATATCGCGCCACTGGTAGCGCTGGGGATCGTAATATTTGCCCCAGTGCGGGCGTCCACCTTCGGCCGCCAGCAGCTTCTCCACTTCGGTAAGAAAGTGCAGGCCATCTTCCGACAGCGAGCCATCATCGGCGTAATAGACCACAAAGCCAAAGAAGCAGGTGGCGTGCTGGTAAGCCGGGCTAAGCCAGGCTTCAGACGCGCCGGTACAGCGCAGGATAATCGGGTAGTGCATATGCGGATGGTTCTCGGCATACCACGCTTTAATCTTGCTGATAATCTGCGGCGTTTTCTCCAGCGGCACGCCGATCTCCACGTTGATTTGCGGCACGGCAATGCCACGGCAAAACAGCTGATAGATATCGCCGCTGATGTCGGTAAAGTCGCGGAAGCGCGTCACGGTGCGGAATTGTTTGCCGCCTTTGCCGTGAATCTGCGTGTCACGATGCATCTGTGCCAGCGTCTGGTCGATGGTGTCGTTCAGGCTGCTGTCGGTATCGTCGCCGTGCTCAATCACCTCGCGCTGATTGGCATACCAGGCTTGCGTCTCTTCATCGCTGGCCTGCTGTGCATTCCACACATGCATCAGATTGTCATCAACAAACCACCAGGCTTTGCTCATCTCATATTGCTGATTCCACGCGACCAGATCCTGCTCCAGCGTATCGGCAGGAACAGCGAACTTGTGGCAGGTAAACAGGCGGAAAGGGCGCGTACGCAGCGTAACGGCGGTCACGATGCCCAGCGTGCCAAGTGAAACCTGTGCCGCCGCGAAATCAGGCTCGCCGCGTACAAATTCACGCACGCTGCCGTCAGCCAGCACCATACGGATGCGCAACGCTTCATCGGCCAGCGAGCTTTGGCCTAAACCCTGGCCGTGGGTGCCGGTCGCCATTGCGCCCGCCAGCGTTTGCACCGCAATCACACCAGGCGAGGACGCCAGCATGCGATCCATATCGGTCAGCGCGCTATAGACCTGCTCCAGCGGGGTGCCGGCAGCAAAGGTCACGCTATCCGCATCTTGCGCCATCACGCCGTTAAAAGCGCTGAGATCCAGCAACAGATCCTGCTCATCCACGCCCAGCATACGACCGGGTGATAGACGACTGCCCAGCACGCGCACGTTGCCATTGGCGCTACGCAGCAGTTGTTGTAACTCCGCTTCGTTTTGCGGCTGCTGTAACTGACTGCGCTGACCAACCACCGTGTTCTGCGCCCAGTTCCACAGAGCGCTGTCCTGGTCGGTGTTGTGCGTATGGCGTAAGGGATAAAGGTGGGGGTCTTTGTTCACTACGGCGTTCCTTAGTCTGAGGTCTGTGACGGTCCCAAGCTTTTAAGCGTAGACCATCACAGCGAGGCCGCAGACTACGGGGCTTTGCGCACATATCGCAAGGTGGCGGTGACCGCTAACTGCCGATTACGGCGGATGCTGTCCTCCTCGCTATCGTTTGGCGTGAATAGCGTATGAAAGGTGTAGCGATTGGAAACGTGATGCACACAAATGCTGCTGAGCAGGCGGTGCACATCGACGGTATCCAGCTCCTGAATAAACAGCCCCTGCTGCTGACCGCGCGTCAGGATGTCGTCGAGCACATCAAGCGCACTCTTATTCAGCGTTTTAATGCGTTCCGATTGCATGATGTAGCGGCCGCGCAGCAGGTTTTCGGTACACACCAGCCGCATAAAATCTGGATGCGAAACGTGATAATCAAAGCTGGCCTCCACCAGTTTTGTCATCGCCAGCTCCGGCTCCATCGCCGCCAGATTCAGGCCGGTTTCATGCTGACGAATCGCCTGATACACCTGCTCCAGTACCTCGATATAGAGCTGCTCTTTATTGCCGAAGTGATACACCACCATGCGTTTGGTGGTTTGGGCGTGCTCAGCGATCTGCTCCAGCCGCGCGCCCTGCATGCCGAACTCGGCAAACATTTTCAGCGCACCGGCGAGGATGCGTCTCTTGAGCCCTTCAGGGTCATTTTTTCGTTTGGTTATGGTGTCCGACATAGCGCTCAGTAACAGGTCAATCAAAAGGGGAAGGATAACACAGCCATTTTCGCGCTTGTGGCGATGCGAGCGGCGTGATGCCTTTATGCATTTCAGGAATAGCATTCCCGAATAAATCATAATGCAGGAATAAGCAACTGCGTATACTGCGGTCATCTGTCGTTACGACAGCTTATTTTGACTCGCGCAATTATAACGATTGGGAAACATTTTATGCACACACGTTTGGCCTCGGTAAAAAATAAATTCCTGTTAACCGCCGGCGCTTTGCTGCTGGCGAGTGCGGCGCTGTCGCCATTGTCCATCGCGCATGCGGCGGATAAAACCTCAATCAAAGTCGGCATTATGAGCGGCGAAGATGAAGATGTCTGGCGCGAAGTCATCAAGCAGGCAGCCAGCAAAGGCCTGACGGTGAAAACGGTCATCTTCAACGACTACAACCAGCCGAACGAAGCGCTACAAAACGGTGAGGTGGACGCCAACGCCTTCCAGCATCAGCCGTTCCTGAATAACCAAATCAAAGTGAATCACTACGATATCGTACGCGTGGGCGATACCGCCGTCTGGCCGATTGGTCTCTACTCGAAGAAAGTAAAAACGGCCGCCGAGCTGAAAGAGGGCGCGGTCATTGGCGTGCCAAACGATCCCTCCAACGAAGCGCGCGGCCTGGTGCTGCTGGAGCAGCAGGGGCTGATCAAACTGAAACCGGGCGTGGGCATCGCGGCGACCACCGCTGATATCACCGCTAACCCCCATCACCTGCAAATCAAAGAGCTGGATTCCGGCATCATTGGCCGCTCTGTTCCCGATCTGGATGCTGCGGTGGTGAACACCGACTGGGCGCTGAAAAGTGGCCTGACCGCCGCAGACCGCATTGCCCAGGAGCCGGTAAAAGATAACCCGTACAACAACTTCATTGCGGTGAAGAAAGAGAATGTCAGCGCGCCATGGGTGAAAACGCTGGTCTCTTCTTATCAGAACGATGCTGTGAAGACCGTGTTTGACAAGGTCTACAAAGGCACCGGTGAGACAGCCTGGTAAGGAACAGAAAGATGACGCTATTCTCAGCAGCCGAAACGCCCTTTAACGCTTTAACGCGCGGCGTGGCCGACAGTACGCATGACGAGGCGCAGGTGACGTTTCGCAACAGCACCAGCGTGGTGCGCCTGCAAGGTGTGTCGCGGCGCTTCGGACAGACGCAGGCGCTACGCGATATTTCGTTAACGGTGCAGAAAGGCGAAATTCTTGGCCTGATTGGGCGCAGCGGGGCGGGGAAATCCACGCTAATCCGCTGTCTTAACGGGCTGGAGCAACCTGATGAAGGCGTCATCGAAATCGAAGGCCGGAACATCACCGGCCTGTCAGAAAAGCAGTTACAAACGGTACGCAGCCGCGTCGGCATGGTGTTCCAGCACTTCAATCTGCTGTCGGCGAAAACCGTGGCGCAGAACGTGGCGCTGCCGCTGAAAATCGCTGGCATGGATAAAGCGCAACGCCAGCAGCGCGTAGCGGAATTGCTGGAATTGGTGGGATTAGCGGACAAAGCGCAAAGCTATCCGGCGGCGTTATCCGGCGGTCAGAAACAGCGTGTCGGCATTGCGCGCGCGCTGGCGGCCAGTCCGGCGCTGCTGCTGTGTGATGAAGCCACTTCCGCGCTCGATCCGGAAACTACGCGCTCAATTCTGGCGCTGCTCAAATCCCTTAATCAAAAACTTGGCATCACTATTCTGCTGATTACCCACGAGATGGAGGTGATCAAATCTGTCGCGCATCGCGTGGCGGTGATTGATGCCGGGCAAATTATCGAACAAGGTCCGGTGTGGCAGGTGTTTGCTCATCCACAATCGGCGCTGACGCGCACGCTGCTGCGCGGCTTGTTGCCGCAGCTGCCGGAAAACCTTGCCGCGCGCGTGAGCGATCAACCGCAGGGTGAAGCCATCTACAGCGTGCACTTTGCCGGCGACGATGCGCAGGGCGATCTGCTGACGCGTTTTGCCGCGGCGCTGCCGGGCAAATTCCGCCTGCTGCAAGGCGGTGTCGATCACATCCAGCACTACGCGGTGGTGCGTTTCTTTATCGCGCTCCCGGTGGCGAATGCCGCCGATGAGCAACAGATTCTCAGCTGGCTGCAGGCGCAGCAGGCACAAGTGGAGTTGGTAGGTTATGTCGCCAGTCATGATTGATTTACTGCTCAATGCGCTGGGCGAAACGGTATTGATGACCGCCATTTCCGGCCTGTTTTCGCTGCTGGCGGGCTTGCCGCTCGGCCTGATTCTGGTGATGACCAGCCCCGGCGGCATTGCAGAACACCGGGCGATCAATCGCGTGCTTGGCCTGGTCATCAACAGCTTCCGCTCGCTGCCGTTCATTATTTTGCTGGTGGCGCTGATTCCCTTTACCCGCTTCCTGGTAGGGACGTCGCTCGGCACCTGGGCGGCGATTGTGCCGTTGTCAATTACCGCAACACCGTACTTCGCACGCGTGGCGGAAGTTTCGCTGCGCGATGTCGATCGCGGCTTGATCGATGCGGTACGCGCCATGGGTGCCAGTAAACTGCGCATCGTCTGGGATGTGCTGATCCCCGAAGCGCTGCCCGGCATTCTTTCCGGCTTTGTGGTCACGCTGGTGGCGCTGATTGGTGCTTCAGCAATGGCCGGTGCGATTGGTGCGGGCGGGCTGGGCGATCTGGCGATCCGCTACGGTTATCAGCGTTTTGAAACCTCGGTGATGATCGCGGTTATCGCGGTGTTGATTGTGTTGGTATGCGGCATTCAATGGATCGGCGACCGCCTGGTGCAGCGCATTGATAAGCGACATGCGTAGCCAGGTGCGCATCAATGCGCACCCTATAACACCGCTATCTGCCGTCATTCCGCATCGCCCATTCCGCCATCGGCCCCGATTCACCGTAGGGTCGCCATTTAGGTACGACCGCATAGCAAAAGGAGAATGACTATGACGCTGAACGCCCTTCAGCTCACGCTTGAAAACAGCCTCGAACAGCACAGCGCCGCCTATCTCAAGGTCTCGCAGGCGATATTTCAAAACCCCGAAACCGGCAACAACGAGTATTTCGCCAGCGAACAGCTGACACAGCTGCTGACGGCGCAGGGCTTTGACGTCACCCGCAACGTCGCCGGACACGAAACCGCCTTCTATGCGGTGAAGAGCAGCAGCAAACCTGGCCCAACCATCGCTTTTCTGGCGGAATATGATGCGCTGATCGGTATCGGACACGCCTGCGGCCACAATCTGATCGGCACGATCAGCGTGGCGGCAGCAATTACACTTTCTCAAGTACTGGAAGAGACCGGTGGCCGCGTAGTGGTGCTGGGTACGCCAGCCGAAGAGGGCGGATTAGCCGGGCCGGGCGGCCCCAAAGGCAACGTGAAGAAACGCTTTGTCGAAGCCGGATTGCTGAAAGAGGTCGACGTGGCGCTGATGGTGCATCCCGCCGGTAAAACCCGCTTGACCGAGTCAACGCTGGCCAACAATCACCTCTATTTTCATTTTTACGGCAAGCCATCGCATGCCGCCAGCGCGCCGCATGAGGGCATTAACGCGCTGGATGCCTTGGTGCTGCTGTACAACGGCATCAGCGTGCTGCGCCAGCAACTGCCCGACGGCGTGCGCGTGCACGGCATTATTACCAACGGCGGTCAGGCCCCGAACGTGATCCCGGAATACGCTTCGGCGCATTACTACATCCGCGCCGACAGCCGTGACGTTGTCGAATCACTCGAACCGCGTCTGCGCGCTATCGCTGAAGGCGTGGCGCTAGCCACCGGCGCACGCGTCGAGATTGATCATCAAATTGGCCCGCGCGATTTCAAACTCAATCCAGCGCTGGATGCGCTGCTGCTGGATGAGTTTAGCGCCGCAGGCGAACAGGTTGATCTGTCGCCACAGAAGAACAAAGTGTCGACCGATGCCGGTGACATCAGCCATGCGGTGCCGACCGCGCATCCGTGGCTGAAAATCGGTCCAGACGATCTAATTTTCCACACCGTGCCGTTCCGTGAAGCAGCGAACTCAGAACGCGGCTATCAGGCGCTGCTGATTGGCGCGCGGGTACTGGCGCGTACCGGCTTACGTTTGCTGACCGATGCGGATGCATTAACCACCGTCAAAGCGGATTTCGCGCGCCAGCCATAAAGGAGAGTGTTGTGTCGCAAACCTATCGCAGAAAATTGAAAACGCTGGTCGGCGCCAGCAGTGTTATCTCCGCCGCCAATGATGCTCAGCCGGGCGTCGGCATGGCACGCGCCATCGAACTGGCGAAGATTGCAGAACGCGAAAAGATTACCGGGCTGTTCACCGCTGATTTACTGCAAGCCGATCCGGCGGGGTTAGCCGGCACCACCGGCACCCAGGATCCGCTGATTGCGCTGGCGGCGTTGAGCCAGGTGACCTCACACATCGGGTTGATTGCCACCGTCAGCACCAGCTGGCTGCATCCCTACAATCTGGCGCGTCAGGTCGGCACGCTGGATCACATCAGCGGTGGACGCGCGGGCTGGAACGCGGTGACGTCTTCGGTCGGCGAAGAGAACTTTGGTGAGAGCCAACTGCCGCCACCGCAGGAGCGCTACGCGCGCGCCACCGAATTTATCGAAGTCATGAACGCACTGTATGACGCCAACGAGCGCGCGGCGGTGCAGCGCACTGCCAGCGGCGGCATCCGTCTCGACCACCATAAGCTGCATCCGATCAACTATCGCGGCGACTATTTCCAGGTGGCGGGCACGCTCAACGTGCCACCACCACCGCAGCGCCGTCCGGTGCAGTTCCAGGCGGGCCAGTCTGAAGCGGGCGTAACGCTTGGCGCACGTTACGCCGAAGTGATTTACACCTCGCAGCCAACCTTTGAGGCCGCGCAGGCGTTTGTCGCCGATGTGCAGCAGCGCGCACGACGTTTTGGTCGCGAACACAATCCGCCGCTGATCATGAATTCGTTCCACGCCATCATTGGTGACAGCGACGCCGATGTGGCGCGTCGTTTACGCGATAAGCATGAGCGCATCAACTTTGAACAAGGCAGATTACGCGTGGCAGATATGCTGGGCGGAGAGGTCGATCTGCGCGATGCGCCGCTCGACCAACCGCTTGCGGCAGCATTGATTCCCGAGTTGTCACAGGTGCATCGCCGCCAGGGGCGCGCGGCCATCTTCCGTGGCTATGCGCTGGAAGGTTTGACGCTGCGCGAGCTGATCATTAAAGCCGAAGAGACCGGCCACTGGTTTGTCGCTGGCACGCCGGAAACGCTGGCGGATGCCATCGAAGAGCGCTATCGCGCCGGCGTGCTGGATGTGATTTCACTGCACGGCCTCGGGCAGCCGGACCAGCAGGATTTACTGCTTAACGGCCTGCTGCCGGAACTGCGTCGCCGCCAACTGATTGATACGGATTATGTGGGTAATGATTTCCGTAGCAGTCTGGAGCTGGCGGATTTACCACGCGGCATCGATTAATCAGCGCTGTTTATCGTGCGGTGCGCATTAATGCAATGCGCATCTTGCTATTGGTCGCCATAAACAGCGACCTTTCATTTTGGAATCTATCTCCACACTTCTCTTCTCCCCTAATGCATCTGTTGTCTAATCACGCCACACTTCGATTATCGCTTTACACCTATATAGTATTTAACCTATATTGATGAGAGGTAATTGTGTGGAAGATTGAAACAACCGACAGATTTGATCGCTGGCTGATGTCGCTTGATGATACTGACCGAGCTTGTGTGCTGGCAGGGCTTATCGTTTTGCGAGAGAAAGGTCCGGGTCTATGCAGACCTTACGCCGATACGATTAAAGGTTCTCGTTATAGCAACATGAAAGAACTGCGAGTACAGAGTAAAGGCGATCCTATTCGGGCATTTTTCGCCTTCGACCGTTGGCGAACAGGCATAGTGCTTTGTGCTGGCTGCAAAGTAGGCAATGAAAAGCGCTTTTATGCTGAGATGATTCCGTTGGCCGATCGAGAGTTTACCGAGTACTTAGATAACAAGAGATGAAAAGGAGAGAGGCGATGGGCAGAACGCTAGAACAGATCCTTGCAGATGAAAAGCCTGAAGTGGTTGCCGAAGCTAAGGCTGTGGCGGAAGAGACCTTACTCAACATTCATTTGGCGGAGCTGCGGGAGAAAGTGCAGAAAACCCAGGTGGAAATGGCACAGGTGCTTAATATCAAGCAACCCACCGTTGCTGGCATGGAAAAGCCGGGCCGCGACCTTAAGCTTTCAACGCTGAAGCGCTATATCGAAGCGGCGGGAGGGAAACTGCGTCTGGATATCGAATTGCCGGACGGTTCACATTACGAATTTGTGGTGTAACTACCTGTGATCTACCTTCTGAAATCCAGTCAGGTGAGCATTCAGCGCACCTGGATGGCGACTGTACGAATCGCAAGTTCCAGGGCGTCAGCGCGAGATCACGCTAAATCTCCGTTACCGCCAGTAAGGTTATCCGCCGCGCAACATATTTGAGAACAGCTTCTCGTTGCGCTTCAGGCATGTGACTTTCGGTGTAGGTATCAATAATCAGCTGATGATTACTGATAATTTCGTTTAGCCATTTTTGTGCCAACGCGGGATGAATATTCATACCCTGCGCGAGCACAATAAAGTCTACTCCCAGGTATTCTCCGTAAACCGAATTAATCCCCGGTGCACTCTCCACATCATTTTCTTCACGCTCTAAAAGAGGCAGTGCTAAATATTCTTTAAACGCCGCAGAGTAGGGGACAACGCTAATAAAGTCATAGACTGGGGCCAGGTAAGGTGCTCCCTTTTCAGGGAGGATGATCCCGATATTACGCAGATGAAAATCATTATTACCCAGCAGGTAGGCGTAGACGATGCGTAAAAAGATATCTCGCTTACTTTTTAAACCTCCGTTCACTGAACGGTTCAAAAACTTAGCGGCTTTCTCGTAGCTGGTGGTCTTCTTATTATCTATATTGCCATATTTATCGCCGAGGCCCATCGCACCATCCAACTGCTCCTGATGCAGTCTTGCTTTATCTTCACCCAACCGGTCATATCTTTTAATAACAAAAGCGAGTTCATCTGGCCGGCTGTCATCATGTTTAAATGGCATAAGCCCAAAGGGGGGAACGTCAAATTTTAGGCGCTGCATGATGCACATAGTTGCATGCTCATTTTCCGCCAGATGTGGATACTCTTCTGGTGAGGGCTTTAGGATATAGGTCCCGTCGTTGCTGACGACATTCAACTCGCCATTTTCCAGGCGGAGAGAGAGTTTGGGCTGATAGCCTGAAATACTCATCCCTTTCTGACGTTCTGGAAGTTCCTGAATAAACTGGCTACGTGTAAAAGGCAAACTGAGGGATACGTGTAAACTCCCCAATAAGTGCTTAATACCTTTTGTTGAGTAGCCCGTTGTTAACTCGGATCCTTTAAGCAGGTGTAAATTTATCAGACAGCGTTCCGGGTTCATTATTTCATCTCTTTGAGTACGACTGCACCGAGCAAATCGTCACCATTCTGCATCAGTAAACCGAAGAGATCTTTATCATCAATTTTTTGAATTTCAGCATATCTCTTCCGCAACCATCCCTCCGGGGCCAATCCTTTGAAAAAGGGGTGAAGTTCTTCACTGATATATGGCTCCGGTCTCACCGGCATACTGAGAGAGATCGCCCGCCCGATATAATTGGCTTGATAGCAGAAAGCAAACCCCATTTCCACTTCACTCAACGTACCTACAGGATGGTTGTATAACCACACACCTATTTTTCGAGCCATACTTTTATTCCTAGCTCTTTGAGCAGCGCATGAAGATTGGCAGCCTTAGCTGATGCTGGCTTAGCAATCAGTCGCTTAAATGTGGAGATGGAAACGCCAATTTGTATAGCCATTTCTTCATAAGTGATGTTTTGACGCTTAAGCTCTCCTGTCAGGAGTGCCGGCAATAATGGGAACTCGAGGGCATTGAGAATCGGCATGTCGTTAGAGTTCCGGACATTTTCAGCGACGACTAACGAATCAGTTTTCAACATCCACTCTTCTATCACTCTCTGTTTATCTGATGCAGAGAGTTTCTCAAGTAGCGATTTGATTTCATCAAGTTTCATTTTTGACACTTCCGCGCATTTTAACGCTGACAAAGAGCGATATGACTCGACTATAGTGAGTAAAGGTTCATTTTTGAACCTATTAGGTGATTTTTCGTCGTGTGGAGTCAAGAAAATGAAAAATTTTTATGAAAAGTATCATTTATGATACTTCGAAGGTGCGGAGCATTAACCGTAAAACACGTGTAAGGATGCAGGAAAACAAAAAGCCCGCTTAGTTTCCTAAGCGGGCTTCTCTAAATTTGGCTCCTCTGACTGGACTCGAACCAGTGACATACGGATTAACAGTCCGCCGTTCTACCGACTGAACTACAGAGGAATCGTGTGAACGAGGCGCATATTATCGATGCCGATCCCCATTGTCAAAGCCCGACTGCACACTTTTGGTTTAAGTGCGCGTAAAAGCAGCGGAATGCTGCTTTTCTGGCTTGAATGATCAGATTCTAAACTGCCAGCAAGATCTCACTTTAAACGCAATTCTGGTGAGATGTTAGATGCGTGTCAAAGTTTTGTTATTTGCCGATTTTAAAACAATCATTTCAGTGCTTTTATGATGAAAGTTTCAAATGTCAGTTAGATGAAATAAATGAACTGCTTATCATCACCTGCGAAACCACTTGCGGTAACTGAAACAGGATTTCGAAAATAAGTAGCTGATAAAGATTAAGTTGTAAGAAACGACGATAGCAAACCGATAGCGTTAGACCAGAAGCCTTACCTCTACAACCACAAAAAAAACGCCAGCGATGTTGAGTGAATGTAAAAGATATTTTTCATTCGTGGTATCAGCCAACCTGAGCTTGTTAACGAAAAAGAAGGGTTACCTATGAAATTCAAAAAAGCGTTAGTGACTTCCCTGTTAGCTTGCATGTTACCTGCCGCAGTGATGGCAAAAGACCTTCAGGTGGGCGTTTCTATGGCGCTGTTTGATGACAACTTCCTCACCATTCTGCGCACCGCAATGCAAAAAGAGATGACCAAAGATGGCATTAAAGGTCAGGTCGAAGATGCAAAGGGTGACGTTTCACAACAGCTGCAGCAGGTGCAGAACTTCATCGGTCAGGGCGTTGACGCCATCATCGTCAACCCGGTCGATACCAACGCGGTGAAACCACTGGTGGATGCGGCAGCGAAAGCCGGCGTGCCGCTGGTATTTGTGAACCGTAAACCGGCGGGTGAGCTGAAAGATAAAATGGCGTTTGTCGGTTCAGATTCTGAACTGGCAGGCCGTCTGCAGATGGAAGCGTTAGCCAAGAAGATGAACGGCAAAGGCAACGTGGCGATTCTGTTGGGCGATTTGGCCAATGAATCCACCCGCGAACGCACCAAAGGTGTTGAAGCGGTAGTGGCGAAATATCCGGACATCAAAGTGGTGCAGAAACAGACCGCGAAATTCACCCGTAACGATGCGGTTGACGTGGTGAGTAACTGGCTGACCGCCGGTGACGACATCCAGGCCATTGCCTCAAACAACGATGAAATGGCGATTGGTGCGCTGCAGGCGCTGGGTAAAAACCCGAATCGCATCCTGGTTGCGGGTGTCGATGGTACGCCCGATGCGCTGCAAATGATCAAGAACGACAAAATGGTCGCTAGCGTGTTCCAGGACGCTAAGGGCCAGGGTGAAGGTGCGGTGCAAACTGCGGTCAAACTGATTAACGGCGAGAAAGTGCAAAAAGTGGTCGATATCCCGTTCCAGCTGATCACCAAAGAAAACTACGAAAAATTCGCCAGCCAGAATCAGAAATAACCCGTTCCCGACTTAGCCGTACGGAGGTGATGTATGACCGCTTTTGCGCTTGAAGCCGAAGGCATCAGCAAGTTCTTCCCCGGAGTGAAGGCACTCGACAATGTCTCACTGCGTATTAAACCGGGGTCGGTACATGCCCTGATGGGTGAAAATGGCGCGGGCAAATCCACTTTAATGAAATGCCTTATCGGGATGTATCGTCCCGATAAGGGCACCATTCGCATTAAAGGGGAGCCAGTGCAGTTTCAGGACACCATGGATGCGTTACGTTCCGGCATCTCCATGATTCACCAGGAGCTCAATCTGGTGCCTCACATGACCGTGGCTGAAAACATTTGGCTCGGTCGCGAACCGATGAAGTACGGCTTTGTTGATCACGGCAAGCTGAATAAGCAGACGCAGGAGTTACTCAATAGACTGAATATCCGTCTGAAAGCCGATCGTATGGTCGGCGAGTTGAGTATCGCTTCACAGCAGATGGTGGAAATTGCGAAAGCGGTGTCGTGGAATTCGGACATCGTGATTATGGATGAACCGACGTCGGCCCTGACGGAAACCGAAGTGGCGCATCTGTTCACCATCATCCGCGACCTGCGTGAGCAGGGCAAAGCCATCATCTATATCAGCCATAAGATGGACGAGATTTTCGCTATTACCGATGAGATCAGTATCTTCCGCGACGGTGCGTGGGTCGGCAGCAATAACACCAGCGAGTATACCCGCCAATCGCTGATTACTCAGATGGTAGGACGCGAACTGACCCAGCTGTTCCCGAAATTCAACGGTGAAATTGGCGAAGATGTGCTGACGGTGCGCAACCTGACCTGCAAAGATCGCTTCACCGACATCAACTTCACGGTGCGCAAAGGCGAAATCCTCGGCGTGGCCGGACTGGTTGGCGCCGGACGCAGCGAAGTGATGGAAAGCCTGTTCGGCATGGAGAGTTTCGATAGCGGTGAAATTCTGATTGATGGTGTGCCGGTCAAGATCGATTCGCCGTCCACGGCGATTGAGAAGGGCATGGCGTTCCTGACGGAAGATCGTAAAAAGTCGGGGCTGTTCCTGGTGTTGTCGGTGATGGAGAACATGAGCATCGTCAACATGCCTGATTACACCCATAAAAGCGGTTTTGTCAGCCACATCAAAATGGCGCAGGACTGCATGGATCAGATTCGCAAGCTGAATATCAAAACCCCGACCATGGATCAGATCATCAATAACCTCAGCGGCGGTAACCAGCAGAAGGTGCTGATTGCCCGCTGGCTGCTGGCGCAACCGAAGATCCTGATTCTCGACGAGCCAACGCGCGGCATTGACGTTGGTGCAAAAGCAGAGATTTATCGCTTAATCAGTGAACTGGCAAACCGCGGCGTGGCCATCATCATGGTGTCGTCCGAACTGCCAGAAATTCTCGGCATGAGCGACCGCGTGATGGTTATGCACGGCGGACGTATAACCGGCATCCTCGATAAAGAAGAGGCCAATCAGGAATCCATTTTGTCGTTGGCATCCGAGTGAGGCGTGAGACACCTATGAGTAACGTAAAAATTACGGCCCCGCAGGCCGCAGAGCAGAGTTCTTTTTTTGGCAACCTGCGTCATAAGTTGCCAAAAGATACCGGGATTTTTGTTGTCATGTTGGGCATTGCCCTGATCTTTGAAATTGCCGGTTGGTACGTGCGTGACCAATCTTTCCTGATGAACACTAACCGCCTGGTGCTGATTATTCTGCAGGTGGCGATTATCGGTATTATTGCGGTCGGCGTGACGCAAGTCATTATCACCACCGGTATCGACCTGTCGTCTGGTTCGGTTATTGCCTTAACGGCCGTGGTCGCGGCCAGTCTGGCGCAAACCTCTGACAGCTTGTCGCCGATGTATCCATCGCTGGTTAACCTGCCGGCAGTGGTCCCGATTGTCGCCGGGATTGGCGTGGGGCTGTTGTGTGGCGTGATGAACGGCGTGCTGATTACCAAAACCGGTATTCCACCGTTTATCGCCACGCTCGGTATGATGGTGTCGGCGCGCGGTCTGGCGCAGTACTACACGCAGGGTAACCCAATTAGTTTCCTGTCAGATGGCTTCACCTCCATCGGCCAGGGCGGCATGCCGGTGATTATCTTCCTGGTCGTCGCGTTCCTGTTCCACATTGCGCTGAAACACACCCGCTACGGCAAATATGTCTACGCGATTGGCGGCAACATGACCTCCGCCAAAGTCTCGGGTATCAATGTTAATAAGTACCTGATCATCGTCTACACCATTGCGGGTGCACTCTCAGGCCTGGCCGGTGTCGTGCTGGCGGCACGTGTTAGTAGCGGCCAGTCAAGTATGGGAATGGCCTACGAGCTGGACGCCATCGCCGCAGCGGTTATCGGCGGCAGCAGCCTGATGGGCGGCGTCGGACGCATCACCGGTACGCTGATTGGTGCGGTGATTCTTGGCCTGATTAAGAGCGGCTTCACCTTTGTTGGGGTGGATGCTTATGTGCAGGACATTATTAAAGGCATCATCATCGTCGCCGCAGTGTCCATTGATATGCACCGCAACCGCAAAAAACGCTGATACGCTTCATACTTCGCGCTGTAGCGGCGTTGGCTGCGAAAATTCACCCCGGTCACATAGTGAACTATGCTCCCGGGGCTGAATTTTCTGGCCGCCTTGCTACGGCGCGAATTATTTTGCGTATCAAGAATGTGCACAATCGGTTCCCTCTCCCGCGTGCGGGAGAGGGTTAGGGTGAGGGACAGCGCGCACATAACGCAATATTCCCATTCGGTCGGTTCCCTCTCCCGCGTGCGGGAGAGGGTTAGGGTGAGGGACAGCGCGCACCGCCCCACATAAGTTTTCCAGCTGGTTAATTACCTTCTTTCCTGCTCGATCTCTTTCGTTATCGCCATTTCTGCCCGTTTCCGGCTACTTCTGCACCACATCCTCTCATTGAGCCATCACTTTTTTGCACGCCTGCCTCGCATTTCCTGCCCCATCGCGGTGCAATGCGCTGGAATCCTAATCCTTTTGCGTCATCGCTCGCGCTTATTAACTCCTTCGAGGTAATCACAAATGCTTATTTTCCGTGCCTTTAGGAAAAATCCGCTAATACTTTTCTGCGTCCCTAACAAACCTGGCCTGCATATTGCAACTTCATGAACATAAGCCAGCAGGCTGAAACACCCAACCTGGGTATTCGGGGATTGACGGAGGCAACATGAATTTAAGACGACTCAAGTACTTTGTAAAAATCGTCGATATCGGCAGCCTGACTCAGGCAGCAGAAGTGCTGCACATCGCGCAGCCTGCGCTTAGCCAGCAGGTCGCTACGCTGGAAAATGAACTCGATCAGCAATTGCTGATCCGCACCAAGCGCGGCGTGACGCCAACCGAAGCCGGTAAAATTCTCTATGCCCACGCCCGCACTATTCTGCGTCAGTGTGAACAGGCGCAAACGGCGGTGATCAATGCCGGGCAGGCGTTGAACGGTCAGGTGTCTATCGGCTTAGCGCCAGGCACCGCTGCATCCTCGCTCACTATGCCGCTGCTGCAAACGGTACGTGAACAGTTCCCGGATGTGTTGGTGTATCTACACGAAAACAGCGGCTCGTCGCTGAATGAAAAGGTGATGAACGGCCAGCTGGATATGGCAGTGCTGTATGATCGTGCGCCAACCGCAGGCATCAACAGCATTCCATTAATGAAAGAAGAGCTGTATCTGGTGGGCGCAACGGCATGTCCGGGTGCCAGCGTTGATCTGGCTGAAGTGGCGCAGATGAGCCTGTTCCTGCCACGCGACTACAGCGCGGTGCGTAAACGCGTTGATGAAGCCTTCTCGCTGCGTCGCCTCAGTGCGCGCATCATCGGCGAAATTGAATCGATCTCCACGCTGACCGCTGCCGTAGCCAGCGGCATGGGCGTCACGGTGCTGCCAGAGTCTGCCGCACGTGCGTTAGTGAGTTCCACGCATGCGTGGATGGCGCGGATTAACAGCCCGTCGTTGAATCTGCCGCTGTCGTTGAATATTTCTGCCCGTTTGCCGCTGTCGCCATCGGCGCAGGCAGTGAAGAATATCCTGCTGTCGCTGTTGAATAAGCCGATGGTGGAAGATCGTGAATTGATGTTGGTGGGTTGAGTTAGTCGCACTTTTCCCCTCACCCTAACCCTCTCCCGCAGACGGGAGAGGGAACCGATCCAGCCCTTCCACAGCAAAATTGATCACCTCACTAACCCGTTCCCCATCTTGCAGATGGGAGAGGGAACTGATCCAGCCTTTTTAACTCGCATTAATCACCTTACCCATTAGCCACACCGTCGGCTCCCTCGCCCGCTTGCGGGAGAGGGCTGGGGTGAGGGCGTCTCTCAAACCCTCCCTTATTACTATTCCGCATAACACACCGTTTTTTATTATTTGTTGCGATGACACCAACTTCATAACATGGATGAAACAGGGGCAGGAACCAGGAGAAAAGGGTGTGAATTTCCAGCAACTTAAAATTATACGTGAAGCGGCCCGTTGCGAGTTCAACCTGACCGAAGTGGCGAATACGCTGTTTACCTCCCAATCCGGGGTGAGCCGCCATATTCGCGATCTGGAAGATGAACTGGGCGTGGAAATTTTTATTCGTCGTGGCAAGCGGCTATTAGGAATGACGGAACCGGGCAAAGCACTGTTGACCATTGCTGAGCGCATCCTTGATGAAGCGGGTAAAGTTCGTCGCTTAGCGGATGTGTTTACCAATGAAACCAGCGGTGTACTGACCATCGCCACCACGCATACGCAGGCGCGTTACAGCCTGCCGCGGGTGATCAAAGCCTTCCGCCAGCTCTATCCCAACGTACGTCTTGAGCTGAATCAGGGATCGCCGCAGGAGATCGTGGCGATGCTGCTGGCCGGTGAAGCCGATATCGGTATCGCTTCCGAGCAGTTGGTGAATAACAGCAGTCTCGCGGCGTTCCCGTGGTTCAGCTGGCACCACTCGCTATTGGTACCGCACGACCATGAGTTGCTGCAGCATCAGCCGGTGACGCTCGCCAGTCTGAGCCGCTATCCGCTGATCACCTATCGTCAGGGCATTACCGGCCGTTCGCGCGTCGATCGTGCATTCCAGGCGGCAGGACTCAGACCGGATATCGTGCTCAGCGCCCAGGACTCTGACGTGGTGAAAACCTACGTTGAATTGGGTCTCGGCGTCGGTATCCTCGCCGATCAGGCGTGCGATATTTATGAAGGTGAAGACCTGGTGAAAATCGATACGCACCATCTGTTTGATGCCAACACCGTGTGGCTCGGCCTGAAGCGGGGTCAATTACAGCGCAACTATGTGTGGCAGTTCCTTGAGCTGTGTAACGCCAATCTGTCGCTGGAGGAGATCAAACGTCAGGCGCTCTCTTACGAAACCGAGAACGAACCGGCTATCGATTTCCAGATTTAAGCGGCTTTCCGGTCGCCACAAAGGCGACCGAATCCCACAGCATAAAATTTCTTTTCCCACCGCAAAACAGACGCCAATCAACATTCCCTCCAGCAGAAAAACATCCTGCGCTGTCGCGTCACGTTACAGTGAAATGACGAAGATACAGGGGATTGTCATGTCGCGAATTCAACTCAAAGATACGGAACTACTGCGCCAGCAGGCGCTGTTTGGCGGTCGCTGGCAGGATGCGCATCAGGGCGCAACGCTACCGGTGATCGATCCTGCCACTCAACAGCCGATAGCCACCATTCCCGCATTGGGTGCGGCGGAAACCGAGCAGGCGATAGATTATGCCGAATCGGTGCGGGTGAGCTGGGGTAAAACGCCCAACGCCACGCGCGCTGCGCTACTGGAGAAATGGCATCAGCTGATTATTGCTAATGCCGATGACCTGGCGATCATCATGACCGCCGAGCAGGGTAAACCGCTGGCGGAAGCCAAAGGCGAAGTGCTGTACGGGGCCAGCTTCGTCAAGTGGTTCGCCGAAGAGGCGCGACGCATCTATGGCGACACCATTCCGGCACCGAGCGAAGATCGCCGCATTCTGGTGCTAAAGCAGCCGGTGGGCGTGGCCGCAGCCATCACGCCGTGGAACTTCCCGATAGCGATGATCACCCGCAAAGTAGCGCCCGCGCTGGCGGCCGGTTGCCCAATTATCGTTAAGCCCTCTGAACTCACGCCGCTGTCGGCGCTGGCGCTGGCGGTGTTAGCCGAACGGGCCGGATTCCCGAGCGGCGTACTGCAGGTGCTCACCGGCCTGCCGACCGACATCGGCAGCACGCTCACCGCCAGCCGCACGGTGCGCAAAATATCCTTTACCGGTTCCACCCGCGTGGGGCAGCTGCTAATGCAGCAGAGTGCAGACAGCATTAAGCGTCTGAGCCTCGAGCTGGGCGGCAACGCGCCGCTGATTGTGTTCGATGATGCCGATCTCGATATCACCATTGCTGGTGTGATGGCGAGTAAATTCCGCAACGCTGGACAAACCTGCGTCTGCGCCAATCGCATTCTGGTGCAGCGCGGCATCTACCAGCGCTTCAGTGAACGCTTGTTACAGGCGGTGGCGGCGCTCAAAGTCGGCGACGGCTTTGCGCCCGACAGCACTATCGGGCCGTTGATCAACGATCGCGCAGTTGAGAAAGTTAACAGCCATATCGACGATGCGCTCAGCCAGGGCGCGACCTTGCTGCACGGCGGCATCAGCGCGCCGAACGGCACCTTTGTCGAGCCAACGGTGCTAGGCAATGTCACCAGCAGCATGCGGATTGCGCATGAAGAGACCTTTGGTCCGGTCGCGCCGCTGTTTGTCTTTGATAGCGAAGAGGAAGCGATCCGTATGGCGAATGACACGCCTTATGGACTTGGCGCCTATTTCTTCACCGAAAATATTCGCCGGGCATGGCGCGTGGCGGAATCACTGGAATTTGGCATGGTCGGCTTTAATACCGGTGCAATATCATTAGATGCCGCACCTTTTGGCGGAATTAAATTATCTGGATTAGGCCGTGAAGGATCGCGATACGGAATAGAAGAGTATCTGGAACAAAAAACCTTTCATATTGGCAGTCTTTAAAATCAACAACGCGCGATAAATCGCGCCGCTACAAATACCTGCACTTATCGTAGCGGCGCAATTTATTGCGCGATCCTATAAACATAAACAGCGCCGCAGCCTCAGGTTCGCGGCGCTGTTTATTTGTGCGCCGCGTCATACTTTCCCGCTTATCCCCGTTTTAGTGCAAGTTTCATGCGAGCTGCACCGCTGCGGCGCACGAAGTTTGTGAGATAAATCATCTGTTTATTCCTTCGGCAATTCCGCAAAATTTCGCTCATCAATACGGCAGAAAATTTCTTAGCACCGTTTTTTACGCATTTTTATTTTTTAGCTGGCTGGCATACTTTCTGCATTAGCTTATTAGCGTGGCAGAAAAACGCAGTGCAAATCGTTAATTAGCGCGTCTGTGATGGGTGTAACAAATAAGGAATTTTCCATGTTAAGTTTCGACCCTGAAAAAGTTTTACTTCCTGCCGGTCATTATATTGGCGGGCAACATCTTAAGACGGCGGGCGCGCTGTTTGCGGTTAAGCGTCCGTCCGATGGCAAAGTCTATGCCGAACTGAGCGAAGCGCAGAGTGAGGATGTCGATCGTGCCGTCACCACCGCGCATCAGGCGCTCAAAACCAGCGGCTGGAGCAGCTGTGCACCTCGTGCCAGAGGTAAAATTCTGCGTCGCTGGGCCGATCTGATTGAAAACGACCCTTTACTCGCCCAGCTCGAATCGCTCGGTTCTACGCGCCCGATCAGCGATGTCATCCAGCACGAAATTCCTTTCACCGCCGAAGCCATCCGTTTCTACGCCGAGTGCGCCGACAAATACAGCGGCGACCTGTTCCCGACTCAGGAGAGCAGCCTCGGCATGTTGATTGCTGAGCCCTATGGCGTGATCGGCGCCATTACGCCGTGGAATTTCCCGCTATCGATGGCGTCGTGGAAGTGCGGCCCGGCGCTGGCCGCAGGCAATGCGGTGGTGCTGAAACCTTCTGAGTTAACGCCATTCTCCACCTTGCGCATGGCCGAGCTGGCGGTGCAGGCCGGCTTACCGGCAGGCGTACTGAATATCGTGCAGGGCAGCGGGGCGGTAACCGGCAGCGCGCTGGTGACGCATCCGCTGGTGCGCAAAGTCTCCTTTACCGGCTCAACCGCGACCGGCGCACGCATCATGGGCGATGTGGCGCAGCACGGCATGAAACCGGTGACGCTGGAACTGGGCGGCAAAAGTCCGCAGCTGGTGTTTGATGATGCTGGCGATATCGACGTACTGGCGCAGCGAATTCTGCGCGGCTTCACCGCCAACGGCGGCCAGGCGTGCGTCGCTGGCACCCGTCTGATTGTGCAGCGCAGCATTGCGCAGCCGTTGCTGGATCGTCTGGTGGCGCTGTGTCAGCAACCGCGCCCGGGCGTCACCTGGCAGGAGAGCAGCCGCTATGCGCCGCTGATTGATGAGCGCCAGGGCAAAAAAGTGGCCTCGGTGATTGCCGATGCCAAAGCCCAGGGTGCTGAAGTGCTGGTGGGAGGCGAACGCTTCGCCGACACCGCAGAAGGCTGGTTCTGGCAGCCAACGCTGCTGTGCGCTGTCGCTAACGATAATCCGGCGGTGCAGCAGGAAATTTTTGGCCCGGTGCTCACCGTGCAGCAGTTTGACGACGAAGAGGAGGGGCTGGCACTGGCGGCGCACGAGACCTACGGCCTGTGCGCTGGCGTGCATACGCTGAGCCTGCCGCGCGCCCTGCGATCGGTGCGCGCGCTGGAGTCCGGTACCGTGTGGGTCAATCGCTATGGCCGCTCCGGTGACTTTATTATCCCGACCGGCGGTTTTCTCGGCTCGGGCATTGGTAAGGATCTGGGACGTCAGGCATTCCAGGCCTGTCAGCGCCAGAAGAGTGTGTTAATCGATTTCTAATTTATCTCCCTAACCGCGAGGTCGCTTCATGGCATTGTTTAAACCGAAATTCATCACCTTTGATTGTTACGGCACGCTGATCAACTTTGATATGGCGGGTGCAGCCGAGCGCTGCTTTAAAGATCGCGTAGCGCCGCAGGAGATGCTGGCCTTCACCACCGATTTCGCCCGCTACCGTCGCGATGAAGTGCTCGGCGCGTGGAAGCCGTACTACGCGGTGGTCAGCGATGCGTTAGAGCGCACCTGTAAAAAATGGGGCGTGCAGTGGAGCAAAGCGGACAGCGATTTTATCTACACCGACTGCGCCACCTGGGGTCCACATCCTGACGTGCCCGTCGGCTTAGCCAAAGTGGCCAAAGAATTCCCGCTGGTGCTACTCACCAACTCAATGAAAGACCTGATTCCCCACCACGTGCCACGTCTCGGCGCACCGATTCACATGACCATTACCGCCGAAGAAGTCGGCGCGTATAAGCCGCAGATGAAAGGCTTCGAGTACATGCTGGATAAGCTGAACTGTGGCCCGGAGGAGATTCTGCACGTCTCATCGAGCCTGCGTTACGACCTGATGACCTGTCACGACATGGGCATTAAAAACAAGGTGTGGGTCAATCGCGGTCACGATCCGGCTAATCCGGCGTATGAATACACCGAAATCAGCGATATCGGCGGACTGCCCGCTGTGGTTGGACTGTAAACCTGGAGGCGGCGATGAAACTCGAATCATTCTGGCAAGCCACCGCGCCAATGTTTAGTGGCGCAGCGACCGGCCCGCTCCCGAGCGTAGCCGATGTGGTGGTGATTGGCGGGGGCTTTACCGGCGTCTCGACGGCGCTCAACCTGGCGCGCAGCGGCATCAATGTGGTGCTGCTGGAGAGCGGTGAGGTGATGAGCCAGGCATCGGCACGCAACGGCGGGCACTGCAATACCGGCGTGGCGCAGAACTTTGCCTCACTGGTGGAGAGCCAGGGAATCGAGCAGGCCAGCCGCTTCTATCGTGCCTACGACGACGCGGTGAGCTATGTCGAACAGCTGGTGCACGACGAGCAGATTGATTGTGATTTCCGCCTGTGCGGCAAACTGAAATTGGCCAGTAAAGCCTCGCATTTTCCCGGTCTGCGCAGCGCGTGGCAGTTGATGCGCGACACCGTCGACCCGGAAATCGAACTGATTAGCAAAGATGAGATTCGCCGTGAAGTGGGCAGCGACGCCTTTCACGGCGGCCTGCTGCAGAAGCGCGGCGGCCAGATGCACATGGGCAAGTTTGGCATCGGCCTGGCAGAAGCCGCCGCGCGCAGCGGGGCGAAGATCTTCCCGCATCACGCGGTCACCGGTTTAACCCGTCTTGACGGTTATCGCCACCGCGTCACCACCGCGCACGGTGACATCGTTGCCGACAAAGTGATGATGGCTACCGGCGTCTCTAACGAAGGCCCGTTCCCGTGGTTCCAGCGCCGTATCGTGCCGGTTGGCAGCTTTATTGTGGTCACCGAACCGCTCGGCGATGCAGTGATCAATCAGGTGTTGCCACAGGATCGCACTTACGTTACCTCGCTGAATATCGGCAACTACTTCCGTACCACCGCCGATCGTCGGCTGGTGTTTGGCGGTCGCGCGCGTTTTGCCGTCAGCAATCCCACCTCCGATACGCGCAGTGGCGACGTGCTGCGGGCGGCGATGACCGCGCTCTTCCCACAGTTGGGCAAGTCACGCATCGATTACTGCTGGGGCGGCATGGTGGATATGACCGCCGACCGCTTGCCGCACGCCGGTGAACAAGACGGCGTGTTTTATTCGATGGGCTACAGCGGCCACGGTACGCAGATGTCGGTGTGGATGGGCCGCGTGATGGCCGATCTGCTGGCGGAAAAACGCAACGAAAATCCCTGGCAGCGCGATACCTGGCCTGCGCTGCCCGGTTACCACGGTAAGCCGTGGTTTTTGCCCCTGGCGGGCTGGTATTACAAAGCCAAGGACCGGCTGTCGTGACACGCCGTGTGCCTAAAACCGCGCGATAAATCGCGCCGCTACAACAAGGTGCACAAACCGTAGCGGCGCAATTTATTGCGCAATGTTGGCGAGGGACATTGCGTTCCTGGAATTCGAAAAAAGAAATCAACAACAATTCATATTGAGGGTGTGCAGATGAGTAAATTCGATAAAGAGTCTGACGCTGTAAATCCGGCCCTGAACCGCATGCTGACCGAAGGGTCAATGTCGCGCCGTGGCCTGATGAAGTTGTTGTCTGCCGGTGCCGTGATGAGCAGCGGTTTGATCGCTTTCCCGCAGATGAGCTTTGCGGCCACCACTCCAGTGAAAGGCGGCAAGCTGCGCGCCGCCATGTCCAACGCCTCAGCTACCGATACGCTCGATCCGGCCAAAGGCAACAACAGCGGCGATTACACCCGTCAATTCATGGTCTACAGCGGCCTGACCGAGCTGGATAAAAGCCTCGCGGTGCAGCCGGCGCTGGCGGAATCGCTCGATTCCAGCGACGGCATCACCTGGCAGATCAAACTGCGCAAAGGCGTGACCTTCCATGACGGCAAACCGCTGACCGCCAAAGACGTCATCTACTCGCTGAGCCGCCATAAAGACCCAGCGGTGGCCTCCAACGCCTTTAAGCTGGCCGAACAGTTCAAAACCTTCACCGCGATAAACGATAACGAGCTGACGCTGGAACTCAGCCAGGCCAACTTCGACGTGCCGTTTATGCTGGCCAGCGCGCCGTTCCTGATCGTGCAGGACGGTACCAAAGATTTCAGCAAGGGCATCGGCACCGGGCCGTTCAAGCTGAAAGAGTTCACACCGGGCGTGCGTTCGGTTGGGGTGAAGAACCCCAATTACTACAAGCCAGGGCTGCCGCATCTCGATGAAGTGGAGCTGCTGGGCGTTACCGATCAAGCCGCGCGTGTCAATGCGCTGATGTCGGGCGATCTGCACATCGTCTCTACCCTGAGCGCCGCCGACTGCAACCGCATTAAAGCGACGGCCGATTACGGCGTGCTGGAGAGCAAATCCGGCATGTACACCAACCTGATTGTGCGCACTGACGTTAAGCCGGGCAGCAACGAAGACTTCGTGCTGGCGATGAAGTATCTGCAGCCGCGCGACATCCTGGTGAAAACCGTGCTGCAGGGTTATGGCGACGTCAGTAACGATACGCCGGTGCCGCCATGGCATCCGCTGTACAACGCCGATCTCAAACCGCGCCCGCTGGATGCCGAGAAAGCCAAATTCCACATCGAGAAAGCCGGGATGAAAGGCGCGACGGTGGAGATTATCACCACGCCAAACATTGATGGGGCGGTGGAGGGCGGCCAGCTGATTCAGCAGGTGTCGCGCAGTACCGGTCTCAACATCAAAGTGCGTCGCGTGCCGTATGACGGTTACTGGTCCACGCACTGGACCAAAGATCCGGTCGGCTATGGCTCAATTAACCCGCGCCCGACGCTGGATATGCTGTTCTCGCAGTTCTATCTCTCATCGGCGGCGAACAACGAATCGGGCTGGAAGAACGCGCAATTTGACCAACTGGTGGTGGCGGCACGCGGCGAGCGTGAGCAGACCAAACGTAAGCAGATGTACGGTGACATGCAGAAGCTGATTTACGATCACTGCGGCACCATCATCCCAACCTTTATCAGCTCCACCGATGGCTACAGCAAGAAAGTCGGCGGCGTGGAAGCCTGGCCAAGCGGCATGATGATGGGCTATCGCTTCCATGAGTTCGCCTGGCTGAATGCCTGATTGTTGGGCGTGCCTATTTATCCAGGTGCGCATTAATGCGCACCCTACAAAACCGCATCGTAGGGTCGCCATTCATGGCGACCGCATAATCAGCGCCTGATGATTCTGTACAAGGAGATCGCCGATGAACCGATACATGTTGTTCCTGATTGCCCGGCGCGCAGGCGCGGGCATCCTGACCTTACTTATCGTCTCGGCGGTGGTGTTCTTTATTACCAGCCTGCTGCCCGGCGACGCTGCGCAGATGATTCTGGGGCAAAATGCCACACCGGAGACGGTGGCGGCGTTACGCCAGCAGCTGGGGCTGGATCAGCCGCTGTTGGTGCGCTATTTCACCTGGCTCACCGGCATGTTGCAGGGGGATTTTGGTACCTCGTTCGCCAGCCATCTGCCGGTGCTGCAGCTGGTGGAGCAGCGCATTCCCGCCACGCTGCAGTTGGCCGGCATTACCACGGTGATTTGTGTGCCGCTGGCGCTGCTGATTGGCATCATCGCGGCGATGAATCGCGGCTCTGCGCTGGATCGCTTCCTGGTGATCAGCACCATGGCCACCGTCGCCGTACCGGAGTTTCTGGTGGCGACCGTGGCGGTACTGATCTTCGCGGTGAAGCTGCATTGGGTGTCGGCAATGTCGTTTGGCAGCCCGAATATGGATGTCATTAGCTACCTCAAAGCCTATGCGCTGCCGGTGCTGACGCTGTGCTGCGTGCTGGTGGCACAGATGGCGCGCATGACACGATCCGCCATCATCAACCAACTCGACAGCCCCTATCTGGAGATGGCGCTGCTGAAAGGCGTGTCGCCGCTGCGTGCAGTGCTGCGTCACGCGCTGCCGAATGCGGTCGGGCCGATTGCCAATGCCATCTCGCTCAGCCTGTCATATCTGTTCGGCGGGGTGATCATCATTGAATCGATCTTCAGCTATCCCGGCCTGGCGAGTGCGCTGGTCGATGCGGTGAGCAACCGCGATCTGCCGGTGGTGCAGCTGTGCGTGATGCTGTTCGCCGCCTGCTATCTGGTGCTGCTGCTGGCGGCCGATATCCTCACCATCGCCTTTAACCCGAAGTGGAGGAGCTGATGAATACATTGCTGCTGCCTGTACGTCTGTTTCAGTCGCTGTCGGTCTCCGGCCGCATCGGCCTGCTGATCTCCCTGTTTTGGCTCTGTATGGCGCTGTTCGGCACCCAGCTGGCCCCACACAGCGTGGAAGATATCGGCGGCGGGCCGATGCTGGGCGGTATGACGTCTGCCAACTTGCTCGGCACTGATTATCTGGGCCGCGATATCCTCAGCCGCATTCTTTACGGCGCGAAATTCTCCATTGGCCTGGCGCTCACCGCTGCGCTCTGTGCCAGCATCATCGGTACTTTGCTGGCGCTGCTGGCGGCGGTCGCCGGACGCTGGCTGGAAGAGGTGCTGGGGCGCGTGAACGATGCGCTGCTGGTGCTGCCGGGCAAAGTGCTGTCGCTGATGATTGTCGCGGTGTTTGGCTCTTCGCTGCCAATGCTAATCCTTACCGCCATCTTCACCTACTGGCCGGGCGCGTTCCGTATCGCCTTCGCCATGGCGAGCAGCTTGCGCAATATGGATTACGTGCGTGCATCGCGTTTGCGCGGTGAAAGCCGCTGGTACGTGGCGATCCACGATATCCTGCCGAATATGGTGCACCCGATGCTGACCGACTTTGGCCTGCGCTTTGTCTATATCGTGCTGCTCCTGAGCGGTTTGAGCTTCCTCGGCCTCGGCGTGCAACCGCCTTATGCCGACTGGGGCACGCTGGTGCGTGAGAACCTGCAGGGCTTATTCAACGGCTCGCCTGCGGTACTGATGCCGGCGGTGGCGATTGCCAGCCTGACCATTGGTGCCAACCTGTTTATCGATAGCCTGCAGCAGATGCGTCCGCTGACGCTCGCGAAGGAGGGAGTATGAACGTGACGCCACATACCGCCATGCCGGTGATCTCGGTTGAGAACCTGCGCGTCACCGCGCAGACCGACAAAGGCGAAGAGATCGATCTGGTTGCTGATATTCGTTTTACCGTGCAGAGAGGAGAAGTGCTGGCGCTGATTGGTGAATCCGGCTCCGGCAAAACCACCATTGCCATGGCGTTGATGGGTTATGCGCGCCACGGCTGCCGCATCGCCGACGGCAATATTCATATGGCCGGCACCGACGTGCGCAGCCTGTCGCCGGGCCAGCTGCGCGCGTTTCGTGGCAACAAAGTGGCCTATATCGCGCAGAGTGCGGCGGCGTCGTTTAACCCCGGCATGCGCATTCTCGATCAGGTGATTGAGCCGGTGGTGATCCACGGCACCATGAAGCGCAAAGACGCCAAACAGAAGGCGATTGCGCTGTTCCGTGAGCTGGCGCTGCCCAATCCCGACACCATCGGCGATCGCTTTCCGCATCAGGTTTCCGGTGGACAGCTGCAGCGTTTGATGACGGCAATGGCGCTGATTGGCGATCCGGATGTGGTGATCCTCGACGAACCGACCACCGCGCTGGACGTGACGACCCAGGTTGAGGTGCTAAAAGCGTTTCGCCGCGTGGTAGCGCAGCGTGGCGTAACGGCGATTTACGTCAGCCACGATTTGGCGGTGGTGGCGCAGATGGCGGATCGTATTCTGGTGCTGCTGCGCGGTCAGATGGCGGAGTACGGCACCACCGAACGACTGATTGGCGCCCCGCAGGCGGAGTACACCAAACTGCTGATGGAGGCGGCGCGACAGAAAGAGCGCCCAAGCAGCTGGACCTGCGCCGAGGCGGATATGCAGCCGCTGATGGAAGTGCGCGATCTCAGCGCCGGTTACGGCCCGCGCGACAGCAATGGCCATTCTAAAATTCGCATTCTTGAAGACATCAATCTGAAGCTGTGGAAAGGGCAGGCGATTGGCATCATTGGCGAGTCCGGTTCGGGTAAAACCACGCTGGCGCACGCCATTGCTGGACTGAACGCGCCGAGTCACGGCCATATTCTGTTTAACGGTCATTACATCAATGGCGACATGCATAAGCGCCCGGACAATGAGCTGCGCCGCATTCAATATGTGTTCCAGATGGCCGATACCGCGCTGAATCCGGCGCACAGCGTCGGGCAGATTTTGTCGCGTCCGCTGACGCTGTTCCACGGCCTGAAAGGGGCCGAACGTGATCGCCGTCTGCATCAGTTGCTGGATCTGGTGAAGCTGCCGCGCACCGTGCTGTGGCGCCGCCCGTGGGCGCTCTCCGGCGGGCAGAAGCAGCGCGTCAACCTGGCGCGCGCGCTGGCGGCGGAGCCAGATTTGATTCTGTGCGATGAAGTGACCTCGGCGTTAGATACCGTGGTGGCTGCCGCGGTGCTGGATTTGATCAGCGAACTGCGCCGCGAGCTCGGGCTGTCGGTGCTGTTTATCAGCCATGACATGCATGCGGTTCGCGCCGTTTGTGATGATATTGTGGTGATGAAGTCGGGCAGAATAGTGACCCAAATCGCCCGCGCCGACTATGACAAACCGACCAGCGAACTCTATTTCGAACGCCTGAAACGTGCGGTGCCTGAACTGCGCCAGGGCTGGCTGGATGAGCACGAAGAGGTGCTGAAGGCAGAGTAAATGCCAGGTCGCCATGAAAAGCGAAATGCCGACCAGCTAAGCGCCGTATCAAATTACCGCACCTTCCGTAGCGGCGCGATTTATCGCGCAATGAATTGCGCCGCTACACTGTGTGCACGCCATTTATGGCGACCTCATTTGCAAGGAACAACCATGATCACATTACGCGCAATGACGCAGGACGATATTGAACACGGCTACGCCATCACCCAACAGCTCAAGTGGCCGCACCGTCGTGAAGACTGGCAGCAGGCGCTGGCGCTGGGTGAAGGCGTAGTGGCAGAGCAGCAGGGCGAATTTGTCGGCAGCGCCTTTGGCTGGCGCTGGGGCGAGCAGGCGGCAACCATCGGCTTGGTAGTGGTGAATCCTCAGTTCCAGGGCCAGGGTATCGGCAAGCAGCTGATGCTGGCACTGCTGGAGAAATTCCCGCAGTACAACATTCGTCTGCACGCTACAGAAATGGGCAAAGGGCTGTATCAGAAGCTCGGTTTTAGCGTCACCGGCCAGATTCAGCAGCATCAAACGCGCGAGCTGGCGGCGGTGCCCACGGTCAGCATTCCTGCTGGCTTAACGCTGCGAAACGCTCAACCCGCCGATGCCGATCTGCTCACCGAGCTCGATCATCAGGCACACGGCATGTGGCGTCCCGCTCTGATCAACAGTCTGATTAGCGATTGCCAAACCGTATTGTTGCAGGATGCGCAACAGCGCGTGCACGGTTTTGCCAGCCTGCGCCGCTTCGGTCACGGCTGGGCGATTGGTCCGGTAATCGCTCTCACTAGCGATAGCGCAACAGCGCTGGTTGCGGCACTGATGCAAGGCCTGCGCGGTGAATTCGTGCGTATCGACACCGACGGCGCGCTGCCGCTGGCGGCCTGGCTGGAGACGCTCAGTTTGGTGCAGGTGGATGCACCAACCACCATGGTACGGGGAACGCCATGGTCACCGCAGACCGGTGGCATGCAGGCGTTTGGGTTGATGACCCAGGCGATGGCCTGATGCATATCGTCTATAAATCAGAAGCCACACGCGGCGCGCACTGGCAGCGCTGGCTGGCACAGCATGCGCCAGATATTCAGCTGCATATCTGGCCAGATATCGGTGATGCACAGCAGGTTGAGCTGCTGGTGGCGTGGCAGCCGCCGGAAAACCTGATGCGCACCTTTCCTAACCTCAAAGCGCTGCTCTCGGTGGGCGCAGGTGCAGATCAGTTCGATCTCAGTCAACTGCCGCCGGATTTGCCGGTGGTGCGCATGATCGAACCCGGCCTGACGCAGGGCATGGTTGAATACGTTACCTTTGCGGTGTTGGGGCTGCATCGTGATATGCCGCGCTACTTCCAGCAGCAGCGCGCAGAACAGTGGCAAACCCATCCGATTCGCACCGCCAGCCAGCGCCGCGTCGGTGTGATGGGCCTCGGCGAACTCGGTCAGGCGGCATTAAAACAGCTGGTCGCGCTGGGTTTTGACTGCGCCGGCTGGAGCCGTACACCGCGCGAGATTGCGGGCGTACGCTGCTGGCACGGCAGTGAACAGCTCGGCGATTTCCTTACCCACAGCGACATTCTGGTGTGCTTGCTGCCGCTCACCGACAGCACGCGGGGTTTGCTCAATACGCAGCTGTTTGCGCAGTTACCCGACGGCGCGGCGCTGGTGCAGGTGGGACGCGGTCCGCAGCTAAATGAAGACGATCTTTTGGCGGCGCTGGCGAGCGGCAAACTCAGCGCGGCGGTGATCGATGTGACCGATCCCGAGCCGCTGCCCGCCGGGCATCCTTTCTGGCAGCATCCGGCGATTTGGCTCACGCCGCACATCGCCAGCCAGACGCAAACGGACAGCGCCGTCGCCGCGCTGCTCGACAACCTGCGTCGCTACCAGCGCGGTGAACCGATGGTCGGACTCATCGATCGCCAGCGCGGATACTGATCCAGACGCCGAATTTCCCTGCTGAAACGCCTGGGATTTTGACAGGAAATGCCGCTGCCCGCGTGATTACGGCAGCGTGACAAACCAACCGATTGCGATACTTGAGCCAACCGAACGTTACGTGAAAGAGGGTTTTTAGAATGCAGAATGTCATGGCGGAGCAGCAAACCTATACCGATAACAGCCTGTTACTGGACGCGCGTGAGCAGCATGTGCCGCGTGGCGTGGTCACCGCGCATCCGCTGGTGATTGAGCGGGCAAAGGGCAGCGAAGTGTGGGACGTGGAGGGCAATCGCTATCTGGATTTTGTAGGCGGCATCGGCGTATTAAATGTCGGCCACAACCATCCGGCGGTGGTCAACGCGGTGACCAAACAGCTGGGTTTGGTATCGCACGCCTGTTTCCAGGTGGTGGCGTATCCCGGCTATATCGAACTGGCCAAGCGCCTCAATGCGCTGGTGGGTGGCGGTGAAGCGTTTAAAAGCGTGTTCTTCACCAGCGGGGCGGAAGCGGTAGAAAATGCCGTTAAAATTGCCCGCGCCCACACCAAACGCAGCGGCATTATCGCTTTCGACGGCGCCTTCCACGGCCGTACGCTGCTTGGCACCACGCTGACCGGCATGTCGGCACCCTATAAGCAGAACTTCGGTCCGTTCCCGTCCGATATTTACCGTTTGCCGTTCCCAAATGCGTTCCACGGCGTGAGCGATGACGACTGTCTGCAGGCGCTGGACCAGCTGTTTGCGGTGCAGATTGCGCCAGAGCGCGTGGCAGCAATCATTATCGAACCGGTGCAGGGCGATGGCGGTTTCCTGCAGGCCGGCGCCCACTTTATGCAGGCGCTGCGCCGCATTACCGAGAAGCATGGCATCGTGCTGATTCTCGACGAGGTGCAAACCGGCTTTGGTCGTACCGGCAAGATGTTTGCTTTTCAGCATCTCGGCATCACGCCGGATCTGGTGACGGTGGCGAAAAGTATTGGCGGCGGTTTGCCGATTTCGGGCGTGGTGGGCAAAGCGGCGATCATGGATGCGCCACAGCCTGGCGGATTGGGCGGCACGTACGGCGGCAACGCGCTGGCCTGTGCGGCGGCGCTGGCGGTGCTGGATCTGCTGGAGAATGACAATCTGCTGGCACGTTCGAATCAGCTCGGTGAACAGCTTAATGCGCGCCTGCAGCAGCTGGCAGAAAAATATGCCTGCATCGGTGATGTGCGCGGCATTGGTTTTATGCAGGCGGTGGAGATCATCGACTTCGAAACCAAGCGTCCGGACGCTGCCATGACGCAGAAAATCCTCGATTGCGCCTGCCAGGAGGGTTTACTGCTGATTAAGTGCGGCATTCACCGCAATACCGTGCGGTTCCTTGCGCCGCTGGTGACCACCGATTCGCAGCTGGAAGAGGCGTTGCATATTTTTGATATCGCGCTGGCACGCGCCAGTGGACGACTGGGTTAATCCGGCTTCCTCATTGAAATTGCAGCAGTAATTTGAAAACCTCCCGCTGGTATAACCAGTTAACGAGATAGCACATTTACCTTAAAGCGTGTTATATCTTCGGGAGGGTAAACCTAAATGGTTGGCAATGAGGGGTGCTATGAACGGCTTAATGAAACTCGACCGCATCGACATCAATATTCTGGTTCAGCTCCAGAAAGATGGCCGTATTAGCAACGTCAATCTCGCCGACGCCGTCGGGCTTTCACCCAGTCCGTGCCTGCAACGGGTCAAGCGTCTGGAGCAGGCTGGGTTTATCAACGGTTATGAAGCCCACATCAATCTGACCAAAATCACCGATTCCGTGACGGTTTTCACTGAAGTCACGCTTTCTGGCCATCGCCGCGAAGATTTTATGAAATTCGAAAACGCGGTGCGCGAGGTGGATGAGTTGATGGAGTGCCACCTGATCACCGGCGGTTACGACTATTTGCTGCGCTTTATTACCCGCAGCATTGAACACTACCAGGAAGTGATTGAGAAGATGCTTGATGCGCAGATCGGCATCGATAAGTACTTCAGTTATATCGTGATTAAGTCACCGATTATGAAAAGCAGCGTGCCGCTAAGATCGCTGATTTCGAAACAGAATTCCGTGGAGTTTGGCGTTTAATGTTTTAACCAGGTCGCCATAAATGGCGACCCTACGATCTTGTAGGCTGCGCATTTATGCGCATCGGGACGAATAACAATCCTTCTTTTCCCCCACAGCATAAAATTTCTTCCGCGCCCTAAATTCCCTTTATCTTGCTGGTTCAAACTGCCGCTTCAGCGGCGTACGCTGGCTACTCGCCTTTACACTCAATCTAACCGCTTACAAGGAGTTGCCATGACCGCCTTCACTATTGCCGACCAGCTATGGCAGCGCGATGACTTCACCATATCCACCGAGCGCCAACGCCTCGATATGGCGTGGATCCACACGCAGCTCACGGAAAAATCGTACTGGGCCAAAGATCAGACGCGCGCTAAAACCGAACGCGCCTTTGCCGGTTCGCTGCCGTTTGGTGTCTATCACCTGCAGCAGCCGATTGGCTTTGCGCGCCTGGTCACCGATTACACCCGTTTCGGCTGGCTGTGCGATGTGATGATAGATGAAAACTGGCGCGGTCACGGCCTGGGCAGCTGGCTGACGAGCTGCGTACGGGCGCATCCGGAACTGGCGACGGTTCACCGCTGGATGCTGTCGACCAATGATGCCCATCAGCTGTATCAACGCCTCGGCTGGCGCGTGGTGCAGGATCCACAAAAACTGATGGAATTTCCTCCCTCCTGATAACGGAGCTTTGACATGGGTTACCGCGTTGGCGTCGATATTGGCGGATCGTTCACCGATTTCGCCGTGCTGGATGAACAAACCAATCAGCTCCACACCTTGAAAGTGCTGTCGCGCCCGGATCAACCCGGCAGCGAAATCCTCACTGGATTAACCCAGCTGCAGCAGCGCGACGCTATCGACCCGCAACAGATTAATCACTTTACCCACGGCACCACCGTGGGCATTAATGCGGTAATCCAGCGGCGCGGCGTGCGGCTGGCGCTGTTCGCCACCGACGGTTTTTGCGATGTGCTGGAGCTGGCACGCCTGAAGATTCCCCATATTCACGATCTGTTTTCACGTCGACCGGCCCCCTTAATTTCGCGTGACCGGGTGTTTGCCATCAAAGAGCGCACCGATCGCCTCGGCAACATAGTGCATGAGGTGGATCGGCAAAGCGTGCTGGAGGCGATTGCCGCCGCGCGCGCCGCGGGTTGTCAGGGCATTGTGGTGGCGCTGCTGCACAGCTACCGCAATCGCCACAATGAAGCGGCGGTTAAAGCCATTATTGATCAGCATGCGCCCGAGCTGCTGACCTCTTGTTCCGCCGATATCTGGCCCATCATCCGCGAATATGAACGCACCATCACCGCCACCATTAACGCCTATGTGCAGCCGATGGTGATCAACTACCTCGAGTCATTTGAGCGTGCCTTGCAAACCATGGGCGTAACACCCCCGCCGCGTATCACCAAATCCAACGGCGGAGTGATGGGCGTGGAGCAGGCGAAGCGTGAGTGCGTGCAGATGGTGCTGTCCGGCACCGCGTCTGGCGTGATCGG
The DNA here is from genome assembly GCF_000282675.1 of Pantoea sp. GM01. Taxonomy (NCBI): domain Bacteria; kingdom Pseudomonadati; phylum Pseudomonadota; class Gammaproteobacteria; order Enterobacterales; family Erwiniaceae; genus Pantoea; species Pantoea sp. GM01. The sequence goes on along the minus strand of NZ_AKIU01000059.1, from coordinate 4,280 downwards.
TGCCAGCTTCCTCGCCACGGCCTGCGGTTTTGACAAAATTCTTAGCCTGGATATTGGCGGCACCAGCGCGGATGTGGCGGTGATCGTTAATGGACAGGTCGCGCAGGGCAACGGGGAAATCATCGGCGATTTCCCGATTTATATTCCGTCCGTGGCGGTGACCTCGGTAGGTCAGGGCGGCGGTTCCCTGGCGTGGATCGATAATCAGGGCGTGCTGCAGATGGGGCCGGACAGCGCCGGTTCGCTGCCGGGGCCGGTATGCTTTCAGCGCGGCGGCACCCAGCCAACCGCCACCGATGCCTTTGCCGCCTGCGGCATGATCGGTCACGGTGCGCTCGGCTATAACGCGGTGAGCGTCGATGTCGCCGCCGCGCGCGCCGCCTGGCAGCCGCTGGCCGCTGCGCTCGGCATCAGCGTGGAAGAGACCGCTGAAACCGCCATCGAGCTGGCGATCTCCAGCATGTATGGTGACACCAGCGGCTTGCTGTCGCGCTTTGGTCTCGATCCGCGAGAGTTCTGGTTCCTCGCGTTTGGCGGCGCCGGCCCGATGATGGGCTGCTTCCTCGCACGCGAATTGAACATGAAAGGCGTCATTGTGCCGCCGACGCCGGGCGTATTGTCCGCGCTTGGCGGAGTAGTCGCCGATATCCGCAACGACTTTATTCGCACGCTGTATAGCGATCTCGATGCCGCGCTGGCCGATCGTTTGGCCAGCGAAGCCGAGGCACTCAGCCAGCGCGCCCGTGCCTGGCTGAGCGAGCAGCACGGCGCCAGCATGCCGTTCACGCTGCACTACAGCGCGGATATGCGCTATCGCGGTCAGTCGTTCGAAATCGAAGTGGCGCTGGAGCCAGCATGGCTGGCGCAGACCAATGTTGCGGCACTGCACGATGCCTTTGATCGCCAGCATCAGCAGCTGTTTGGTCATTGTGATGCCCGCGCGGCGGTGCAAATCATCAATCTACGTCTGGTGATCGCGTCTCCCACAGCCAAACCGACGCTGATGCCGCTGGCGGCAGCAGAGGCGCCGGTGGTCGTGGCGCAGCAGGTTAGCGCGTGGATCGACGGTGCGACGCATCAGGTGGATGTGGTGCTACGCGCCACGCTGCGCGCCGGACACCAGCTTAGCGGTCCGGTGATTATCGCGCAGGATGACTGCACCACCTGCGTGCCACCGCATATGCAGGTGGATGTGGACAGTTTTGGCAACCTGCTGATCACGCCTGTGGAGGCGCGCTAACATGGCAATTGACGGACGTAACCTGCAAATTCTGGCTAACTACTGCGCGGCCGCCGCCGATGCCATGGCCTTTACCTTGATGCGCACCGCGCACTCAACCTTTGTCAAAGAGACCGAAGATTTCTCCTGCCAGATCGTCAGCCGCGATGGCCTGGCGTTTGCCTCACCGCGCAGCTTCGGCGCGCCCTGGTACAGCGGCATCGATTACGCTCCGGTATTGGCGTTGATCGACCGTTATTATGAGGGAGATATCTGCATCACCAACGACGCCTACGCCGGTAACGTGGCGACGCACTCGCCGGATATTCATATCTGGAAGCCGGTATTTCACGGCGGCGAGATTGTCTGCTTTGTGGTGGGACACATCCACAACACCGACGTTGGCGGCGCGGTACCGGCCTCGTTATCACGCTCGCTCACCGATATTGTGCAGGAGGGCATTCGTATTCCGCCTCTGAAAATCGTGCGCAATGGTGAACTGAATGAGGAAGTGGCGCGCATTATGCGCCTTAACGTGCGCGCGCCGGAGCAAAACTGGGGCGACTTCAAAGCGCAAATTGCGTCGGTTAACGTTGGCGAGCGCAAGATCCACGACATCATTGCGCGCTTTGGCGTGGTGGATTTTCTGCAGGGCATTGCCGGCATTCTCGATTACGCTGAAGCGCAGGCGCGCAGCATTATCGCCACGATTCCCGATGGTGAATACTTCTATGCCGATTTCGCCGATGAAGATGGCGAGGGCGGCTTCCCGTGCCGCGTGGCGATTACCTTGCGCGTGACGGGTGAAACGCTGGAGCTGGATTACACCGGCAGCGATCCGCAGCTCGCTTCGTCACTGAATATGCCGACCGGCGGGCGCGAGCGGCATCCGCTGGCGCTGGTTGGCGTCACTTACGTGCTTTCGACGCTGAACAGTAAGCTGTTGCTCAACGCCGGCACGCTGCGCCCAACGCGCGCCATATTACCGCCGGGCACGGTAATGAATTGCGAAGCGCCGGCGGCGGTGGGGATGCGCTCGCTGACCTGCGCGCTATCGCAAATCGCTACGCTCGGGGTGTTCTCGCAGGCGATTCCCGATCGCTTACCGGCTAACTCGCCCGGCGGCAACTCGATCATGAACATTCGCACTACCGACAGCGCCAACCGCAGCGTAGTGGCCTCACTGGGCCCGGTCGGCGGCGGTGCGGGTGGCACGCCGCGTCACGATGGGCCGGATGGTTCGGGCGGTTTGTCAGCCTTCCTGAAAAATACTCCGATTGAGATCAACGAAGCCGAAGTGCCGATCCATTTCCATCGCTACGGCTTAGCCGCCGATAGCGCGGGGGCCGGACGCTATCGCGGTGGCTTAGCCACAGAGATGGCGTTTGAAATTTCTGCTCCCAACAGCACGGTGACGGCGCGTAACCGTAATCGTTCGGTGTTCGCCTCGGCGGGGGTGCTGGGTGGAGCGTCTGGTGGCCTGTCGCACTTCCGCACGCTGCGCAATGGGGTGGCCATCGAGCACGGCAACACCGATGTAATCCACTGCCAACCGGGCGATATCGTTGAGGTGCGCGGTCCAGGCGCTGGCGGTTACGGCTTGCCGGTGGAGCGCGAAGTGCAGCAGGTATTACAGGATGTGCGCTGCGGTTTTGTCTCTGAGCAGGCGGCACGTGACAGTTATGGCGTGGCGCTACGCGACGGGGAGATCGACCACCACGCCACGGCCCGGCTGCGGGCAGAGATGCGTGGCAGCGCAGCGCAACATTTCGATCACGGCGCAGCGCGCACGGCATTTGAAGCGGTGTGGACGCCGGAGCGCTATCGTTTGCTCACGGCATTTCTGGCGGCGGCACCGGTCAGCTGGCGGCACTTCCTCAAACAGCAAGTGTTTACGGCGGTGGCCGCGCAAAGCGCATTGCTGCCGCTGGATGAACAGATGCACGCTATTTTCAACCAGCTCAGGCAGCGCTATCCGGCGATGCTGAACTAGTCGCACGCAACGCTAATCGCCCTGAAACGACTTTGCCATAGTTACTCTCTTTGCCCGATGAGCTTTCATCGGGCGCCTTCGCTTACAAGGGGACATCACTATGGCTTCAGCAACGACTCCGGTGTGGTTCATTTCAGGATGTTCAACCGGTTTTGGTCGCGAACTGGCACAGCAAGCCATCGCGCGCGGTTTTCACACCGTGGTGACCGCGCGTGATGCGGCGAAAGTGCAGGATCTGGTGACGGGCCACGATAATGCCATCGCGCTGGCGCTGGACGTCACCGATCAGGCCAGCATCGAACAAGCGGTCAGCGCGGCTATCGATAAGTTCGGCGGCGTGGATGTGCTGGTGAATAACGCCGGTTACGGTTATCAAAGTTCAGTGGAAGAGGGCGAAGAGAAAGAGATTCGCGCCCAGTTTGATGCCAACGTGTTCGGCCTGTTTGCGCTGACCCGCGCGGTGCTACCCGCCATGCGCAAGGCGCGCAGCGGTCACATTATTAACATCACCTCCGTGGCCGGATTTATCGGCTTTGCCAGCTCGGGTTATTACTCCGCGAGCAAACACGCGGTGGAAGGCTGGTCTGATTCACTGGCGTTAGAAACGGCACCGCTCGGCATCCACGTGACCTGCGTTGAACCCGGTCCGTTCCGTACCGATTGGGCCGGTCGCTCGCTGCATCAAACGCCGAGCAAGCTGCCGGAATACGCCGAAACCGCGGCGGCACGCATGAAATCCACGTCTGAATACAGCGGCACCCAGGCGGGCGATCCCGCACGTGCAGCCACCGCGATGATTGCCATCACCGAACACGCCAATCCCCCACGCCATTTAGTGATGGGCGCATGGGGTTATGATGCGGTGACCGAAAAATTAAAAGAGCGCCTGACGCAGATCGAAGCGTGGAAACAGACCTCGATTGATACGGATTTTCCGTCGTAAGTTAAAGTTCAGGTCGCCATGAATGACGTAATGCTCGTCAGTTAAGCAGCGCACTGGCTCCGCGGGGGTTCCGCCCGCTAAGCGTATGGCAGTTTCAGAATGTGTGAAGCCGGCGGCCGGGCTAA
>NZ_AKIU01000058.1:0-41950 GCF_000282675.1 Pantoea sp. GM01 | reverse complement strand
GAGGACGGCGCAGGCGCGGATTGCTAAGGTCCGCGCCTTCGGACCTTAGCCCGGCCGCCGGCTTCACACATTCTGAAACTGCCCTAGGCTTAGCGGGCGGAACCCCCGCGATGCCAATGCGCAGCTTAACTGACGAGCATTACGCCATGAATGGCGACCCTAGGATGCATTTGTAGGGGCGGCATTGATGCCGACCGGGTTTATTCCTCGCTTAACCGCTCGAGTAATCCGCTGCGTCGCTGGGTACGCAACTGCACCGCGCGGCGGAACACACTGTCATCGCTGTATAACGTCAGCTGCTTACGCGCACGGGTAATCGCGGTGTAAATCAGTTCACGGGTTAGTACCGGTAGAAACTGCGCCGGCATAACTAACGCCGTGTGATCAAACTCCGACCCCTGCGATTTATGCACCGTCATCGCCCACGCGGTATCGTGTGTGGGTAAACGACTTGGCTGTACCGCTTTAATGCTGCCATCCGGCAATGGGAAGAACACTTTTAGCAGGCCTTCATCGTCGAACAACGTAATGCCAATATCACCGTTAAACAGACCCAGCGCGCTATCGTTGCGCGTCACCATCACCGGACGTCCCTGATACCAACGACTGCCGCCGGTGGGACGACGAATCAACTGCAGTTGTATGAGCTTCTGCTCAATACGCTGATTCAACCCCTGCACCCCAAAGGGTCCTTCGCGCAGCGCGCACAGCAGCTGATAACGGCCAAACGCCGCAATAATCTCCGCCGCATCTGCCCGCTGGCTAATTAACCTGAGGAAAGGTTGATAGCCTGCGGCAATCTCCGTCAGCATCGCCTGATAAGCATCACTATCATTCAGCGGTTGGCGGGTGATATCGCTGAATCCCGCCTGAAACGCCGCTTCCACGGCTTTTGCATCTCCCGCGTTGACGGCGCTGGCCAACTGGCCGATGCCGGAATTAGCGTCAAAGCGGTAACTTTTACGCAGCAGGCAAATCGCATCGCGCACAGCGGGGGCGCTGACATCATCATTGCCCGCCACCGCACAGCCGGTGAGTTCGCTGAGTTGTGCTGCACGCGCAGGGCTGTAACCCGCTTCAGCACAGCGGCAGATATCACCCAGCACCGCGCCCGCTTCAACGGATGCCAGCTGATCGCGATCGCCAAGAAAAATGACCCGCGCCTGCGGTGGCAGGGCGGCAATGAGATTGGCCATCATGCCGAGATCCACCATCGAGGCTTCATCTACCACCAACACATCCAGATGTAACGGATTTCCTGCGTGATAGCGCAAGCGCTGCGTTTCCGGCTGCGCGCCTAACAAACGGTGTAACGTGGTGGCATCAGCGGGGAAGCGCTGACGCTCCGTCTCGCTGACCGGTAACTTCTGCAGCGCTTTACCGAGTGATTCGGTAAGACGCGCCGCCGCTTTTCCGGTTGGTGCGGCTAACTGAACGCGCAGCGCACCTTCGCTGAGACGGATCAGCGCGGCCAGCAGTTTTGCCACGGTGGTGGTTTTCCCGGTCCCTGGACCACCAGAAATCACCGCCGTTTTCTGCGTCAGCGCCACGGCAGCCGCAATTTTCTGCCAGTTATCCGGTTCGGTGCCAAATAGCTGATCCAGCACGGCTCTTACCTGCTGAGGTGCAAAAGGCTGTGCTGCCGACTGTGACTGAAAGAAGTGTGCTACCTGCCCTTCGTTGTGCCAGAGACGATGCAGGTAAAGACGATCTTCGCTTAATACAATCGGCGCCGCCTGCTCGCTATCACTGAGCGCAGACCAGCCGTTCAACAACGCAGGCCAATCCTGCGGCTCCCCCGCCGCTTGCCAGATAGCGTGCGCCAATTCTGGATGACGCCCCTTGAACAGATTGTCACGGCTGAGCTGCGTCAGCGGCAAACAGACATGCCCATCCCCGGCTTCGGCACTTAGGCATGCCGCCAGAAGCAAGCGCGCCGGCTGAGCGTCATCGGCCAGCAGTTGGGCAAACTGAACGTCCAATGAGCGCAGCAAGCGCAGCTCAGCCGCCTGGGATAAAAGCGCTGTCATGCTGCTCATGCTGACTCTCCTGGCCCGCGAAACAGGCTATCCAGTTGTGAGACAAAGTCGAAAGTGGGACTCGTGTGGAACACGCCGTTATTGGGCGAGCTGCCGTCCATGCCACGCAGGAAGAGATAGAAAACGCCGCCGAAGTGCTGCTCATAATCATAATCCGGCACACGATGTTGTAAATAGCGGTGCAGCGCCAACGTGTAGAGCTGGTACTGCAAATCATAGCGATGATCGATCATTGCCTGCGCCATTGCCTGCGGCGTATAAGCTTCGTGGCTGTCGCCAAGCCAGTTGGATTTATAATCCAGCAGATAGTATTTACCCTGCCAGCGGAAGACCAGGTCAATAAAGCCCTTCAGCATGCCCTGCACCTGACGGAAATCCAGCGGCGGAGCCTGAGCCGATAACGCATCCTGGGAGATCAACGCGCTCAGTTCATGCGCGGTCAGCACATTATCAATCGGCAGATAGAACGCCATCTCCACCAAACGATCGCTGCTCTGCACCTGCGCCAAATGAATGCCCTGCGCATTCAGCGGCGTGCTCAGCACGCGCGTGATCCACTCGCTCAGCATCGGTTGCCAGTGCAGCGGATAGCCATTTTGTTGCAGATGCTGCGCCAGTTTCTCCTCGCTGGGCGGTTGCGGGAAATCCAGCGACTCGAACAGCTCATGCAAAAATGTGCCGGGTGCGGCGCCGCGCGGGAAGTGGTGTGGCGTCAAGGCGGCTTCCCGCTCTTCTTCAAGATCCTCTTCGCCCGCCGCTTCAACATCGAAGTTAGGCATCACATCGAGTAAGCGATGCGAACTGTGCTGCTGTAAACCGGAATAGCTGGTCACACGCCAGGGATCGGCCAGTACTCGCGTCACAGCACGTGCGCCCAGCGCGCTATCGGCGACCGCATCGACCTGCCAGCGCTCGGCATCAATGTCATCCGCCAGCACCACGTCAGTGCCCGCTGCGTCCATTTCATGCAGTAATGTAGCGAGCTGTTCAGCCGTCGCTGCCTCGCCGCGTTGCAGCAGGAACCCGAGCGCGCTTTTGTGCAAATCGCTCGCACCTTCTTTTTTCCGCGTGCCACGAAACAGCGGCGCCACGCCAACGCTGCAGTGAAAGATCGAGCGGGTCAACGCCACGTAGAGCAGGCGCAGATCTTCCGCCAGACGCTCCTGTTCAGCCAACGCCAGGCTCTCCTCATCGGCTTGCAGATCCAGTACTGCGTTGAAGTTCTCACGATCGTGATACAGCGCGGTATCCGCTTCACGGAACCCGGCGGCAAACGGCAGCCACACCAGCGGATATTGCAGACCTTTGGATTTATGAATGGTAACAATCTGCACCAGATGGCGATCGCTCTCCAGACGCAGCTGCTGGCTAGCCGACTGGCTATCCGGACGCGCAATCTGCTGTGCCAGATGGCGCACCAGCGCATGCGGGCTATCCAGCTGCGCAGCCGCCTCCTGCAACAATTCACCCAAGTGCAGTAAATCGGTCAGGCGCCGTTCGCCGTTGTCCGAAGCCAGCAGATTTTCGGCCAGCTGACGCTCCAGCATCATTTCACGCAGCATCGGCAACACGCCGCGCTGCTGCCACACCAGTTGCCAACGGGCAAAGGTGTCAACCAGTTCGTCCCAGCCGCGCGCATCCTGATCCAGCGCATCAAGTTGTGAGGCATCAAAGGCAAACAGCGAGGTAGCCAGCGCGGTGCGCAGCATACGCTCCTGCTCCGGTGCCAGCACGGCCTGCAGCAGCCACAACAGTTCGCGCGCTTCCGGCGTGGTGTAGACGCTGTCGCGGTTCGAGAGGTAGACCGACGGGATGCCGAGAAGATTCAATGCTTCGCGAATCAGGTTGGCTTCGTTACGGCTGCGCACCAGCACCGTGATATCCGAGGCTTGCACCGGCCGCAACGCCGCTGCTTTACCCAGCATCGCGCGCTGCTGCTGTCCTGCCTGCAACCAGCGACTAATATCAGCAGCACACTGCTGCGCCATCCTTTGCTGATAATCGCCCACGCTGCAGCCGTCACCCGGCTGCAGCCAGAAGCGCAATGCCGCTTGCTCAGCCTGGTCGATACTGAGCGACAGCTGCTGATTAGGGGGCGCGAAGTGCACCGGCAGGAACGGAATATCGGCAAACAAGAATGGCGCGTCGAGGCGCGCAAACAGTTGGTTGACGCTGTTGACCATCGCTGGCGAGGAGCGCCAGTTGGTATCCAGCGTGTAGTGCGCACTCACTTCACTACGCGCGCGAATGTAGGTAAAGATATCCGCGCCACGAAACGCATAGATCGCCTGCTTCGGATCGCCAATCAGCAGTAGCGCATGGGCTGGCTGATTGATATACAGCGTGCGGAAAATACGGTATTGCAGCGGATCGGTATCCTGAAACTCATCGATCAACGCGACCGGAAAGCGCTGGCGGATAGCGTGCGCTAGCTGCTCGCCGCCTGGCTGCTGCAGCGCTTCGTCAAGGCGGCTTAACAGGTCATCAAAACCGAGTAGCGCCTGCTGCCGTTTCTCTTTGCGTACTGCCGCTCGCACCTCGACCAGCGCTCGCGCAATCACTAAATCGCGCAGCGAAAGCGGCTGCGCGAGGAAGCTGTCGATGGCGTCGAATAAAGCATGATGCGGCGGATTGCCCTTCTTAGTCTTCTCTTCAAGCATGCGCTGGCCAAAACGCGCCAGTTCGGCGGGTACCTGATAGTCACGCGTTTCGCTTTGTGCCCAAAAACTCACCTTGTTGATCCAAACCGGCAAATTTTTGCTGCTGTAGCTGCGCTTATCCACATCGGATTGACCGACCAGCGCCAGCACCTCTTCACCCGCCGCCTGCCATTGTGCTTTCATGGCGGCGATACGCGCCAGGTTTTCGCTGTGGCGCGAGGCCAGCGTTTCACTGTCGGCCGGCGGCAGGCGCAGGCCAGGTGATTCGCCCTGCAACCACGGACGCAACGTCGCCAGTAGCTGCTCCGGACCGCTCCATTCGCTGACGATCACGCGCGCCACATCCAGCGTTAGCGGATAGCAGTGACGACGCCAGAAATCGGCCGTCGCCTGACGCAGCAACAGCTGCTCATCTTCAATCAGCTGTTGTTCAAACAACATTCCCGACTCAAAGGCGTTGAGATTGAGCATGCGCTGGCAGAAGCCGTGAATCGTGAAAATCGCCGCCTCATCCATTTGACGTTCGGCGGCCAGCAGCAGCGAAGCCGCATCAGCAGGCTGCGGAATTTCCTGCAACAGTTGCATCAGCATCGGGTTGCCGCTGACGCCGCGCAGGCAGGCCAATCGCAGCTCGTGGATGTTGGCACGAATACGTCCACGCAGCTCGGCGGTAGCAGCCTCGGTAAAGGTCACCACCAAAATTTCTTCTACCGACAGCGGACGGGAATACGCATTTTGTCCACCTAACCCGAGCAGCAGGCGCAGATAGAGCAGACCGATGGTAAAGGTCTTGCCTGTTCCGGCTGAGGCTTCAATCAGACGCTCACCGCGCAGCGGCAGCGTCAGGGGATTGAGGGTTTCAGGTAACAAACTCATTGCGCATCACTCTTCACTGGCAATGATTGCTGCAATTTCTGCACCTCATCCCAGGTGGTCCAGCCGGGCAATGGCGCGTAGTCATCTTTGGTTGAGCCATCATGGCTACCGCCAATCTGCGAAATCATCGCCATGCCTTGTTGCGCTAACACCGCCTGATGGAAGAAGTCGGCCAGACCCGCTGGCGTCAGCTTTTGAATTTGCTCAATCGCTTTTTCACGCGTATCGAAAGCAAAGTTCTGCCGCTTAAAGTCACGGTTAAAGCGGTTCGCCTCTTCATCCAGCGTCTGCGGGCGCTGCTTCATATCATTGATCAGCGCCTGCTGATACTGCGCGAAGTCTTCCGGTTTCATGGTGCGCAGGCGCTGTTCAGCCTGCGGATAAAAGGCCTCGAAGCGTTGCAGTAAGAAGGCAGGTTGTTTGCTGTTGCTTTGCAATAGGAAACCGATCCCCCATTGGCGACCAATCGGCATCTGATAGGCAAACACGGCATAACCGAGCTGCTCCTCGGTACGCAGTTGATTGTAGAACCAGGGCTGCACAATCTGGCTGAGCATGGTGCTGTTCGCCATACTGGCATATTCGCTATACCCCAGCGGCACATAGAGCGCCGCCAGCGCCGAGTCGGTGCTGCTGCCCGCTTTCTGCAGGTTCGCTTTCATCGCTTTATCTACCAGCACATAATCACTGTGCCAGTAGCCGTGACCGTCGCTCTGCAACTGCTGTTTGAGTTCATCACCCAGCTGTGTAACGCGATCCGCAGAGAGATTACCCACCACCATCATCTCTGGCGTGGCGTGATGAATCAGCGCATCGCGGTAATCAGTGACCTCTTTCAGCGTGATATCTTTCACCAGTTTGCGACGCGTTTCACGCTGGGTATAAGGCAGCTGCGACAGCATCTGCATCGGTTGAATGGCTTGCTCAAACGCTTTGCCTTTTTCGGCGGCTTCCAGGCGGTCCAGATACCATGATTTGGCCTGCTCCAACTGCTGTTGATCCGGCGTAAAGGTGGCATAGCCTTCCACCAGTTTTTTCAGCAACTCCGGCAAACGTTGGGTAAAGCCGCTGGCGCTAAACACGATGCCATCATCTTCGCCAGTGGAGAAGCTGATGCCGCCAACCGATGCCTGCGAGTTCAACTCATCCAGTGCCAGACTGGAGAGATAGTCATTCAAACCAAACAGCACCTGCTGACGGGCATCGCTAATCGCGGCTTTATTGCGCAGCGCTAAGGTGATGGCAGCTTTGGGTTCACTGGCGAAAATCTGGCTTGGCATCCAGTAGATGCGCATGCTGTCGCCATTGGTGAGCGCGACCGGATGATCGTAAGTTTTACCTGCGGAAGGCATGATGGCGAAATCAGACGGAATATAGGGATTCAGGGTTGGCATCGACAGCTGGAGCTGGCTGGATCGCTGTTGCCAGTCACTGAACTGTGCGTCACTGATTTTATCCACCTGATAAGGCGCATTCACAAAGTAAGCTTCTTTGTTATGCGGCTCCTGCGGGCTGATATACCAGATGCGCGCATTCTGCGGCGTCATTTCATCAAGACGCGCTTTGATGGCTGCGGGATCGAATTGATCGGCCAGATAGGGCGCATCCAGCGTGTGTTCAACCGGCACCCGCAGCATGGTATCCACCAACCATTCGATGTAATCCATATCGCGCGTGATTGACGGATAGCGGAAATCCAGCGCCAGCACGTGAGAAACTTCATCAAAGTAATCTTTGCTGATGCCCTTATTACGCAGCATATCGAGATAGTTAAATACGGCGGCGACCACCTCATCGCGCTGCGCCAGACCTTTATCGGTCAACGACACGCTGATGGCGAACACGCCGCTGTTACGCTCGGTCATGGGATCGGCACCGGCACTGACGCCGTCCGACAGGCCCTGCTTTTGCAGCCAGTCATTAAGGGTATTTTTGCTGCGATTGCCGAGGATATAGCTGATCAGCGTGTCGGTTTTACTGCGGAACCGATCGCTGTTATTAGGAATGCGGAACTCAATTTTTAACTGCTTGCGCGGCTGAGCCGGCACGTAGTGAATGATAATGCCCTTCTGCGCATCGGTCACCACCGGTACGTCGATCTTCGGTATCGTGGTCTGATGATTAGCGACAAGACCAAAGGTTTTTGCCGCAATATCGGCCATCTCCGGCAGCGGTTTATTACTGTAAATCACCGCCTTCATCAGGTTGGCCGAATAATGGCTGCGGTAAAAATCGGTCAACGCCTGATGCAATTTGCTGTCTGGTTTATCACTTAACGTATCCAGATTACCGCCAGAATAGCGTGAGCCGGGATGGGCCGGATTAAGGGTTTCAGCCCCAACCTGCGCCATGCGCAAACCATCGCGTGAACGGGCCATGGTGAGTTCGGCATTGACGGCATGACGCTCACGATCGGCATTGACCGGATCGAGCAGCGGCTCGGCAATCGCATCGGCCAGACGATCTACCGCGGGCTGCAGCGCATCGTTCTCCACTTCCAAATAGAACGCCGTGCGATAGGACGCGGTGCTGGCGTTGTGGCTGCCGCCGTGTTTTTTCAGGAATTCGGCAAGGTTATCAGGCTGCGGATAACGCTTAGACCCCATCAGCACCATGTGCTCGAGATAGTGCGCCAGACCCAGTTGCTGATTGGGATCATCCAGCGAACCAATCGGCAACGTCAGTGCTGCCAGAGATTTCGGCGCGTCCTTGTCTGAGACCAGCAGTACGGTCATGCCGTTGCTTAAGGTAATCGCCTGGTAACTGCGTGGATCGTGATCGCTTTTACGAATGGTTTCATTGATGGGTTGCCAGCCGCGATCGGTATCGGCAAAGGCATTCAGCGCCAACGTGCTCAGCAGCAGCGCTCCTATACAGCGTGCGTAGATCCGCATTTAAACCCCTTACGTTACCCTTTTCCGCTGGCTGTGTGTCCAGCGGTGAAATAGAAAAACTTTTTTATAGTGTTGGGAACAGCTTCGAACCAAGCCGCGCCCGATTGCTAATCATCATGTTGATGTGCGAGACGCACCGGTAAATACCAGTGGCGTGCGGCGGCAGTCATTGCCTCTACCGTCGCTTCATCCAGTGTACGGCTAAGGCGCTGCAGATAGGGATCGCTGCCCTCGCCTTCCACCTGGAAACCACCCTGCCAGGCTTGCAGCAGTTTGTTAAGTGCCTTTTTCTGCGTTGCTTCGTCTTCCAGCAGCTGGTGAGTCTTGCTATCAAAGCTCGCCTCCAGCCAGGCACCGCCAGACTTGTTCAGCAGCATCAGCGGCTGAACCAACCCGGCCTGATAACCTGCAACGTACTCATTGAGCAACGCTAACGCCTGTTCGGATGCCAGCGCAGTGAAGCGCCAATGGCTCTGCTTGCGCCCGTACATGCGGCTTTCACCCGTACCGCCTAGCGCGCAATACACCAGATGCTCCAGCCATAACAGCAGGCCATCATTCATATTGAGTACGCCCGGACGCCAGCGTAGCAGCCCATCAGCTTGCACCTGAGTCAGCCAACCGGTCAATTGCACCTCAGCCAACTTCAGGTTGATCTCCCAACTCTCGGCCGGCTGGCGCTGACCACTCACTTCAGCCGCCACTTCCTGCATCTCTTCGGTCTGGCTCTGCCAGAAAAGTTCCCCGAATGGGCCATAAGGCAGATTGCCCGCGGCGCGATGGCGGGCATACAGCTGCGCCGGATCGTCACCGTTGACCAGCGTGTTCAACAGCTGGGCGTTAATTTGGTAGCGCTCCAGGCTGTCCGGCGCGAACGGTTCGCTGTCGGGCAGTTCACTCTCCTCCATCCAGAAGGCAACCCCTAAGCGCTGCTGGAACCAGGCGCGCACCGGATGTCGCCAGAAGCGTAGCAGTTGTTCCAGCGACAAGGTCTCTAACGGCACGGCAGGTAATGGCTGTACGAAATGCGGCTGCGCCACACCGCTGCCGCTGGCCGCTGGCAGCCACTCGGCGGCAAAACTTTGGCCTTGTGCGCCCGGCTGGAAGTTCTCAGCGGCAAAGGGCATACGGCTATGCAGCTTCTGCAGGTGTTCGCGTACGCGCTGCTCGCTGACATCAGGCTCACAGGCTTCATCGCCCGGCAAACGGAAACTCTGCCCGAGATAATCCACCAGCTCACTCACCAATACCGACGGATAGCGCTCCGTGTTGTCCTGAATTGCCCGGCCGATATAGCTGATGTACAGCTGCTGCTGCGCCGAAATCAGCGCTTCGAGGAACAGATAGCGGTCATCATCACGGCGGCTACGATCGCCTTTACGCATCTGCTGCTGCATTAAATCAAAGCCCAGAGGCGCTAAGGTACGCGGGTAAACGCCGTCGTTCATTCCCAACAAGCACACTACCTTGAAAGGAATGGAGCGCATCGGCATCAGCGTACAGAAGTTGATTGGACCGGCGAGGAAACGCTGGCTAATTCGCTGCTGATCGAGGCGCGAACGCAGTTCATCACGCAACAACGTAACCGGAATGGGCTGTTGATAGGCCGCCTGCATGCCTTGTTCGATAATCTGCTGCCACTGTGTTTCGACCAGCAGCAGCGCGGCTTCACTTTCAGCATCACCGCTGAAGAAGTTTTCAATCAGTTCCCGACACAACGGCATCCACTCGGCTAACGAGCGCTCTTCGGCCAGACGGGCGCGCCACTGTTCAAGTCGCGACAGTAATTCGGCCAGATGCCCCGCCAGCTCGGCGATCAATCCACTGGATTCGTCATACGGCAGAATGCCTTGCCAGTCGCCATTTCTGCTCTCTAGCGCATAGCCCAGCAGCATGCGCTGCAGACCAAAGCGCCAGGTATGTTGCCCGGTAACCGGCAGTGCCAGTGCTTCAACGCTGGCATCATCTAATCCCCAGCGAATACCCGATTCCATCACCCAGCGACGCAGCAGACGCAGGCCGCTTTCATCCACTGAGAAACGCTGCGCTAACGCCGGAACTTCCAGCAGCGCCAGCACATCTTCCGAGGCAAAACGGCTCTCCGGCAGCGCCAGTAAACTGAGCAGTGCCAGAATCGCCGGGTGCGCCTGGCTGGCGCGCCGGTCCGAGATGGCAAAAGGTAAATAACGTTCACTCGGCGCGCTGGCAAAAGCGGCCTGAATGAAAGGTGCATAGCTGTCGATGTCGGCCACCATCACAATGATGTCGCGTGGCTTAAGCCCGGGATCGGCTTCCATTAGCGTCAGCAGATGATCCTGCAGCACTTCGACCTCGCGCTGAGCGCTGTGACAGACCTGCAGCGTAATCGAACGATCTTGCGGATCGAGCAGGCGCTTCTCGCGGCTGTCGGCCAGCTCTCCGGCGTTTAACCCGATCACCGCTTTATCATCCAGGTTGAGCAGGTCCGCTTGCAGGCTGTGCAGCAGGTTGTCCTGCGACATTTCCACGAAGGCATCAATGTCGTTGGCAGCAGATTCCATCTGGCTCAGTAAAAACAGATTATCGCGCCCGAGTTTGCCCCAGGACGCCAGCAGTGGATTGGTTAACTGCTGCTCGCCGAGGTCATTAAACAGTGCCGAGGCGCCTGTCGGATCGCGGAAGAGTGGCTGCATTTCATCCGATTGAATTCGGCGGCGCTGGCGGCTTTGCAGCTTCGCCAGGAAGGCGTAATCCTGAATGTCGCCCCAGTAGTGGCGGCAGGGATTGGTGAACAGCAGATGAATATCGATGTGCCGACCTAGCGCCTCCAGCGCCTGCAAGTAGACCGGCGGCAGCGCGGAGATACCACAAATGAACACGCGCTGTGGCAGACCTGGCGGTGGCGTATCTGCCTGCTCAAGCTTATGGATAAAGCGAGCATAGAGATTGGCACGATGCCACATCGGCTGGCCCAGACTCTCCGTGAAGTTGACCAGATCGCACCAGAGCGGCGCCTGCCACTGTTGTGATTCGCCTAAGCCATCAATCAGCTCGCCGCGCTCCCAGCTGTTGAGCCAGTCCGAGCGATACACCAGATATTGGTCAAAGAGATCGGCCACGCGGGCGCTGAGCTGATACAGCTTGCGCTTGTCATCGTCGTCATTGAGGTAGTGACGCAGCGGCTGAAAAGCCTCTTGCTCCAGCAGTGTCGGCAGCCGATGCATTAGCTTCCAGCTCATGCTGGCTTTGGTGAAGGCGCTCTCCTCAGGAATATCAGGCAGCACCTTAACGAACATGTTCCAGATAAAACTGGCGGGCAGCGGGAAATCAATGTTGGCGGCAATACCGAAACTGTTGGCCAGCTCCATTTGCAGCCACTGGGCCATTCCCGGGCTTTGCACCAGCACCTGCTCAGCAGCAAGCGGATCGGCCAGCGGTTGGTTTTCAATCAGAATGCCTGCCAGATTTTTCAACAGATCAAGCTGATTGGAATGATAGACCCGGAACATAATTCTCCTTCAAAGATATACCCGTCATACTTCATGCCGCAGGTGCGTTGGCTGCACGCAGCCGAGCCACTCTACCGTTTATCGCCATTGATGCCTACCGCTGAAGCCATCTCAGCGGCAATTGAGCTGCCCTAAAGAGGCCGAACGCTGTTGTGGTCCCGTAACCGTGACGCGCTCCAGCGTACAGCCACTGCCCAGGCTCTGCTGCTGGCGCTGGCTTTGCCAGCCCTCAACCTCATGGCCAAGCAGCGCCTGACCGGCAACATGCCAGGCTTGACGCTGCTGCCACTGCAGGCTGAAGCCCAGCGCCAGCGCGCGATGGTATTGCAGCAACGTGCTGATAGTCATCGCCAGCAATAACATCGCCACCAGCGTTTCTGCCAGACTAAAGCCCTGCTGCTGGCTGACACAGCTCCGGCTGCGACAGGGGACAGTAATCAATCCAGCCATGCTCTTGCGGCTGCGGCTGCGTGTTGCGCATCGATACCCAACGATAAAGCCACAGCGGCTGCCCTTCTCCATGCCCTGATAACAACGCATTGTCATCCTCCATTCTTAACAAGCAACTTTGCCACTGTTCTGCCGCCCACTGCTGGCATTGCCAGCCGGTTGCCAGCGGCCAGTTTTGTACGCTACCCCACGCTAATGCAGCCTGCGCCTGCCAGAAATCCTTACTGTGCTGCTGCTCATCAGCCACTAACACCATGCTTTGCGACAGCTGGCTGCGCGTCGCGTGCAGCGTCAATCCGCCCATCAGTAACATCATCAGCACCATGCCCAGCGTGCTATTGCCGCGTTGCTTCACAGATTGATTCCTTCAATCCAGTTTTCCAGCGCCACACTTTGGTTACCGACGTGTCCGGCCAGCTGTAGAATAAGGCGCGAGCCTTGGCGTTCGACTTGGAAGGCATCAAGCGTGAGAAAGGCCGGATCGGACAGTTTCTCCCAGCCGCTGCTGTTGCACTCATCCACGCCACGCTGCATTTCCAACTGCCCGCTGCGCAGTCGATAGCCGTAATAATCACTTTCGCTGTGGCCCACGCCCTCCCAGCGACCATTGCTGTTTTCATCCCAGCGCAGCAATACGCAGCTGCCGTTAGCGACCAGCGTCAATGCAGAACCACTGCACTGACCGTGACAATAACCTGCACGGCGCAATGCCTTTTGTAGCGTATGGGCGATCTGCTGCAGTTCCTGTTGTAACTGCACGCGCTGTTGCAGGCGCAGGTTCTGCTCGAGCAGCAGCGGCAAAAAACGCCCGACGCTAATCATCAATACCGCGCCAATCGCCATGGCAATCAGCATCTCCAGCAGACTGAAACCGCTCTGCGTTATTCGCATCCTTTCTCTCCCGGCTGGCAGGCGCGGATGCGTGCTCTGGCAGAGATGATTAAACGCCAGCGCCCGGCATCGCTGGCGAGATCGATGCTGCCAGGGCGCGCGACATCGCGCCGACCGTAGAAACCGACGTCACCGGTGATGGCGACGATGCGCACGCTGTCATGCGGCGGCTTATACAGCCAGCGTGATGGCAGCGCGCAGCCCTCCGCGGGCTTTGCTCCTGCGCCAAGACAACCGTTCTCGCTTGGCTGCAACCACAGCGTAAGATCGCGATTATGCCAGTTGGCATGGGCACGCAGCCGCAGCAGAAATCCCTGCAGTTGCAGCACGCTGTCGCGCAGCTGTTGGTACTGCTGCCAGCGCTGCCAGCCTTGTAAGGCACCCACGCTGAGGATGCCAGCGATCACCATCACTAATAACAGTTCAGGCAAGGTGAAGCCGTGGTTATCGTTTCTGTTCATGGCGGCTAATTTGCCCGCCGAGAGGATGCCCAACAAGCGGCAGAGTGACGCGTTGGGGAACGCTGCGCAGGGAATCACTGGGATGTGCAGAGAGATACAGATTTTTGCGAGGCGGATTCAGAATTGAGGTGCGGTTGGGGATTGAGCTGCGGTTGAGTCGTGGTCGCCATGAATGGCGACCACGACGGGTAAAAATAGTTAAATCGCTACGGGCGCTTTAATCGCTGGATGCGGATCGTAGCCTTCAATCTCGAAATCTTCGAACTGATAGTCGAAGATTGAGGCCGGTTTACGCTTGATCACCAGCTTCGGCAGCGGACGCGGTTCACGCGTCAATTGCAGTCGCGCCTGCTCAAGGTGATTGCTGTACAGGTGCGTGTCACCGCCGGTCCAGACAAAATCACCTACTTCGAGATCGCACTGCTGCGCCACCATATGCACCAGCAGCGCATAGCTGGCGATATTGAAGGGCAGACCGAGGAAGATGTCGCACGAGCGCTGATACAGCTGGCAAGAGAGCTTGCCGTTGGCAACGTAGAACTGGAAGAAGGCATGGCAAGGTGCCAGCGCCATCTGATCCAGTTCGCCCACGTTCCACGCCGAAACGATGATGCGGCGAGAATCCGGGTCGCGCTTCAGTTGCTCAATCACTTTGCTAATCTGATCAATCTCTTCGCCCGAAGCGCTGCCCCAGCTGCGCCACTGCTTGCCGTATACCGGGCCAAGATCGCCGTTCTCATCTGCCCACTCGTCCCAAATCGTCACCTTGTTGTCTTTCAGATAACCGATGTTGGTGTCGCCTTTGAGGAACCACAGCAGCTCATGAATGATCGAGCGCAGGTGCACTTTCTTGGTGGTAACCAGCGGAAAACCGTCCTGCAAATTGAAACGCATCTGGTGGCCAAAGATGGAGAGCGTGCCGGTTCCGGTGCGGTCGGCCTTTTCTGCGCCTTCATTCAGCACATGTTGCATTAGGTCCAGATACTGTTTCATTTTACCTCACGAGTTTGTTGCTGCGGACGACGACGATACGCCCAAATCATCATTATCACCCCGGCCAGAATCATCGGGATCGACAGAATTTGTCCCATGCTGACGCCGCCTTCGAACAGGCCAAGCTGCGCATCCGGCTGGCGGAAGAATTCAACGATGATGCGGAATGCGCCGTAGCCAATCAGGAACAAGCCAGAGACGCTGCCCATCGGACGCGGCTTGCGAATAAACAGGTTCAGGATGATGAACAGCACGATGCCTTCAAGGCACAGTTCATACAGCTGTGACGCATGACGCGGCAGCACGCCGTAGGTATTCAGCAAATCCTGGTACTGCGGATTATTCGCCGCCAGCGCGATATCTTCGCTGCGTGAGCCCGGGAACAGCATGGCGTATTTGAAGTCTGGCGCTACGCGGCCCCACAGTTCACCGTTGATAAAGTTGCCAAGACGACCAGCACCCAAACCAAACGGGATTAGCGGCGCAATAAAATCAGCCACCTGGAAGAAGGTACGTTTGGTACGGCGTGCGAAGATCAACATCACCACGATGACGCCAATCAAGCCGCCATGGAACGACATACCGCCATCCCAAACCTTGAACAGATACAGCGGATTCTCAAGGAACAGCGGCAAGTTATAGAACAGCACATAGCCGATGCGGCCGCCGAGGAAGACGCCGAGGAAGCCCGCGTACAGCAGGTTCTCCACTTCTTCTTTTTTCCAGCCGCTGCCTGGTTTGTTGGCACGACGCGTCGCCAGCCACATGGCAAAGATAAAGCCCACCAGGTACATCAAGCCGTACCAGTGAAGCGAAACCGGTCCGATAGAGAAAATTACCGGATCGAATTGGGGAAACGAAATGTAGCCGTCAGTCATCTTTCACCATCGTTTTTTCTGCCCTGAAACGGGTCTGGCTAAGGGTTGATATAATAAAAGGCCGCGCATAATAGCACAGCCCGGGTATACAGAGTCCGGCAAGTTGTAACCGTTAACGCCCGCCGCGAATCAGGCCGCCTAAACCGCGACGCTCCATAAAGGTAGAGACTAAATGGCGCACTTCCGATGCCGTATGCGCCGCCTGTCCCTGCTCGCTGAGCTTCTGCGCTTCCTCAAAATCGAGATGGCGCAGCAGATATTTCACGCGCGGTACGTTTTTACCGTTCATGCTGAGATGGTGATAACCCATCCCCACCAGCAGCGCGACGCACATCGGATCGCCGGCCATTTCACCACACAAGCACAGCTCCAGTTTGGCCTGGCGGGCTTCACTGGCAATGGTGTGCAGCGCCCGCAGCATCGCCGGATGCAGGGAATCATATAGATTCGCCACGCGCGTATTGTTGCGATCAACCGCCAGCAGATATTGCGTGAGATCGTTGGTCCCCACTGAGATGAAATCGATACGATCCGCCAGATGCGGGATCATAAACAGCATCGACGGCACTTCAATCATGATGCCAATGCGCGGCTTGGGAATCACATAGCCCAGCATCTCTTCCACTTCACGACCGGCTCGATCGATCAGACGACGCGCTTCATCAATCTCGTCGATATGGCTGATCATCGGCAGCAAAATGCTCAGGTTGCCGGACGCCACGTTGGCACGCAGCATGGCACGCACCTGCACCAGGAAGATCTCCGGTTGGTCGAGCGTCAGGCGGATGCCCCGCCAGCCGAGACAGGGATTCTCTTCGCTAATCGGCATGTACGGCAGCTGTTTATCGGCGCCGACATCGAGGGTACGCAGCGTGACCGGCTTGTCGTAGAACAGCTGCAACATGCCCTGATACTGCGCTACCTGCTCCTCTTCGGATGGGAAGCCGTTATGCAGCATGAAAGGAATTTCGGTGCGATACAGACCAATACCGTCAACCCAGCTGTCGAGCGCCCGCTCATGTTCCGGGCTAAGTCCGGCATTCAGCATCACCTGAACCCGTTCACCGCTTTTCAGCTCGCCGGGCTGCTCAACGACACCTTCGGCCATTTTGCTCAGCGCGTTCTCTTCGCTGATCAAACGCTGATACTCCTGCACCAGCACCGGTTCAGGATCGATCAGCACTTCGCCACGATAACCATCAACAATCAGCAAACGTTTGTTGAGCTGCGCCGGCAAAATATCCGCGCCCATCACGGTTGGAATGCCCATCGCGCGCGTCAAAATCGCCGCATGCGAGTTGGCTGCGCCATCGCGCACCACCACACCGGCTAAACGCTCCTGCGGCAGTTCAGCCAGCGTGGTGGCGGTGAGTTCATCAGCGACTAACACGAAGCGTTCCGGCCAGGCATTGGTGCCGACCAGCGAATCATCGAGGTGGAACAGGAGACGTTGACCAAGCACACGCAAATCGCCGGCGCGCTCACGCAGATATTGATCCTGCAGATTGGCAAACTGCTCGGCGAACTTCTCGATCACCTGCTTAACCGCCCACTCCGCTACGGATCCACGCTCGATCTCATCAAACAGATCTTTTTTCAGCCGCGCATCGGTGAGCAAGTGCGAGTAGAGATCGAAGATCGCCGCGCTCTCTTTCTGCACGCTGGCGGCAAAACGTTTACTGAAGCGGCGGAATTCGTTACCCGCCTCGCCCATCGCCATCACCAGACGCTCACGTTCACGCTGCACGTCAAGGGTGGAAGCGGCGGAGACTTGATCGAGCAGCGGCTGGGTTTCATCTACCCAGCCTGGCGCAACCGCCACGCCGGGTGACGCGGCAATGGCTTTGACGCGCGTCTGACGGAATTGTCCAAACAGTTGGCCGAGCTGCGACTGCGACAGCAAGCCCGCCATTTGCGTGGCGAGCGTGACGAGGAAGGACTCTTCGCTCTCATCAAACTGACGGTGTTCGCGCTGCTGGATAACCAACACGCCAAGCAGCTGGCGGCGGCTGATAATGGGTACGCCGAGGAAGGAGCGGTAACGCTCCTCTTTAACAGAAGGAATGTATTTAAAGCTGGGATGGCTCTGCGCGTCGGCGAGGTTGATCGGCTCGGCTAACCGTCCGACGAGGCCAACAATGCCTTCGTCAAACGCCAGCGTGACCGTACGACCACGCGGCTTTTTTAGCCCGCGTGTCGCCATCAGGTAGTAGCAACGACGATCGTGATCGGCGAGATAAACCGAGCAAACCTCGGTTTCCATCGCAAGGCAAATTTCGTTTACCAGAATGTCGAGTGCTTCATTCAGACGTGGAGCACTCGCCACTTTCTCTACTATTTCGCGTAACTGAGTGAGCATAAAGGGCGTGGCCTATCCTCTTTTACGTCGTTGGGCGGCGTTATTGCGCTGCCCGGCACTCTCCTGCATAGACATCACCACGCCAGCGAACTCTTTCATGACGCGGCGATACACATCGCGCTTGAAAGAGACCACCTGACGCACCGGATACCAGAAGCTAACCCAGCGCCAACCGTCAAATTCAGGCGTGCTGCTGTGCTGCACATTGATTTCCGCGTCACTACACATCAACTGCAGAAGAAACCACTTTTGTTTCTGGCCGATACACACCGGCTTTGTGTCCCAACGCACCAAACGTTTTGGCAACTTGTAGCGTAACCAGTTTCGGGTTGAAGCAAGTATTCGAACATCTTTGCGGTGTAAACCCACTTCTTCGAACAGTTCGCGATACATCGCCTGTTCAGCGGTTTCACCCGGATTGATGCCTCCCTGAGGAAATTGCCAAGAGTGCTGTCCAAAGCGCCTGGCCCATAACACTTGTCCTTGCCTGTTACAGATTACGATACCAACATTCGGGCGGTAGCCATCATCATCGATCACTGGACTACCTCAAAGCTAAATTTGAATAGCCTGATTGTTTCACACTCCTTACAGGCGGTAAACCACTGGATACCGGCCTGCAAGCAGAATAAAAACAGGATAACTCACAGAGATGAGCCAAGTTATAAACAGCAAGGGGGATTTATCAGCGATCTTATTCACCTTTTCTGTGGATAGCTTTGTGCAGAACACGGGAATGACGTGAATAACCGCTTCGGAAAATTCTCATCATCCAACCTTGAAATAACATTTAAATTGATATTTTTCATTGTGATAAATTCATATCACTATTAAATGGCCATGAGGATCCTGGGTTATGCTTGCGTCTGTTTTTTCGATCGGTCAAAGATCCAGCAGCGACGTTTTTATCCACAGAGAACGCCCTAAACCTGGTCAAAGAAAGGAAAAAAAGCGTTCAAAACGCGAAAGTCAAGGCTGTAAATGGAAACAGGGGTAGCCGTAACAGGGGGTTACCCCATTTTTCTGTGGATAACCTGGTTCAACACCTGTTCATTGTCGATAACAAGCTGGGATAACCTTGCGATAACCGCAGACGCCTGGTGGCTATACAATTAAAAAAGCATGCTGAATCATGCTATTATCAACGTTATTCACTTAACTGCCATGTGGACAAATCCAGGCCGCGTTTACTGTTCACTCTTCGACCAATGTGAGTTTTAACATGCACTCCTCACCCTTATTGTCATCGCCGCCTGAAAACGAAGCGGAATTACTGCAACGTGCCCAGCAGCTGGCAGGTCAGACATTTGCCGCGCTGGCCGCGCAGATCAACCTGCCCATTCCGGCGGATTTGAAGCGCGATAAAGGCTGGGTTGGCATGCTGCTGGAGCTGCATTTAGGTGCCAGCGCCGGCAGCAAAGCCGAGCAGGATTTCGCCCATCTCGGCATTGAATTGAAAACCATCCCGGTGGATGCACAAGGCAAACCGCTGGAGACCACCTTTGTCTGCGTCGCACCATTAACCGGCAATAGCGGCGTCACCTGGGAAACCAGCCATGTGCGTCACAAGCTGGCGCGAGTGCTGTGGATCCCGATTGAAGGCGATCGTGCGCTACCGCTGGCCGAGCGGCGCGTGGGTTCACCGCTGTTGTGGCATCCTAACGAGGAAGAGGAGCAGCAGCTGCGGGAAGACTGGGAAGAGTTAATGGATATGATTGTGCTCGGCCAGGTTGAGCGTATCACCGCCCGTCACGGCGCCTGGCTGCAAATCCGGCCCAAAGCCGCCAACAGCAAAGCCCTGACTGAAGCGATTGGCGAACATGGCGAGCCAATCATGACGCTGCCACGCGGCTTTTATTTGAAGAAAAGCTTCACCGGTCCACTTTTAGCGCGACATTTTTTACTGTAAACGCATATTGCTGCCGATAACTTTAGGAATGATGCGATTACTCCTGGCGATGAAAGCATTTATTACTACACTTTTGCAGTTGAAGTCGCGAGAAGGAGATAAGAATGAAAGGGTTGGTGAGTGCAGTGGGTTTGGCGTTGGTGGCGGTATTGTTGAGCGGTTGCAGCAGTGATTACGTCATGGCGACCAAAGATGGCCGTATGATCATGACGGATGGCAAACCGGCCATCGATAAAGAGACAGGATTGGTACAGTACACCGATGAGAAAGGCCATCAGATGCAGATCAATGGTGACGAGGTCTCAACCATCATTGAGCGTTAAGTGCCAAATTGCCAAGCCTGCACGCGTTTTCCCCTTGTGCAGGCGATTTCCCGAACTTTCCCCCCTTCCTTCCGCGCCGCTTGACACGTTATAGTCCCAAAGGACACAACATTCCCTTTCATAATGAAAAAAGGATGCCGGCAAATGCACTATCACCGTATTCCCCATAGCACGCTGGAAGTGAGTCAGCTGGGGCTTGGAACCATGACGTTTGGTGAGCAGAACAGCGAAGCCGACGCCCACGCACAACTCGATTACGCGGTTAGCAGTGGCATTAACCTGATTGATACCGCGGAAATGTATCCGGTGCCACCGCGCCCGGAAACCCAGGGATTAACCGAACAATATATTGGTAGCTGGCTGAAGAAGCGCGGCAGCCGTGACAAAATTATTCTGGCCAGCAAAGTTGCCGGACCGGTACGCGGCGCGGATGCCTCGATTCGCCCGCATCAGGCGCTGGATCGCAAAAATATCCGTGAAGCGCTGGATGCCAGCCTGAAACGCCTGAATACCGATTATCTCGATCTCTATCAGCTGCACTGGCCGCAGCGTCAGACCAACTATTTCGGCAAGCTGGGTTATCAATATACCGATTCCAGCGTGCCGGTCACGCTGCTGGAGACGCTGGAAGCGCTGACGGAACAAGTGCGCGCCGGTAAGATTCGCTACATTGGCGTGTCGAACGAAACCGCGTGGGGCGTGATGCGCTACCTGCAGCTGGCGGAGAAGCATGAGCTGCCGCGTATCGTCACCATCCAGAACCCGTACAGCCTGCTGAACCGCAGCTTCGAAGTCGGTTTGGCGGAGATCAGCCAGCATGAAGGCGTTGAGCTACTGGCTTATTCGAGCCTGGCGTTTGGTACGCTGAGTGGTAAATACCTGAACGGTGCGAAACCGGCTGGTGCGCGCAATACGCTGTTTAGCCGCTTTACCCGCTACAGCGGCGATCAGTCACAGCAGGCGATTGCCGCATACGTGGCGTTGGCGACCAAGCACAATATGGATCCTTCGCAGATGGCGCTGGCCTACGTGCGTCAGCAGCCGTTTGTTGCCAGCACCCTGTTGGGCGCAACTACGCTGGAGCAGTTGAAGATTAACGTGGAGAGTTTCAATCTGACGCTGAACGCCGAGGTGTTAGAGGAGCTGGAAGCGATTCATCGCCAGTTTACTTATCCTGCCCCTTGAAACCAGGTGCGCATTAATGCGCACCCTACAAATTCTGCCGTAGGGTCGCCATTCATGGCGACCTTTTTAATTACCGCACAATTACCGCCGCGCTTTCCACCACAGCACCGCAATTGCCACGGCGAAAATCGCACCGAATCCCACGCCAGTCGCCACCGCAGGCGCACCCAGCTTAATCGCCACGGTATACAACCCCAGCATCAGCAGCATGGCGCTGTTTTCACCCAGATTCTGCACCGCAATCGCGTTACCGGAACCCACGGACTCTTTGCCGCGCTCCTGCAGCAGCGCATTGAGCGGCACCACGAAGAACCCACCCAGCGCACCAATCAGCATCAGCACCAGATAAGCATTCAGCAAGCTCTGTTGTAACGCGAACACCACCACCATCACGCCAATCAGCACGCCCGCCGGCATGCAGCGACGCACGGTTTGCAGCGTCACCAGTTTTGCTGCCGCAGCCGCGCCAATCACGATGCCAATCGCCACCATCGCATTCAGCGTGGTCGGGGTTTTATTGTCGCTGATGCCAAGCGCCACCGGCACCCACAGCACCAGCAAGAAACGCAGTGTCACACCTGCACCCCAGAACAAGCTGGTGCCGAGCAGCGAGAAACGTGTTTCGCCGTTGCGCCACAGTATTTTGGTCGCCGCCACGAAGCTGCGCAGCATCACGCCAAAATGCCAGCTCTGGCCCGGACGCGCTGCCGTCAGGCGCGGAATAAAGATATTCGCCACCACCGCCATGGCATACGTCATGGCACACACCACCAGCGCGGCGACCAGGTTCCAGTCCGCCAGAATACCGCCCGCCACTGAACCCAGCAGAATCGCCGCAATGGTCGAGCCTTCCATTAAGCCATTGGCTTTCACTAAGCGTTCACCGCGGGTGATTTCGGTCAGAATGCCGTACTTGGCCGGCGAGTAGGACGCCGCGCCAATCCCCACCAGCGTGTAGCCGAGGAACGGATTGAAGCCAAAGCAGATGATCAGCGCGCCCAGCAGCTTGAGGCTGTTGGCGAACATCATTACCCGACCTTTGGCGAAGCTATCTGCCATCTGCCCAACAAAGGGCGCGAGCAGAATGTACGTGGCGACAAACAGCATTTGCAGGATCGGCTGGCTCCAGTCCGGATAGAACTGATTCTTCAGCAGCGCCAGCGTGGCGAACAACAGCGCGTTGTCGCCAAACGCCGAGAAGAACTGCGCCACAATCACCGCCAGCATGTTGCGCGATAACAGCGGTGCATCCTTATTTAACACCTGGCTCATGCTTGTTCCTCTTCCGCCAGCTGCTTCAGGCTGACATAGTCCGGTTTACCGCTGCCCAGCATCGGTAGCTGTTTCATCACGCGGATATCGCGCGGCACCGCCAGCTCCGGCGCACCGATCTCACGCGCCGCGTGCAACAAGGTGTCGCGGCCCAGTTCGCTATCGGTAGTGAACAACACCAACGCTTCACCACGATTACCGTCCGGACGCAGCGATGCGGCATGCTGCTTCTCATGCGAGGCTTTCAGCGCGATTTGCTCAACGATTTCCAGCGATACCATCTCACCGGCAATTTTGGCGAAGCGCTTCGCACGGCCCTGAATCTGGCAGAAACCGCCTTCATCAAAGCTGACGATGTCGCCGGTGTCGTACCAGCCCGCTTCCATTTCGCCTTCGCCGTTATCGGCCACCGGCACTTCCAGCACGCCTGGATTCTCCACGCGCAGATAACCGTTCATCACGTTTGGACCACGCAATTGCAGGCGACCGCCCTGCTCAATGCCCGGTACCGAAATCAGACGCGAATCCATGCCCGGCAGAATACGGCCCACGGTATGATTTTTTGCCGCCATCGGCACGTTAATCGCCACCACCGGCGCGCACTCGGTCACGCCGTAGCCTTCAAGAATGCGAATGCCGTATTTATCCATGTAGATCTGACGCGTCGCTTCCTGCAGCTTCTCCGCCCCGGCCACCACATAGCGCAGCCGCGCAAAATCATACGGGCTGGCGAAACGCGCGTAGTTGCCGAGGAAGGTCGAGGTACCAAACAGCACGGTGCAGTTACGGTCATAAACCAGCTCGGGCACGATGCGGTAATGCAGCGGGCTTGGGTAGAGGAAGACCTGCGCGCCGGTCAGCAGCGGCGTAAACAGGCCAACGGTCAAACCGAAAGCATGGAACAGCGGCAGCGCCGACATAAAACGGTCGCGCGGCGTAAAGTCTGCCACGGTACGAATCTGCTCTACGTTAGCTAGCAGGCTTTTATGTGAATGCACCACGCCTTTGGGATTGCCTTCTGAACCGGAGGTGAACAGCACCATTGCGGCATCTTCCGGCTGCTGTTTGACCTGCGCGCGGCGCGGCATGAGCAGATGCGCCACAATCCACAGTTTGTCTTTCAGCGTGACGGTATCTTTCAGATCTTCCAGGTAAATCCACTGCACTTCTGTCAGGCCCTGCGGCAGATGCCACAAGTTGCCCTTTTCGAGGAACTGGCGCGAGGTGAAGACGGTTTTTACCTGTGAAGCGGTGAGCGCCGCACGCATGCCATTGACGCCCGCGGTGTAGTTGAGCATCGCCGGAACGCGTCCGCGCAGCGATGCACCCAGGATCGCCGCCGCCGTCACCGTGGCGTTCGGCAGCAGCAGGCCCACGTATTCGCCTTGCTGACTATAGCGTTCAAGAATGCGCCCCACGCCGAGCGCTTTCTTCAGTAAACCGGTGTAGCTATCCGGCTTGAAGTTGACGTCTTCGATGCACGGCTTCGTCAGCCCATAACGCTGGCGCGCATCGAGAAACGCCTCGAACAGCGTTTCACGCGGACGCACCGCCATACGCGCTTCCATCATCACATGGTGTAAGTGCTCACCCGCCAACTGACGGCGATCGCGCGCGCGTTTGGCTTCGGGCATCGGGATCACCGTTGCCGGCAGCACCGTCAAGGTGATGCGCGGGAACAGGCGGCGCTTAAACACGCCCGCCAGCCGACCAAACGGCGTATATTCCGCGCCTTCAATACGCATCGGCACCACGGTAGCGCCAGATTTCGCCGCCACAAAACCGGCGCCGCTGTAGATCTTCATCAGCGAGCCGGTCACGGTAATGCGCCCTTCCGGGAAGATCACCACCGGACGCCCTTCATTGATCATCCGCACCAGATGTTTAACCGACATCGGCTTGGTGGGATCGAGCGGCACGAAGTCGATAATTGGCTTCAGCAGGCGCATATACCACTGTTCGCTGATCGACGAGTAGACGGCAAACACCGGTTTGATCGGCAGAAACAGCGCCACCAACACCCCGTCGAGAAACGACATGTGGTTGGGGGTAATCAGCACTTTTTCTTTATGTAATGCCGTGAGATCGCCGCGCAACTCCACACGCCACAGCAGGCGGAACAGGAAACGGAAGAAGGTGAGTAACATGCCAGCTCCTTAGCATTCGCAAAAAATGGCTCTTACGATGCAGGATCTCAGGTTTTTCGACAAGTGGCGCGGTGATTTTCGCGGGGTTTAGACGCTTTTTAAGGGGAATAAATTGCGCCGCTGCGTTATGCGTACATATTGGGTAACGGCGCAGTGGTTCACTTTTATCTCAAGCTATCATTCGCTCATTCCATCCGTCTTTGTACTGAATGTTTCCATCAACGTACTTCCACGTTATCGTTTCATAACGCATTTCGATGTTTTCCATATGTGTGCCTGTGATACCCGTTGGTAGAAGTGATGGCGTAATACTGGTGATTTTTACGTTTTCGAGCAGAATATTAAAATATTCTGCTTCAATCCCCGCCTCTGTGATTCGGTACATTTTTATGGTGGCCGATTTTAGCGTTCGCCCCTGACAAAGCGCTCGAAACAATAGCGGAGTTGTCCGGTCAAATTCTTTTTTAAATACAATGGGGGTATGTACTCTCGTGCCAGTCAATTTCCCATGATAGGCATCTACAGGAATTGTCACGTTATGCGTTAACGTACGCATTTCTATTGAGCCTAAACGCGTCGGCATTAAGCATTCACCGATAATAGGTGAGCCGTTTTCGTCTGTTAACCATAAATGGGCCGGGGTTGACATCATTAAAATCCTTTTAAAATTTAACGGGGTCGATTGAACCAGATGACAAAAGCGAAAGTTAAAACTATGACAATGCCTGTTGCTTGTAGAGCATAAGGCCGAAAATAAGTCACGGCAAAGGCTCCGAATGCAACAATGAAAATAAGTGGAACATACCCCCAGAAAAAGTATGAAGCCTGGGCCTTTATCCATTGCTTTAAGACGTTCAGCATAATTACTTCACCATGTTTATTATGGTGCTAACAACATCGTTATCGAATGCACGAGCTTTCATAAATAGTGGTTCAATAAGAAAATACATCATATCGAGTTTCTGCAGAGACAGCGCGTGATAATACATGGGGGCCAGCAATTGCAGACGCTCTGCACTTTCTGCCGCGTGCTGGACTATGCCGTACAATCCCAGTCCAGTTACAGCAAGCGTGGCTGCTTTACCTGTCCATTTGAAAATCGTAGTGCTGAGACTGGTGCCAAGACAAACTGTCGTCGTTATTCCAATAACAAACGCCTGATTGTTTAAAGCACTGGCTGAAATCACCACGCCAGCCTTTAATAGTTTTGATTTAATGGTTTCGAGCTGGCTACGAGTTTTGAATCTAAAAATATCTTCGAAATAGATATGCAACATTCTGTATATAAGGTCGCGGTGTTTAACAAGCTCTGCGACACCATCAAGAAATCTTAGGTCCTCTTCTTTCAATCGGGCGCAAACATCCTGATAATTATCAGTAAAGCATGATATGTAATACGATAAGCGCGTTGCACCATCACCGATTTTATTGGCCTGCTCAAGAACCTGCATTCTTACACCAGAAAAAGCCTTTTCGAGTTGAAGGGCCATCAACTTATCAGCCTGAATATCCTCGATTATCAATTTACTGTGATACATAGTTAATCCTTGCGGTTAAAAATCATCCTGATGCAAAAAAAATATCATGAGTCCATTCAAACTGTAAGGATAATTTTCGGGACACAGTCCGCACTTTCTAAATAGAGTCGCCATCTGTGGCGTAATGCTTGTCAGTTAAGAGATGAAAACCCTATTACTGAGCGCACACATTGTAGCGGCGCAATTCATTGCGCGATAAATCGCGCCGCTACGGAAGCTGCGGTGATTTGATACGGCGCTGAACCGATCGGCATTACGCCATTCATGGCGACCAGGTTTACTGCGAATCCGCCTGCCAGCCGCCGCCCAGGGCGGCGATCAGCGCCACGCTGCTGACCCACTGGGTGCTCTGCAATGACAGCAAACTCTGCTGCGCGCTCAGGCTGCTGTTCTCGGTGGTGGCGACGTCGAGATAGTCGATCATCCCGGCATCATACTGATTGCGCGTGACCCGCGCCGATTCCTGCGCCGCGTCGGTGGCGCGCTGCTGCGAGGCGATTTCGCCCTGCAGGGTATTTAGCTGCACCAGATAATCTTCCACTTCGCCCATGCCCGTCAGCACCGCCTGGCGATAGCTGGCGACGCTGGCATCATAGGCGGCGCGCGCCTGTTCTACCTTCGACGAGGTAGCCCCGAAATCTAACAGCGTGCCGCTCAGCTCCGGCCCCAATGACCAGACGCGATTGGGCAGCGAGAACAGGCTATTGATCGCCGATGAACTCACGCCGCCGCTGGCGCTCAGCGTCAGATCGGGATAGTAACCGGCAATCGCCACGCCGACCGCCGCATTGGCCGCCGCCACGTTACGTTCGGCGTAGGCGATATCGGGCCGACGCTGCAGCAGCTGCGAGGGCAGGCTATTGGGGATCTCAGGTAACGCGGCATCCAGCTTCGCCACCGGCAGTGAAAAATCAGCCGGTGCGCGGCCCAGCAGCAGCGCAATCGCATGCTCCATCTGCGCGCGCTGCCACTGATAATCCTGCGCCGAAGCGCGAGCGCTCTCCAGCTGCATCTGCGCCTGCGCTAAGGTGGCGCGCGATTCGCTGCCAGCGGCATATTTGTTTTCAATTACCTTCAGATAACGCTGATACGCATCAATGCTGCGCTGATAGAGCGCGATTTTCTCGTCGATGATGCGCAGCTGGAAATAGTCCTGCGCCAGTTCGGACTGCGCGCTCAGGGTGATATTCGCCAGTTCGGCTTTGCTGGCCTCGGCGCTGGCGTTGTTCTCCTCCAGCGTGCGGCGCAGTTTGCCCCACAGATCCAGCTCCCAGCTGGCGCTGAGATCGGCGGCGTGGCTGTTGCTGACGCTGCGTTGTCCGCTGGTGCTGGCGCGGCTGCCGCTGCGCGTGCTGCTGGCATCGTAACCCAGCGACGGCAACAGCGCGGCGCGTGATTGCGCGGTCAGCGCCTGCGCTTCACGGTACTGCGCGGCATAGCTGGCGACGTTCTGATTGGAGATACTGACCTGTTTCAGCAGGCTATCCAGCGTGGCGTCGTGATACACCCGCCACCACTCGCCTTTGCTGGCGGTATCCTGCGGCGTCGCCTGTTGCCAGCCTTTGGCCTCTTTAAAATGGGTCGGCATCGCCATGGTGGGGCGCTGATAATCGGGGCCAACGGCACAACCGGCCAGCAACAGCGCCAGCAGGGCGGGAGTTATTTTCACGGACATTTTCATCTATCGGGATTCCACATGACGCAACCGCAGCCACTGACGCTGCGTGGCACGGCTTAAACGATCGAGCCAGAGATAAACCACCGGCGTAGTAAACAGCGTCAGCAGCTGGCTCAGCGCCAGACCACCGGCAATCGCCATGCCGAGCGGGCTGCGCAAGTCAGCATCACCACCGCTGCCCAGCGCCAGCGGCAGCGCGCCGAAGAAGGCGGCCAGCGTGGTCATCATGATCGGACGGAAGCGCATCAGACAGGCTTGGGTAATCGCCTGCTGCGGCGACATGCCCTGCGTGCGCTCGGCGTGTATGGCAAAGTCGATCATCATAATGGCGTTCTTTTTCACGATACCGATCAGCAGGATGATGCCGATCAGCGCAATCACCGTCAGCTGCGTATTGGTGAGCAGCAGCAGTAACAGCGCCCCAACGCCCGCCGACGGCAGTGTTGAGAGAATGGTAATGGGATGGATATAGCTCTCATACAGCACGCCGAGCACGATATACACCGCCGCCAGCGCCGCGATAATCAGCCACGGCATGGTGGCGGTGAGCTGGGCAAACGCCGCCGCCGTGCCGGCAAAACCGGCCTGAATGGTAGACGGCAAACCGAGCTGCGCCATCGCCTGCTTGATCAGCGCCTGCGCCTGCTCCAGCGATACGCCATCATTAAGGTTGAACGCTACGGTGCTGGTGGCCGATTGGCCCTGATGCGCCACCGACAGCGGCGCGTTGCCGCCTTTAAAGCTGGCGAATGCTGCCAGCGGCACGCGATCGCCGCTGTCGTTAATCACATACAGCTGCTGGAGAATCGCCGGATCGCGCGTGTAACTATCCTGCAGCGACATCACCACGTGATACTGATTGAGGGTGTGATACAGCGTGGCGACCTGGCGCTGGCTGAAGGCGTTGTTCAGCATGGTATCAAGCATCTGCACGTTAACGCCGAGCCGGGTGGCGCGATCGCGATCGATGTTGATCACCACTTCCTGGCCGCCGGTTTGCGCATCGGAATCGACGCTGTTGAGCTGCGGGATGGCTGCCAGCGCCGCCTGCACTTTCGGCGTCCACTCGCGCAGCAGATCGAGATCGTCGGCCTGCAGGCTGTATTGATAGGTAGCGTTGGCGCTGCGCCCGCCGATATGCAGATCCTGCGCCGCCATCAGGAACATCTGCGCCCCGGCGATATGGCTGGTCTTCAGGCTCAGGCGGTTGGCCACTTCGGTGGCGGTGGCATCGCGCCGATCAAAATCCTTCAGCCGCACAAAGAAGTTGGCGCTGTTGCGCGAACCGAACATGCCGCTGCCCATCGACGACATCACGCTCTCCACCGCCGGATCGGACTGGATAATTTTGGTGAACTGCAGCATTTTCGGCTTCATCGCCTGAAAAGAGATGTTCTGATCGGCCCGCAGCGCGCCCATCAGCAGGCCAGTATCCTGATTGGGGAAGAAGCCTTTTTGTACCACCGAGAACAGGAACAGATTGAGTAATACGGTCAGCACCAGGCTGAACAGGGTCAGCTTTTGGTGCGCCATCACCCAGGTTAATCCGCGCGAGTAGGCCGCCAGCAACCCATTGAGCTGGTTTTCGATAAACTGATACAGCGGATGCGGCCGCTGAGTGACTTTCGCTTTTGGCTTGAGTAAGCGCGCGCACAGCATCGGCGTCAGGCTCAGCGACACAAACATCGAGATCAGCAGCGACACCGTCAGCGTCACGGCAAACTCGCGGAACAGGCGGCCGACGATGCTGCCCATCAGCAGAATCGGGATGAACACCGCAATCAATGACATGGTCATCGACAGCACGGTAAAGCTCACTTCCTGCGCGCCACGCAGCGCCGCACGCAGTGGGCTAAGTCCCTCTTCGATATGGCGCGTAATGTTCTCCAGCACCACAATCGCATCGTCGACGACAAAACCGGTGGCGATAATCAGCGCCATCAGCGACAGGTTATCGAGGCTGTAACCAAGCAAATACATCACCGCGCAGGTGCCAATCAGCGACACCGGCAGCGCCAGCGCCGGAATCACCACCGCCTGTACGTTGCGCAGGAAGACAAACACCACGGCGATCACCAGCAGCATCGCCACCAGCAGCGTCTCTTCGGTGTCGTACAGCGAGGCGCGCACCGTCGGTGAACGGTCAACCACCACTTTCAGCTGGGTATCGGCGGGCAGATCTCTCTCCAGCGCTGGCAGCTGCGCTTTGATGGCATCAATAGTGTCGAGCATATTGGCACCGGCCTGGCGCTTGATGCCCACCATCACCGATGGCATCGAATCCAGGAAACCGGCCTGATACTGGTCTTCCACCGAATCGTAAACCGTGGCGACGTCGTGCAGGCGCACCGCTTTGCCGTCCTGATAGCTAACGATCAGATCCTGATACTGCGCGGCTTTGTCCAGCTGGCCGTTGCTGTCCACCACCCAGGATTGGCTGCTGCCCTGCAAAATGCCCTTCGGCTTATTAGTGGTGCCGTTGGCGATGGCGCTGCGCACCGTGTCGAGCGAAATGCCGTACTGCGTTAGCTTCAGCGGCTGCAGGTCGATGCGCACCGCCGGCAAGGCGCTGCCCATCAGCGACACTTCGCCCACGCCTTTTACCTGGCCCATCGCCTGCTCAATTTTGCTTTCGGCGAGATCGTAGAGTTCGCCCGGCGTGCGCGTGGCGGAAGTTAGCGCCAGCATCACAATCGGTGCATCCGATGGGTTAGCTTTGCGGTAGGTCGGCAGCGACTCCATGGCGCTCGGCAGCAGGCTGCGCGCGGCGTTGATCGCCGCCTGCACGTCACGCGCCGCGCCGTTGATGTCGCGATCGAGATCAAACTGCAAAATCACGCTGGTCGATCCCTGCGAGCTGCTAGAGGTCATTTCGCTAACGCCAGCAATTTGCCCAAGCGAACGCTCCAGCGGCGTCGCCACGGTCGCCGCCATGGTTTCCGGGCTGGCACCGGCTAAGCTGGCGCTCACCATAATGGTGGGGAAATCCACCTGCGGCAGCGGCGCCACCGGCAATAGCCGATAGCCCAGCGCCCCGAGCAGCAGGATCGCCAGCGTCAGCAGCAGCGTGGCAACCGGACGGAAGATAAACAGCCGGGTTAAGTTCATCGATCGCCCCGCGCCTGTTGCTGCTTGCGCTGCATATAGCGCTTGCCGCGCTGCGCGATGCCATCAAACCACAGGTAGATCACCGGCGTGGAGAACAGCGTCAGCACCTGGCTGACAATCAGGCCGCCGACAATTACCAACCCGAGCGGCTGGCGCAGTTCGGCACCGGAACCGGACGCCAGCATCAGCGGCAGCGCGCCGAGCAGCGCCGCCATGGTGGTCATCAGAATCGGGCGGAAGCGCAGCAAACAGGCCTGATGAATCGCCTCGCGCGCGCTCATGTGCTGCTTGTTCTCCGCTTCAAGCGCGAAGTCGATCATCATAATCGCGTTCTTTTTGACGATGCCGATCAGCAGGATCACGCCAATCAGCGCGATCAGGCTGAACTCGCTGCCCGCTAGCAAGAGCGTCAGCAAGGCGCCAACCGCCGCCGACGGCAGCGTCGAGAGAATGGTCACCGGATGGATAAAGCTCTCATACAGAATGCCGAGCACTACGTACATGGTGATCAGCGCCGCCAGAATCAGCCACAGCGTGTTGCCGGTGGCGCTCTGGAACGCCGAGGTTTCGCCCTGATAACGCAGGGTGATGCTCGACGGCAGATTCAGCTGCTGCGTCACCTCGGCAATCGCCTTCTGCCCATCCTCCAGCGAATAGCCGCTGTTGAGGTTGAACGACACCATCACCGCCGGGAACTGATTCAGCCGCATGTGCATCAGCGAGCCGGTGCGCTGGTGAATGGTGGCGATCGACGTCAGTTTCACCATGCCGGTCGTTGTGCTGGTCTCATCCGACGACGACGTGCTGCTGTCGTCGCTGGATGAGCTGGTGCTGCTGGTCACTGGCAAATAGACATCATCAAATGACGCTGGAGATTGCTGGTACTGCGGCGCCACTTCCAACACCACGCGATACTGATTGGCCTGGGTAAAGATGGTGGAGACCAGCCGCTGGCCGAAACTGTTATACAGCGCGGTGTCGACATCGGCGGCGGTAATGCCGTAGCGCGCCGCCTTATCACGGTTCAATTCCACGTAGGCCACGCGGCCCTGATCCTGCAGATTGCTTACCACGCCGTTAAACTCCGGACGCTGCTGCAACGCGGCGACCATTTTCGGCGTCCAGCTCACCAGGTTTTCGCTGTCGGCATCATCGAGTGTGAACTGATACTGGCTCGGCGAGACCTGATCGTTAACGGTTAAATCCTGCGCCGGTTGCAGATAGAGTTGAATACCCGCCACCTGCGCCGCCGCTTGCTGCAGCTGGGTGATCACCACGTCGGCTTTATCAGCGCGATCGTCAAACGACTTGAGGTTGATCTGGATGCGCCCGCTGTTCAGGCTGGTGTTGCTGCCGTCGATGCCGATGGTCGATGACAAACTCTCCACCGACGGGTTTTGCAGAATCACTTTCGCCAATGCCTGCTGGCGCTTCGACATCTCGCTAAACGACACATCCTGCGACGCCACGGTAACGCCCTGAATCAGGCCGGTGTCCTGAGTCGGGAAGAAGCCTTTCGGGATGGCGATATACAGCAGCGCGGTGAGCGCAAAGGTCGCCAGCGCCACCAGCAGCGTCAGTTTTTGATGATTCAGCACCACCGTCAGCAGGTGGTCGTAACCGCGCACCAGCTTGTCGAACAGCTCGCCGCCTTTGCGCGAAAAGCGCGACTGTTTCTCCGGCGGAATGTGCTGCAAAAGATAAGCGCACAGCATCGGCGTGAGCGTCAGTGAGACCACCATCGACACCAGAATCGACACCGCCAGCGTGATGGCGAATTCGCGGAACAGCCGTCCGACCACATCGCCCATAAATAGCAGCGGGATCAGCACCGCAATCAGCGAGAAGGTCAGCGAAATAATGGTGAAGCCAATCTGCTGCGAGCCTTTCAGCGCCGCCTGCATCGGCGTTTCGCCCTCCTCCAGCCGCCGCGAAATGTTCTCCACCACCACAATCGCATCGTCGATAACGAAGCCGGTGGCAATGGTCAGCGCCATCAACGACAGGTTATTCAGGCTGAAGTCGGCCAGATACATCACGCCGAAGGTGCCAATCAGCGACAGCGGCACCGCCACGCTCGGAATCAGCGTCGCCGCCACGTTGCGCAGGAACAGGAACGTCACCATTACCACCAGCGCCACCGACAGCATCAGCTCAAATTGCACGTCGCTGATCGAGGCGCGAATGGTTTGCGTGCGATCGGACAGAATGCTCATCTTCACGCCGTCCGGCAGCGCCGCCTGCAGCTTCGGCAGTTGCGCTTTGATGCTGTCGACCACCTGAATCACGTTGGCGCCGGGCTGGCGTTGCACGCTGACCACAATCGCCGGGCTGTTATTCGCCCACGCCGACTGGAAGCTGTTCTCCGGCCCTTGTTCGATATGCGCGATATCTTTCAGCCGCAGCG
This sequence comes from Pantoea sp. GM01, assembly GCF_000282675.1. Taxonomy (NCBI): domain Bacteria; kingdom Pseudomonadati; phylum Pseudomonadota; class Gammaproteobacteria; order Enterobacterales; family Erwiniaceae; genus Pantoea; species Pantoea sp. GM01. The sequence continues at coordinate 8,394 of NZ_AKIU01000058.1, read as the reverse complement.
CCGCGCCGTTTTGATAGGTGATGATCAGATTGCCGTACTCATCGGCGGTGCGCAGCTGGTCGTTGGCGTCGATGGTCACCGAGTGATATTTGCCGTCGAAGCCACCTTTCGAGCCGTTAACGTTGCTGTTGCTGATAAGCGTATTGACGTCTTCCAGCGACAGCTTATGCGCCGCCAGCGCTTTCGGATCCATCTGCACGCGAATCGCTGGCTGATGGCCGCCCGCCAGCGTCACCATGCCGACGCCGTTAATCTGCGACAGCTTGAGCGCCACGCGCGTGTTGACCAGATCCTGCACCTGGGTCAGCGGCAGCGTGTCGGAGCTTACCGCCAGGGTGATCACCGCGGTATCGGCCGGGTTCACCTTTTTATAGGTCGGCGGATTCGGCAGATCGCTCGGCAGCAGGTTATTGGCCGCGTTGATTGCCGCCTGCACTTCCTGCTCGGCGACATCCAGCGACAGATCGAGACTGAACTTCAGCGTGATGATTGACGAGCCGCTCGAGCTGGTCGAGGTCATCTGGCTCAATCCGGCCATCTGCCCCAGCTGGCGCTCCAGCGGCGAGGTGACCGATGACGCCATCACATCCGGGCTGGCGCCGGGATAGAGCGTGGTGACCTGAATAGTCGGGTAATCCACCTGCGGCAGCGCCGAAGTCGAGAGAAAGCGATAGGAGAAAATCCCGGCGATCAGCACGCCGACCATCAGCAGGATGGTGGCGACCGGACGCTGGATAAATAGGCGCGACGGATTCATTGGCTTGCCGCGCTCGCGCCGGTTTTGCTCTCATCGGCCAGCTGCACTTTGCTGCCGTTGGTCAGACGATCAATGCCCTCGGTCACCAGACGATCGCCCGGTTCCACGCCTTTAAGGATCGCCTGCTGATCGTCACCGAACGTTGGCCCGGTGGTGACGGCTTTACGCGTCACGGTGTTGTCTTTATTAATCACAAACACAAAGCTGCCGTCGCTGCTCAACTGCAGCGCCTGCGCCGGAATCACCGTGGCATTTTTCAGGATGCTGGTTTGCAAACGCAGGTTCACAAACTGGTTGGCGAACAGCGCTTCATCTTCGTTCGGGAAGGTGGCTTTGAGCGCGATGGTGCCGGTTGCGGTATCAATCTGGTTGCTGATGAACTGCACCTCGCCCTGCGCCAGCGGGGTGCTGTTGTCCTGATCGAAGGCGGTGGCCGATAAGCTTTGTCCGCCGTGCAGCGCTTGGGTCAGCTGCGGGATGTTGCTCTGCGGCACGCTGAAGGTGACGGCGGCGGGCTGCATCTGCGTCACCACCACAATGCCGGTGGTATCGCTGGTTTGCACCATGTTGCCGGGATCGACCAGGCGCAAACCGACGCGTCCGCTAATCGGCGAGGTGATGCGCGCGTATTCGATATCCAGCTTGGCACTGGCGATCTGCGCTTCATCGGCGGCCACCGCACCTTTATATTGCCCCACGGTGGCGGTTTGCGTGTCGAGATCCTGACGCGACAGCGAATCCTGCGCCGCCAGTTTCTGATAACGCACCAGCGTTAACTGCGCGCTTTTCAGCAACGCCTGGTTCTGATTGAGATCGCCCTGATACTGCGCCAGCGTCGCCTGATAGCTGCGCGGATCGATCTGCGCCAGCAGCTGACCGGCGCTGACTTTCTGCCCTTCGGTGAAGAACACTTTTTCCAGCTGACCGGCCACGCGGCTGGTCACCGTGACGCTGGCGTTGGGGATCACCGTGCCGAGCGCATTCAGATATTGCGGCACATCCGCCGTGCTGGCCACGCCGCTGTGCACCAGCGTCGCGCCGCCCATCATAGCCATGCCCGGCGGGCCGCCCGCGCCCGCGCGATGTCCACCGCGCGCGCCCTTCTCTGCGCCGGGCGGCATGCCGCCGTGCCCGCCAACCACGCGCCAGATCACGCCCGCTACCAGTAACAGCACAAGCAAAAGAAGCAGCCATTTCAGCCAGCGGAAAGAGGAGGAGCGGGAAGCGTTGTTTGTCATCAGAGTCTTCAGGTTAACAAGGAAACGGAAAATCCCCTGTAAAACAGGGGATTATTTCATTGGGAAATCATCACTGCGCGCATTATCGGCTGAATGCCCGCGCGAATTCCATACGCGAACCGTAAGGGTTTCGTTAAGAGATTCAGGATTGCCAGCCGCCGCCCAGCGCCTTGTACAAGGTGATTTTCTGGCTGAGCTGGCCGAGATGCGCGCCGATCAGTGACTGCTGCGAACTGTAAAGCGAACGCTGGGCCACTAACACATTGAGATAATTGTCGACGCCCTGCTTAAAGCGCAATTCGGAATAGTCGTAGTCGCGCTGATTGGCACCAACCTCCTGCTGCAGCGCCGTCAGCTGATCCTGCCAGGTATCTTGCCCGGCCAGCGCATCATTCACCTCTTTAAACGCGGTCTGGATCGCCTTCTCATAGTCAGCAATTTCAATGCGTTTCTCGATATGCGCGATGTTGAGGTTAGCGGTATTTTTACCGCCGTCAAAAATCGGCAGGTTAATCGACGGCATAAACGACCACGCGCCGGTGCCGCCGCCCAGCAAACTGCCGAGCGAGCTGCTGGTGGATCCGCCGGACGCCGTCAGCGTGATGCTAGGGAAGAAGGCGGCCCGCGCCGCGCCGATATTGGCGTTGGCCGCTTTCAGCGTATGCTCAGCGGCCATGATATCCGGACGACGCGTCAGCAGATCTGACGGCAATCCGGCGGGCGTGGCCGGGAACTGCCAGTGGGCATCGAGCGTGGCGTGTGACAGCAGCGTGGCGGGCAGATCGGTGCCGACCAGCAGGCGCAGCGCATCAACATCCTGCCGCACCTGGCGCGTGTAGCTCGCCACGTCTGCCTGCGCCGTGCGCACCGTGCTCTCGGCCTGCGCCAGATCCATCGCGCTGCTGGCGCCGCCGTTATAGCTGAGTTGGGTGATGCGATACGACTCCTGCTGGCTTTGCGCAGTACGTTGCGCCAGATGCAGCAGATCGTTATCCGAGCTCAGCGTCAGCCACGCCGTCGCCACTTCCGAAATCAGTGAAATGCGCGTGGCGCGTTCGGTGGCGGCGCTCGACAGGTAGGTTTCCTGCGCCTGATCGCTCAGACTCTGCAGGCGGCCAAAGAAGTCCAGCTCCCATGAGGTGACGTTCAAACCGCTGTTAAGTTCATGATAGGTCACCGCGCCGGTGCTTTTGGTGTTGTAGAGATTGGCCGGTTCATGCGCCGACGTCTGGCTGGCGCTGGCGCTGATTGACGGCATCATCGCCGCGCGCTGCACCGTCACGCCCTGCTGCGCCTCTTCGACATTCAGCGCCGCCACGCGCAGGTCGCGGTTGTTGTCGAGCGACAGCTGAATCAGGTTGCGCAGCGTGGCATCGGTGAAGAAGTTCTGCCACGGCAGATCGGCGACGTTGCCGACCGGCGTTGGCTGGTCGTATTTGGCGTCCACCGGCATTGCCGGACGCTGATAGTGCGGCGCCAGCGTACAACCGGCCAGCACCAACGCCAGCGGCAACAGCGCGCGCTTAAAAGTTTTACTGCTCATGGTTAATCACCTCTGTGGATGTTTTTTTCTTGCGCGCAAACAGCTGTGAAACCACCACGTAAAACATCGGCACAAAGAAGATGGCGAGGAAGGTGGCGGTGATCATGCCGCCCGCCACTGCGGTGCCGATCGAGTGCTGGCTGCCCGCGCCTGCGCCGTTAGAAATGGTGAGTGGCAGCACGCCGAGGATAAACGCCATCGAAGTCATGATGATTGGCCGGATACGCAGCCGCGCCGCTTCTACCGCCGCTTCCACCAGCGTTTTGCCTTCGCGCTCATGCAGCTCTTTGGCGAACTCGACGATCAGGATGGCGTTTTTCGCCGCCAGCCCCACCGTGGTTAGCAAGCCCACCTGGAAGAACACATCATTCTGCAAACCGCGCAGCAGCACCGCGCTGATGGTGCCGAGGATGCCGAGCGGCACCACCATGATCACCGAGAACGGAATCGACCAGCTCTCGTACAGCGCTGCCAAACACAGGAACACCACCACAATCGAAATCAGATAGAGCTGGGTGGTTTGGCTACCGGACGCCTGCTCCTCATAGGAAATGCCGTACCACTGCACGCGGAAACCGTGCGGCAGCTGTTTCGCCAGCTGTTCTACCGCTTTCATGGCTTCGCCGGTACTTTGGCCCGGCGCAGGTGACCCAAGGATCTCCTCGGCGGTTAAGCCGTTAAAGCGTTCGAAGTGTGGCGATCCGTACACCCATTTGCCCGAGGCAAAGGCGGAGAATGGCACCATGCTGCCGCTGCTGTTGCGGAAGTACCATTTATCCAGATCCGATGGCGTAACGCGTGAATCCGCTTTGCCCATCAGATACACCTCTTTCACGCGGCCGTTATACATGAACTGATCGATGTAGCTGGAGCCCCACGCCACCGACAAGGTGTTGTTGATATCGGTCATGCTCAGGCCGAGCGCGCTGGCCTTCTCGTCATTGATCTCCAGCTGATACTGCGGTTCATCCTCCAGCCCGTTGAGGCGCACCTGCGCCAGATGCGGATCGTTGTTCGCCAGCGTAATCAGCTGATGCGTGGCATCCATCATCTGCTGATGCGTGTGCGCGCCGGTATCCTGCAGATAGAGATCGAAACCGGTGGCGTTGCCCAGCTCCATTACCGCTGGCGGCACCATGGCGAAGATTTTGGCGTTCTGATAGTTGGCGAAGTGCGCCATCACGCGGTTGGCGAGATCCTGCACGCTTTGCCCGCTGTGGGTACGATCGCCCCAATCTTTCAAACGCACAAAGGCCATGGCGTTGCTCTGGCCGCGACCGGCAAAGTTAAAGCCCGCCACGCCAAAGGTGGTGGTGACCACCGAGGCTTCGTTCTGTTCCAGATAGGCGTTGAGATCGTTAATCACCTGCTGGGTACGCTGTGACGAGGCGTTCACCGGCAGCGTCATCTGCACCATCATCAGGCCCTGATCTTCAGCCGGTAGAAAGGTGGTGGGCACGCGGGTGAACAAAAAGCCCGTCACGCCGACGATAGCCAGATAGATCACCAGAAACAGGCCGCGACGGGAGATCACTTTGCTGACGCCGTTGGTGTAGTGCATCGCGCCGCTATCAAACTTGCGGTTGAACCAGCCGGCGAAGCCGGTGGTTTTGTGCTCCGCCGCCGCCGGTTTCAGCAGGGTGGCGCACAGCGCCGGGGTGAAGATCAGTGCCATGATCACCGACAGCGCCATCGCCGAGACGATAGTGATGGAGAACTGGCGATAGATCACGCCGGTCGATCCGGAGAAGAACGCCATCGGCAGCAGCACCGCCGACAGCACCAGCGCAATACCAAACAGCGCGCCCTGAATCTGCTGCATCGATTTGATGGTGGCGGCTTTAGGGTCGAGCTGCTCTTCGTGCATTACGCGCTCGACGTTCTCCACCACCACAATCGCATCATCCACCAACAGCCCGATGGCCAGCACCATGCCGAACATGGTTAAGGTGTTAATGCTGTAACCAAACGCCGACAAAATGCCGAAAGTACCCAACAGCACTACCGGCACCACCAGCGTGGTGATCAGCGTGGCGCGCAGGTTTTGCAGGAAGATCAGCATCACGAAGAACACTAAAACTACCGCTTCGATCAGCGTTTTTACCACCTCTTCAATCGAGGCGCTGACCACCGGCGAGGTGTCGTATGGGTACTGAATCTCGACGTTATCCGGCAGCGACGCTTTTAAGTCGGCGATGGTTTGGCGCACCGCTTTGGCGGTATCCAGCTCGTTAGCACCGGTCGCCAGACGCAGCGCGATACCGGCGGCGGGCTTGCCGTTCAGGGTGGCATCAATACCGTAGCTCTGCGGCCCCAGCGCTACGCTGGCCACATCTTTCAGCCGCACCTGCGAGCCATCGCTGTTCACTTTCAGCAGCACATTCTCAAACTGCTGCACGGTAGTGAAACGGGTTTTGCCGAGAATCGTCGCCTCGGTTTTCGCTCCCTGAATGGTCGGCAAACCGCCGAGCGAACCGGACGACACCTGCACGTTCTGGTTATCAATCGCGGTAGTGACATCGCTGGGGATCAGGTTGTATTTGTACAGTTTGGCCGGATCGAGCCAGATGCGCATCGCGTACTCCGATCCCAGCACCATAAAGTCACCAACGCCCGGCGTGCGCGAGATCGGATCTTCCAGCTTCGACACCAGCATGTCGGCGAGATCGCCGTTGGTCAGCTTGCCGTCTTTAGAGATCAGCCCGATCACCATCATGAAGTTTTTCTGGTACTTACGGATGCGAATCCCTTGCTGCGTCACGTCGGTGGGCAGCTGCGACTCCGCCAGCGACACGCGATCCTGCACCTGTACCTGGGCGATATCCGGATTGATGCCCTGATTAAAGGTGGCGATGATCTGCGCGCTGCCGTCCGAGGCGCTGCTTGATTCCAGATAGCGCAAACCATCCAGACCATTGAGCTGCTGCTCAATCACCTGCACCACGGTGTTTTGCGTGGTTTCGGCGCTGGCCCCCGGATAGGTCACCGAAATTGAGACCGCAGGCGCGGAGATGTTGGGATATTGATTGACCGGCAGGCTGATGGCAGCAATGGCGCCGACCAGCATCACGATAATCGCGATAACCCAGGCAAAGATCGGACGTTCAATAAAAAACTTCGACATGCCGCCCCCTTATTGCGCTGCTGCGTCAGTCATCGACAGACTGACCGCATTGGCGGATGGCGTGTCGTTGGTGTTGGCGGCGGCGGTGGTGACTTTCACCCCGTTGCGCACGCTTTGCAGGTTATTCACCACCACGTTTTCCCCCTGCTGCAGGCCCGACGTCACCAGCCATTCTCCTTTGATCATCTCGCCGGTGTGAATGCTGCGCTGCTCGATGGTGTTGTCGCCTTTCACCACGAAGACATACGGCTGGCCTTTGCTGTCATGCATGATCGCTTCCTGCGGCAGCAATATGCCCTGCTGCTGAATGCCCTGCGGGAAGCTGGCGTGCACGTACATGCCGGGCAGCAGTTCGTTGTGCGCGTTGGGGAACACCGCGCGCAGCACCACGGTGCCGGTGGCGGTATCGACGTTCACTTCTGAAAACGCCAGCTTGCCCTGCTCGCCGTACTGGCTGTTGTCTTCCAGCGTTAAGCCGACCGCGGCGGTGTTGTCATCCACTTTGGCAATTTTGCCGTCGGCCAGCGCGCGGCGCAGACGCAGCAGATCGGTCGCCGATTCGCTGACATCGACGTAGATCGGATCGAGCTGGGTGATGGTGGCGAGATAGTCGGTTTGCCCGTTGGTGACCAGCGCACCGGCGGTATACAGCGAACGGCTGATGTGGCCGGCAATCGGCGCTTTCACCAGCGTGTAATCGAGATTGACCTTAGCGGTTTCCACATCGGCCTGCGCTTCGCGCGCGGCGGCCACCGCATCGTCGTAAGTTTGCTGGCTGATGGCGTGCGCGCTGGCCAGCGGCTGATAGCGTTTCACCACCATCGCATCGTTTTGCCAGGTTGCCATCGCTTTGTCGTAGGCCGCTTGGTAGGTGGCGGGATCGATCTGATACAGCGGCTGACCGGCTTTCACTTCGCCGCCTTCGGTGAACAGGATTTTCTCAATCACGCCGCTGACCTGCGGACGCACCTGCGCGGTACGCACCGCCGTGGTTCGGCCCGGCAGCTGGGTGACAAGCGTAACGGGTTGCGCTTTCAGGTTCACAACACCAACCTGCGGCGTTGCGGGTGCGGCGGGCTTGGCTCCGCCCTGGTCACAGGCTGCCAGTAAAAACACCGCGCTGGCAGAAAGAAGTTTCAGGCGCATAGTTATTCTCTAAAAGATAGGAGGTGAATAGTCACGAAGGGAATGACTCTGGAGGGTCATTGTAGGGAGGCGGGAAACGCGCGGTTGTTAAGGTTGCGTAAAATATATTTTCCAAAGGAAAATGGTAAACCTTTCGTGCCATAAATCGTTGGAATTTTTAGCGTTTTGTGGGTTTCAAATCGTACGACCATCATCACATCCGGACTCACCGGTTTTGTATTACGACCATCATCACATCCGGACTCACCGGTTTTGTATTACGACAATCATCACATCCGAACTCACCGGTTTTGTAGGGGCGCCATTAATGGCGACCGGCAAACTGCTCGGTGCGACTTTCGTTCGCCATCGGCGGAGGCGGGCCTGCAATTTTGCATGTGCTCGCTATCCCCCATCCCGGCCTTCCCCCGCCAGCGGGGGAAGGAGACGCTGCCACATGCCGCTCCCCAACGCACATCTGGCAGCTTCTTCCTCCCCCATTTATGGGGGAGGACCGAGGAGGGGGACAGCGAGCACCAGATTTACCCCCTTCAGGAGCAGACGTTTCTCATACGTCCTTTGCATCGTTTTTAGGCATTCTCCTAAT
>NZ_AKIU01000057.1:0-30043 GCF_000282675.1 Pantoea sp. GM01 | reverse complement strand
CCGCCTCTCGCCGCATCCCTGCGGCTCGCCCTGGAATCCCTCCCTCGCTCAGCGGGTTGGGATGTCGCCTCAACACCCGCGCTGTAGCATCAATGCATGTTCCTGAATCATCATCGCTGTTGCGCTTGTAGGGTCGCCATTCATGGCGACCAGGTTACCCCCGCGGAGCCAGTGCCTTGCTTAACTGACGAGCATTATGCCATTCATGGCTACCTGGTTTTACAATGGCTCGGTCTGCGCCTCCACTACCGCTAACGCCACCATATTCACAATGCGCCGCACCGAGGCGATGCGCGTCAACACATGTACCGGCTTGCTAATCCCCATTAACACCGGCCCCACTGTTACGCCTTCGGAACAGGAGACGCGCAGCAGGTTATAGCTGATGCGCGCCGCCTCCACGTTTGGCATGATCAGCAAATTAGCCGTGCCTTTCAGCGGACTATCCGGCATCAGCTCGCGGCGAATAGTCTCCACCAGCGCAGCATCGCCGTGCATCTCACCATCAATCTCTAAATTCGGCGCACGTTGCTGGATCAGCGCCAGCACTTCGCGCATCTTACGCGCGCCCGGCGCGTTTGAGGTACCAAAGCTGGAATGAGACAGCAGCGCCACGCGCGGCTCAATACCAAAGCGGCGCACGGTTTCCGCCGCCAGCAGCGTAATATCCGCCAATTGCTCCGCGCTGGGGTCTTCATTGACGTACGTATCAGCGATAAAGGTATTGCCGCTCGGCAGTAACAGCGCATTCATCGCGCCCGCCACTTTCACGTCATCGCGCAGGCCAAACACTTTCTCCACCACGTCGTAATGTTCCTGATAATCGCCAATGGTGCCACAGATCAGCGCGTCCGCTTCTCCGCGATGCACCATGATCGCGCCAATCAGCGTCGGATTGCCAATCACCGCACGCTGCGCGGTTTCCGGCGTGACGCCACGCCGTTTCATGATCTGGTAATACTCGCTCCAGTACGCTTTGAAACGCGGATCGGATTCGTTATTAACGATCTCAAAATCCTTACCCGCTTCGATTTTTAATCCCTGCTTTTGCAGGCGCATAGCGATCACGTTGGGACGACCAATCAAAATCGGCTTCGCCAGCCCGAGCGTCACCAGCTCCTGGGTGGCATGCAGCACGCGCACCTCCTCACCTTCTGCCATCACCACGCGTTTCGGATCTTTACGCGCCTGCGAAAAAATCGGCTTCATAAACAGGTTAGTTTTGTAGACGAACTCGGTGAGCTGCTCGCGATAGGCATCAAAATCACTGATGGGCCGCGTGGCGACGCCCGACTCCATCGCCGCTTTCGCTACCGCTGGCGCAATCTGCACAATTAATCGCGGATCAAAGGGTTTAGGAATCAGATATTCCGGGCCGAAGCTTAAATCCTGATCGTCATACGCTGAGGCCACCACATCGCTCTGTTCCGCCTGCGCCAACGCGGCAATGGCGTGCACCGCCGCCAGCTTCATCTGTTCGTTAATGGCGGTGGCGCCCACGTCCAGCGCGCCACGGAAGATAAACGGGAAGCACAGCACGTTGTTCACCTGATTGGGGAAATCAGAGCGCCCGGTGCAGATAATTACGTCGGGCCGCACCTGCTTCGCCAGCGGCGGCATAATTTCCGGCTCAGGATTAGCCAGCGCCAGAATCAGCGGATCCTGCGCCATCTTCTGCACCATCTCCGGCGTCAGCGCTTTCGGGCCGGAACAGCCAAGGAAAATATCTGCGCCGCCAATCACCTCATCCAGCGCGCGCGCGCCGCTATCGGCAACCGCATATTCGGCTTTGGTCGGTGTCATATTCGGTTCGCGATCGCGATAGATCACCCCTTTGGAATCGCATACCACAATGTTGTGCTTCTGCATGCCGAGCGCCACCAGCAGATTCAGGCAGGCGATGGCCGAGGCGCCCGCGCCCGATACCACCAGCCGCACATCGCTAATGGCTTTTTTGACGATGGTTAAACCGTTGAGTACCGCGGCGGTGCAGATGATTGCCGTACCGTGCTGATCGTCATGAAACACCGGAATCTGCATGCGCTGGCGCAGCTGCTGTTCAATGTAAAAACACTCCGGTGCCTTAATATCTTCAAGATTAATGCCACCGAAGGTGGGCTCCAGCGCAGCAATCACCTCAATGAGCTTATCGGGATCGTGCTCATCAATTTCGATATCAAACACGTCAATACCGGCGAACTTCTTAAACAGCACGCCCTTGCCTTCCATCACCGGCTTACTGGCCAGTGCACCAATGTTGCCGAGCCCCAGCACCGCGGTGCCGTTGGTGATCACCGCCACCAGATTGCCGCGCGCGGTGTATTTCCGCGCCGCCAGCGGGTCGGCAGCAATTTCCAGACAAGGCGCGGCCACGCCGGGCGAATAGGCCAGCGCCAAATCGCGCTGCGTAGCTAACGGCTTGGTGGGTGAAACCTGAATTTTTCCGGGGGTGGGAAATTGGTGGAAATCGAGAGCGCTTTGCTTGAGTTGTTCGTCCATTAGGCATCCTGTGGCGCAGCTAAATGAGCGTTCAGTATAGGAATCTACGCCACAAAGAAGGGTGAAGGCGCTCAAAGAACCCGCAGTCTTAAAGGCACGGATTGCTACCGCTTCGCCTGCGGCTTTGCCACAGCCTGCTATCCTTATTGATGGCAAAAAGCGTAGCTGAACCGATTAAGGCCCGTCCTCCTTTCACTATCGCACCTCTTAAGCGCCACGACGGCACAATCAGAGAAAACGCATTTTCTTCGTGCAACGTCTGTAGCACTGTGTTGGACCACGACTTAACAGGAATGGGTGCAACACCTTTGCCCACATTATTGCTAATCAAGGAGTTAAGCGATGAACCAGCTAGACGCACTAAAACAGTACACCACCGTGGTGGCCGACAGCGGCGATATTGAATCTATTCGTAATTATCACCCGCAAGACGCGACCACTAACCCATCACTGATTCTGAAAGCCGCCGGTCTCGAGGGTTACAAACATCTGATTGATGACGCCATCGACTACGCGAAAAAACAGGGCGGCAGCAAAGAGACGCAAATCATCAACGCCAGCGACAAAGTGGCGATCAACCTCGGTATGGAAATTCTGAAAAGCATACCGGGCCGTGTTTCGACCGAAGTGGATGCGCGCCTCTCCTTCGATCGTGGCATGTGTGTCACCAAAGCTGAGAAACTGGTGCGCCTGTACGAAGAGTACGGCATCGACCGCTCACGCATTCTGATCAAACTGGCTTCCACCTGGGAAGGCATCAAAGCCGCTGAGGAGCTGGAGAAGAACGGCATTCAGTGCAACCTGACGCTGCTGTTCTCCTTCGCGCAGGCCCGCGCCTGTGCCGAAGCCGGTGTATTCCTGATTTCACCGTTTGTTGGCCGTATTTATGACTGGTACAACTCACGCAAGCCGATCGACCCGTATGTGGTCGACGAAGATCCAGGCGTGAAATCTGTGCGTCGTATCTACGATTACTACAAAAAGCACCGTTACAGCACCGTCATCATGGGTGCCAGCTTCCGTAAAGTAGAGCAAATTCAGGCACTGGCCGGCTGCGACCGCCTGACCATTTCGCCTAACCTGCTGGAAGAGCTGGCCAACAGCGATGCGCCGCTGGAACGTAAGCTGGAGCCATCAACTGAAGGCTTCCATCAACCGGCTTCACTGTCAGAAGCGGAATTCCGCTGGGAACATAATCAGGATCCGATGGCGGTTGAGAAGCTGTCAGACGGCATCCGCCAGTTCGCCATCGACCAGCAGAAGCTGGAAGACGTCCTCTCGTCACGTCTGTAACCCGCAATCACTCTTATGGCGGATGAGCAACGGCTTGTCCGCTATCGCCAAATCACAAGGGAGAACCTTATGTCTTCACGCAGAGAGTTGGCTAACGCCATTCGTGCACTCAGCATGGATGCGGTACAAAAAGCAAATTCCGGCCACCCCGGCATGCCGATGGGTATGGCTGATATCGCCGAAGTGTTATGGCGCGATGTGCTGAAACACAACCCGAATAACCCGGCATGGGCCGACCGTGACCGCTTTATTCTTTCCAACGGTCACGGTTCGATGCTGCTTTACAGTTTGCTGCACCTCACCGGTTACGATCTGCCGATGGAAGAGCTGAAGAACTTCCGTCAGCTGCACTCAAAAACGCCGGGCCACCCGGAAATTGGCTATACGCCGGGCGTAGAAACCACCACCGGTCCGCTGGGCCAGGGCTTAGCTAATGCGGTGGGTTTGGCGATTGCCGAACGTACGCTGGCGGCGCAGTTCAACCGTCCCGGCCACGACATTGTTGACCATCACACCTACGTGTTTATGGGCGATGGCTGTTTGATGGAAGGCATCTCGCACGAAGTGAGTTCGCTGGCGGGTACGCTGGGCCTCGGCAAACTGATTGGTTTCTACGATCACAACGGCATCTCGATTGATGGTGAAACCGAAGGCTGGTTCACCGATGACACCCACAAACGCTTCGAAGCCTATAACTGGCATGTTGTGGGCAGCGCCGAAGGCATTGACGGCCACGACTCGGCAGCGATCGCCGCCGCCATCAAAGAAGCGCAAAGCGTTACAGATAAGCCTTCACTGATTATTTGCCGCACCACCATTGGCTTCGGCTCGCCGAATAAAGCCGGTAAAGAGGAGTCGCACGGCGCAGCGCTGGGCGAAGAGGAAGTGGCGCTGACGCGGCAGAAACTGGGCTGGCACTATCCGCCGTTTGAGATCCCAAAAGAGATTTACCAGCAATGGGATGCCAAAGAAGCAGGAGCGCAGCGTGAGAAATCCTGGGATGAGAAATTTGCCGCGTATAAATCGGCGCATCCTGAGCTGGCGCAAGAGTTCTCGCGTCGCCTAAACGGTGAAATGCCGGCGAACTGGGAGAGCGAAGCGCAGAAGTTTGTTGAACAGCTGCAGGCTAACCCGCAAAAAATCGCCAGCCGCAAAGCCTCACAAAATACGCTGGAAGTGTTCGGTAAACTGCTGCCGGAATTCCTTGGCGGTTCAGCCGATCTGGCGCCAAGTAACCTCACCATTTGGTCGGGCTCGAAATCGATCAAAGAGGATACCGCGGGTAACTACATTCACTACGGCGTGCGTGAGTTTGGCATGACGGCGATTGGCAACGGTATCGCCCATCACGGCGGTTTTGTGCCTTACACCGCCACCTTCCTGATGTTCGTTGAGTACGCGCGTAATGCGGTGCGCATGGCGGCGTTGATGAAAGCGCGTCAGGTATTGGTGTATACGCATGACTCGATCGGCCTTGGCGAAGATGGCCCAACCCACCAGCCGGTTGAGCAGATCGCCAGCCTGCGCGTGACGCCAAATCTCAGCCTGTGGCGTCCATGTGACCAGGTAGAAACTGCGGTGGCGTGGAAAGCCGCCGTTGAGCGCCATCATGGCCCAACCGCGCTGATCCTGTCGCGTCAGAACCTGCTGCAGCCGGAACGCAGCCAGGAGCAGGTAGCGAATATCGCACGCGGTGGCTATGTGCTGAAAGACAGCGCAGGCACGCCGGACGCGATCATTATCGCCACCGGTTCGGAGATCGAAATCGCGCTTGGCGCGGCGGAGAAACTGACCGCGGGCGGCCACAACATCCGCGTCGTTTCACTGCCGAGCACCGACGTGTTTGATAAGCAGGATGCGGCGTATCGCGAATCGGTGCTGCCATCCGGCGTGAAGGCGCGCGTGGCGGTGGAAGCCGGCATTGCCGATTACTGGTACAAGTATGTCGGTCTGGACGGCGCGATTGTCGGCATGACCACCTTCGGTGAGTCAGCACCGGCCGGCAAACTGTTCCCGGAATTCGGTTTCACCGTGGAGAACATCGTTAGCCACACTGAAGCCTTACTCAAGCCGCACTAATCGATCTGGCCCTGCGTCTTTTTGGCGTAAGGGCCATTTTTTGATCACAGCCTGATACAGAAAAAAATCCGCTCTGCCCTCTTCACGCCTCGCTCAAACTGATTACTATAAGCTTTCCTCCGATTCTCATAGCGGACGCTTTCCCGTTGAAAAAACGTACTCCTTTTTTACTGGCCTTAATGGTTTCAGTGCTTCCATTAAAAAGCATGGCGCAGTCGTCACCCGATCCGCTGCTGGCATCGCAGATTGTTGATCGCTATGCCGAGCACATTTTCTATGGCAGCGGCGCAACCGGCATGGCGCTGGTCGCGATTGATGGCAATCAGCGTGTCTTCGCCAGCTTTGGTGATACGCGTCCTGGCAATAACGTGCGTCCGCAGCAGGATTCGGTGATCCGTATCGCCTCGCTAAGCAAGCTAATGACCAGCGAAGTGATGGTAAAGATGGCCGAGCGCGGTCAAATCCGTCTTGACGATCCGCTGAGCAAATACGCGCCGCCCGGAGCACGCGTGCCGAGCTATAACGGCCAACCGATTCGCCTGATTAACCTGTCAACCCACACCAGCGGCCTGCCGCGCGAGCAGCCTGGCGGCAAACCGCATCGTCCGGTGTTTGTCTGGCCGACCAAATCCGATCGCTGGCAGTGGCTCAGCGGTGCTGAACTGAAAGCGACGCCCGGCTCGCGCGCGGCTTATTCTAATCTGGGATTTGATCTGCTGAGCGATGCTTTAGCCAAAGCGGCGGGCACGCCTTATCCAGCGCTGCTGCAGCAGCTGGTGACGCGTCCGCTCGGTATGAAAGACACCACTTTCACGCCGTCACCGGATCAGTGTCAGCGTTTGATGGTGGCGGAAAAAGGTGCCAGCCCGTGTAACAACACGCTGGCCGCGATTGGCAGCGGTGGCGTTTACTCGACACCAGACGATATGGGGCGCTGGATGCAGCAGTTCCTCAATTCGGCGGTTAATCACCGCACGCCGCAGATCGATCGTCTGCAAACCCTGATTTACCGTCGCGACCAACTAACGAAAGTTGAAGGCATGGATGTACCGGGCCGCGCCGACGCGCTGGGCATGGGTTGGGTGTATATGGGGCCGAAGGAGGGTCGTCCGGGGATTATTCAGAAAACCGGCGGCGGCGGCGGTTTCATCACCTATATGGCGATGGTGCCACAGCACAACGTTGGTGTATTTGTGGTGGTGACGCGTTCGCCACTCACGCGTTTCACCCCGATGAGCGATGGCGTAAACAACATGCTAACCGAACTGGTGGGCAATCAGTCCGGTTCACCGATGACGGTGCAGGCAATTCGGTAATGGGTGAGTGGCGGTCGCCATAAATGGCGACCCTACGGTTGTTTTGTAGGGTGCGCATTTATGCGCACCTGGTTAACGCGATTGCACCGGATTCTGAGATTCGCTAATCCATAACGTAGGCCAATCCTCACTGCTGTGCCATGCATCGCAGATCTTCTCTTCCGCATACTCCGCCAGCACAAACTCATTGCCGTTATATTGCCAGCGCGTCGCCACGCCGCAATCGCCCAATCCCCGCCCTTTACTGAAGGTATAAAGCAGCCCATTGCTGGCATCGAATTCCGCATTCACCAGCTCCAGCTGCGTGTCGCTACGGGAAGGCGGGGTAAACGGCAGCGTTAAACTCAAGCCGCGCGATACATACGGCGCGCTGCGCGTCACTTCAAATGCCAGATCGATAACGTTGTAAGCGCCGGTTTCGCAGCTGACCAGCAGCAACGCTTTACTGTCGGTGAGCGGCGATACGCTCACTTCGCGCCGCAGCGGATCGAGCGAGCAGTTATCGGTATTCACGCGCCAGGTGCCGTAATCAATCAATCCGCTGGTCTCTTCCTGGGTTAACGGCGCTGGCGACGGCAACGGTGCAGGGAGCTGCGGCAGCATCGGCTGTGGCGGCACATCCCATTGCACACGGTCGCCACGTTTCACCCAGGCACTTACACCGTTCACCCTGCCCTGCACGTCATCCATGAGTAACAGCGCTGCCTTCATCCCGCTGAGGGGAACGGTAGCGCTCGCTTTGTAGGTTAATTGCAGATTCTGTGCATCCAGCGTCTGCGCCAGGAACTCGTCGATGGCGATAGCATTGCTGGTTGCAAGGTGATGCGGTTCCACCGTCCAGTGTTTGAGATCGGGTGTCAGCCGGCGCTGATCGAGCAGCAGGTTATCTTTCAGCGGACCGCCGGACAGTTCACCGCTGTAGGCGCTACCGTAATCGATGCGCAGCAGCGGGCGATCGTTGACGCCAGCATGACGTGAGAGAGTCATCACCAGGCCATTATCCCCGGGGAAACTGCGAGCCACGCAAAAAGCCGCATTGTTGCAGGTCAGCTGCCAGTCAGAAAATGACTTTTGCAGTGGCTGGGCCTGCACGCACGCGACAAAGAGAAAAGGCAATAAAAGCAGTAATTTCATCCAATACGACATCAAAAAAATCGGTCCCCAAATTCCTGGAAAGAAAATGATAGCGCAACGGGAACGCTGTCAGCAGGCCTAAACTGTGAGCCGGCCCTAATAGTGAGGTTAACTGCTGGAAAAGCAGGCACCTTATGGCGATCGGGTACTGGATGACGCAATGCCTTCATCATCCGTTTTGACCGATTACTGCTCAATCGGATTCGTCGCACTCTTGGTGCGCAATCACAAAACGGTCAAATACACACAAACGGTCATAACCGGTCATGTCGGCTTAATTGTATGCTGGCAGCGTTCAACGCGCGTAGCGCATTACTCCCGGCGCTTTAGCGGTATTTTTGTGATGAATATCACTTAATTTTGATAACCAGACATCTCATTTACATTAATTACAGATCCAAATCACTCTAATCAGCTCAGGCATTTTTACCTCCACGGACTCGTGTGCAGTCCACACTTTCCTGCGGCGCAATCCAGTAATTTATAACCATCGGAGGGCAGTTATGTTGCCGATTGAAAGACAGCAAAGAATTATTGACGAATTAAATTTAAATGGTCGGGTCATTGTCGCTGAATTAGTCACGTTATGTCAGGTTTCACAAGAAACCATTCGTCGTGATTTAACTCAGCTGGAGAAACGTGGGCTGCTGCAACGCAGCCACGGCGGTGCGGTACCAGCAAAACGACAGGCTGCCAACATTCAGGGGAATACACGTGGTGTTAACGAGTTTGAATTATCTTTCCGCCAGAGAATAAATGAACATGTTGATGCCAAAATGGCGATTGCCAAACGCGCACTCGATTTCATTAGCCCCGGCGATTGTATATTACTCGATAGCAGCACCACATGCTGGTATTTAGCGCGACAGCTACCGGATATTGAATTAACGGTATTAACCAATTCCATCAGAATTGTGCAAACCCTTGCGGCGCGGGGCAGTATCCGCACCATATGTCTGGGGGGAGAATATTCTGACCGTTATGAAGATTTCCACGGCGTAGTCGCCGAGCAACCGCTCAGGGAATTTCAGATTAATAAGATCTTTTTTTCCTGTAGCAGTTTAGGCAATGACGGTTATTTACGTGAAGGTAACGAAAACAACGCACATTTAAAACAGCAAATGTTATTAGCAGCAGAAAGAAAACATCTGCTGCTGGATGGAAGTAAATTCCTGCGGCCCTCATTCGCGCGTATTTGCCACTATCGCGATGTGGACTTTCTCATTACTGACCAATTAAAAGACAAAGAGCTGGAACAAGAATTAGCGTGGAACGGCGTCAATGTTATTGATTGCTCCCAGCGCAGCCATTCTATGCAGCTAATAAAAAATTAAATCGGAGTCTTTATGAAAAAACATCTTATCGCCTGTTCTCTCCTCGCACTGTTTGCCGCCACCGGGGCGCACGCTGCTGACAAATTACGTATGGGCATCGTGGTGAAGATTGGCGGTATCCCGTGGTTCAACGCCATGGAGGCGGGCATCAAGAGTGAAGCGGCCAAGCGCGGTATTGACGCGTGGATGGTGGGTCCAACCGCAGCCGACCCCGCTTTGCAGGTGCGTGCTATCGAAGATTTGATTGCGCAGAAAGTCGACATCATTGGCGTGGTGCCGAATGACCCGAAAGTGCTGGAGCCGGTGCTGAAACGCGCGCGTGATGCCGGCATTGAAGTCATCACCCACGAATCACCGGATCAGAAAGGTGCCAACTGGGACTTTGAACTGGTGGATGCGCCAACGCACGGCATCAACCACATGAAAGCGCTGGCGAAGTGCATGCATGAAGAGGGCAAATATGCCATGTACGTCGGCAGCCTGACCGTGCCGCTGCATCAGCAGTGGACCGACGCCGCGCTGAACTACCAGAAAGAACACTACCCGAAAATGCAGATGGTGACTGACAAGTTCGGCGTGGGCGAATCGCTGGATGACTCGATTCGCACCACCAACGAACTGATGTCTAAGTACCCGGATCTGAAAGGCATTATGGCCTTCGGTTCACAAGGCCCAATTGGCGCCGGCCGCGCGGTAATGAACCGTAACAAGATTGACCAGGTTTGCGTAATTGGCGCCTTCAGCCCGGGCCAGGGCGCATCGCTGGTGCAGCGCGGTGCCATTAAAGGCGGCTATATCTGGAATCCGCAAACCGCTGGCGAAGTGTTTGTGCGCATCGCCGACATGATGCAGAAGAAAGAGGCTATCACCGACGGAATGACCATCGAGGGTTTGGGCAAAGTGAAGGTTGATGAGGCGACGCACACCATCCTCGGCAATAACACCGAAAGCCTGGACAAAGAGAATCTGCCAAAACTGGTGAAAATGGGGCTGTAATGATGAATGAGGTGATCCCACAGACGCTAATTGCGCTCGACAACCTGTCGAAAACATTTGGTGGCAATCGCGCACTGAGCGATATCTCGCTGACCCTACTGGCTGGCGAAGTGCACTGTCTCGCTGGCACCAACGGCTGTGGCAAAAGCACCTTAATCAAAGTCATTTCCGGGGTGCACGCCCCGGATAGCGGCAGCCGTATTACGCTGGGTGAAGGCCCCAGCTTCCCGCGTCTGACCACCCGTCAGGCGCGTGACTTCGGCATCCAGGTGATTTACCAGGATCTGTCGCTGTTCCCCAATCTCAGCGTGGCGGAAAACATCGCCTTTGAGCACAACCTGAATAGCCTGCTCGGCTGGCATCGCCAGGCCAAACTGCGTGCAACGGCACAGCGCATCATTGATGAATTGAAGTTCGAACTCAATCTGGATGAAAAAGTGTCGTCCCTGTCGATTGCGCAGCGCCAGCAGGTGGCGATTTGTCGTGCGCTGGTTGCCGATGCGCGGCTGGTGATTATGGATGAGCCAACGGCATCATTAACGCGTACCGAAGTGAATCAGCTGCTGCGCACCGTGCGTTACCTGAAAGACAAAAACATCTGCGTGGTGTTTGTCAGCCATCGTCTGGATGAAGTGCTGGAGATCTCCGACCGCGTTACGGTAATCCGCGATGGCCGCAAAATGGGCTGCTGGCCCGCCAAAGAGATGACGCCGCACCATCTCACCGAACTGATGACCGGGCTGAAGCTCGACTATCAGCTAAAAACGCCGACCCGCAATGACGATCGCTTGATTCTCGAAGTCGAGAAACTGACGCGTGCTGGCCAATATCACGACGTTAATTTCAAACTCTATCAGGGCGAAGTGCTCGGCCTATGCGGCCTGCTCGGCTCCGGCCGCACCGAACTGGCATTGTCACTGTTTGGCATGACCAAACCGGACAGCGGCAAGATCTGGCTCGACAGCAAACCGGTGCGCTTTCGTGGCCATGAAGATGCCATTAAGGCCGGGATCGGTTATGTCTCCGAAGATCGCCTCACCCTCGGTTTGGTGCAGCAGCAATCGGTGGCCGACAACATGGTGCTGCCGATCCTCGACAAGCTGCAAAACCGTTTTCGCATTATTGATGAGTACCGCAAGAACAAGTTGATCCTGCAGTGGATTCAGCAGCTCGGCGTGCGCGTCGCCGATCCCAATCTGGCGATCTCCACGCTCTCCGGCGGTAATCAGCAGAAAATCGTGCTGGCGAAGTGGGTGCTGACGCAGCCGCGTATTTTGATTCTTGATTCGCCGACGGTCGGCGTAGATGTCGGCGCTAAAGCCAGTATCTATCAGCTGATTCATGCGCTGGCGAAGGAGGGTCTGTCGATCATTCTGATTTCCGATGAGGTGCCCGAAGTTTGGTACAACTGCGACCGCATCCTGCACTTCCGTGATGGCACCGTTCATGCCGAATACCAACCCGATACCGTTGAGCAACACCAGCTGGCAGAGGTGATCAATGCCTGATTTTTCTCGTTTACGCCCGCACTCCAGCCAGGGCTGGCTCGCCTGGGTACTGCTGGCTTTTATCCTGTTCTTCTCCGCCGCCAGCGACCAGTTCCTGACGGTGCAAAACCTGCTCGATCTGGCGGAAAGCTACGCCGTCACCGGCATCTTCGCGCTCGGCCTGTTTGTGGTGCTGGTGACCGGTGGCATCGACATCTCCTTCGCGGCGGTGGCGTCGGTGGTGCAATACCTGATCGCCTCGCTGTTTGTGCAGTTCCAGTTTGATAACGCCGTGCTCAGCATCTTGCTGGCGGTGGTGTGCGGCACGCTGTTTGGCGTGATTAACGCCCTGCTGATTACCACGCTGCGCGTGGTGTCGATCATCATCACCATCAGCATGCAGTCGCTGCTGTTTGGTCTGCTGATGTGGGTGACCGGCGGCAAAAGTCTCTATTCATTGCCGGATTGGTGGATCACCCTGCGCAGCGTGCTGCCGTTTACGTGGCAAGGCAACAGCTTCCAGCTTGGCTTGCCGCTGGTGACCATGTTGGTGATTGCCGGATTGACCGCGCTTCTGCTGAACAAAACCAATCTGGGTCGCCAGCTGTATGCGGTAGGCGGCGATGCCGAATCAGCGCGCCGTATCGGTATTCGCGTGGGTCTGATTCATTTGTTCGCCTACGGCTGGCTGGGTGCGATGGCGGCGATTGGCGGGCTGGTGCAGGTCTATCGCATGGGTGAAGTGGTGCCGAATGCGCTGGTCGGCGGCGAGCTGGATGTGCTGGCGGCCACCGTACTCGGCGGTGCCAGCCTGATGGGCGGCAAAGGCACGGTGAGCGGCACGCTAATGGGCGTCTTCCTTATCGCCATTCTGAAGAACGGCCTCAACCTGATTGGCGTCTCCAACTACTTCATGAACATCGTGGTGGGCGGCGTGATCATGGTGGCCATCGCCGTGACTCATTACAAAAAACGTAAAGAAACTGACGTCAGTTTCGTCTGACCACAGGAGCAAAAAATATGAAATCACTCTCTGCTCTGCGTCCGGACGGCACCAATATCGGCCTGATGCTGCTGATTGCGCTGGCGCTGGCGATCTTCACCGTCATGCTGCCAGGCCGCTTTCTCACCGACTCCACCTTTATGAGCATGGCGTTTCAGCTGCCCGAACTCGGTTTGCTGACGCTGGCGATGTTTATCGCGATTCTCAGCGGCGGCCTCAATCTGGCGATTATTGCCACCGCCAACCTGACGGCGCTGTTTATCGCCTGGACGCTGATGAGCGCCCTGCCCGCCGATGCTGGCACCGGCATGCAGCTGCTGTGGCTACTGATGGCAATTATTGGCGCAATGCTGATCGCCACGGTGATTGGCGTGATTACCGGCGTGATGGTCACGCGCATCGGTGCGCACCCGATTCTGGTGACGCTGGCCACCATGATGACGCTCAACGGTATCGGCATCTGGCTGACCAAAGGCGCGGCGGTGAGCGGCATGCCGTCGGTGGTGCAGGCGCTCGGTTCCGATACGCTGCTCGGCGTCCCGCTGCCGCTGTGGGTATTTCTGATTGCCGCCGCGCTGCTGGCGCTGTTCCTCGGCAAAACCCGCGCCGGTAAATGCATCTACATGGGCGGCAGCAACATCAACGCCACCTGGTTCAGCGGTATTAATACCCATCGTATGGTGATTCTGGTGTACGTCATCTCCAGCCTGCTGTGCGTGTTAGCCGGATTGATCATGATGGCGCGCTTTAACTCGGCGCGTATGGGCTACGGCGACGCTTACCTGCTGTTAACGGTGCTGGCGATCATCCTCGGCGGTACCGATCCCAACGGCGGTTTTGGGCGCGTCACCGGCGTGGTGCTGGCGCTGATCGCGCTGCAAGTGCTCTCCACCGGTTTCAACCTGATGAACATCAGCCAGCACGTCAGCCTGGCGATGTGGGGCGCGGTGCTGATTGTGGTGCTGGCCTTCAAACAATTTAAAACCCGCTTTAACGAACATCGTGCCGTCAAGCTCAGCAAACTGGCTGCGGCGCTTAACCCTTTGACCGAAAAAAAGGAAGTATGATGCGTATTCAAGTCTCCCCGTCGTTGATGTGTATGAATCTGATGGAGATCAAGCACCAGCTCGCCGTGCTGGACTCCCGCGCCGACTTCCTTCACATCGATATTATGGATGGTCACTACGTGAAAAATATCACGCTGTCGCCGTTCTTCATTGAGCAGATTCGCCCGTTTACCAAGGTGGCGCTGGATGTCCATTTGATGGTCGAGCAACCCACCGATTTCATTGAAGTGATTGCGAAAGCCGGTGCGGATTACATCTGCCCGCACGCCGAAACCATCAACCGCGACGCATTCCGTGTGATCAATATGATCCGCAGCTTCGGCAAAAAAGTCGGCGTAGTGCTGAACCCGGCCACACCGGTCTCGTTTATCCATCACTACATTCATTTGGTGGATAAGATCACCGTGATGACAGTCGATCCGGGCTATGCCGGACAGCCGTTTATTCCGGAAATGGTGCAGAAGGTGCAAGAGCTGAAAACGCTAAAGCAGACCAACGGCTATCACTATCTGATTGAGATTGATGGCTCCTGCAATACTCGTACTTACAACACGCTGGTTGGCGCTGGCGCAGAAGTGCTGATTGTCGGCACCTCCGGTCTGTTCAATATTCACGACGATCTGGAAACCGCCTGGAACATGATGCGCGAAAGCATTGATGAGGCTCAGGGATTGGCGCAGGTATCCGCATGAAAAAATGCTGGCTCGGTATCGACATTGGCGGCACCGGCACACGTCTGCAGCTGATGGAAGCCGGCCGTATCTGGTCGAGCTTCCGTAAAGTGCCGACGGCCAGCTGGGCGCAGCAGCCCGATGCCTTAAGCGCATTGGGGCAGTTGATCAGTGAAACGCTGGAGCAGCAGCCGGTCAGCGGCGTGATGCTTGGCTTGCCCGGCATTCTCAGCCGCGACCGCCAGCAGGTGATTTCGCTGCCGTTTATCCAGGCGCTGGATCAGCAACCGGTTGCCGCGCTGCTCACCGAGCGGCTTGGCGTACCGGTGGCGATGGACAAAGATGTTAACCACCTGATGCTGTGGGATTTACTGCAGCTGGAGCAGCTGCCGGACAGTGCAGTGGGCTTGTATCCCGGCACCGGCATGGGCAACAGCTTGTGGCTTAACGGCCAGTTTTATCACGGTCAGCACGGCGGTGCCGGTGAACTCGGCCACGTGCCGATTGCCGGTAACCATCTGCCCTGCCCGTGCGGCAATCACGGCTGTGCGGAAACGGTGACCTCCGGCCACTGGCTGAGCCGCTGGGCAGCCAGCAACGTGCCAGAAACCGGCATGTCAGCGCTGTTTAGCCAACATCGCGAACATGCGGAGTTGCAGGCTTTTGTACAGCGGCTGGCGCAGCTGATTGCCACCGAAATGAACATCCTCGATCCGGAATACCTGATTCTCGGCGGCGGCGTGCTGGCCATGGCCGACTTCCCGCTGGCGCAGCTGCGCAGTCAGATTCAGCAGCATTTACGTCCACCCGCTACGCGTGACGGCCTGAAGATCGTGTTTAGCCAATCCACCGATCACACCGGGTGCCGCGGTGCCTGTTTAGCCGCCGAACGTCTGTTCAGGAGTGCATGATGAAAGGAAAAGTGTGTGTGTTTGGCTCGTTCAACCTCGACGTGGTGGCGGTGATGAACCGTTTCCCGATGCCCGGCGAATCGCTCACCGCCCATACCAGCATGATGGGACCGGGCGGCAAAGGCGCCAACCAGGCGACGGCGGCGCTGCGTGCCGGGGCGCGCGTGCACTACATCGGCAAAATAGGTAATGATGACTTCGGCATGTTTGCGCGCCGTCATCTGGAAAAGACCGGTTTCGATGCCATTACCTTGTTTACCTGCAAAGAAAAACCGACCGGCAATGCGCTGATTTACGTGGCGGGCGACGATGCCGAGAACATGATTTCGGTCTATCCTGGCGCCAACACCACCGTGACCGCTGCGGAAGTGGCGCGCTGCCAACCCACGGTGGCTGCCGCCGATATTCTGCTGGTTCAGCTGGAGAATAACCTCAGCGCTATTCAGCGCATGATCGACAATGCGCGCGCCGGTGGCACCTTTGTGATCATGAATCCCGCACCGTGGCAGAAAGTCACAGATGCGCTGCTGGCGAAGGTGGATTTGCTGACACCTAACAGCACCGAAGCGATGCAGCTGACTGGCGTGAAGGTAACCGACTTCACCAGCGCGCAGCAGGCCGCAGAAGTGCTGCACCGCAAAGGCGCACGTCAGGTCATCATTACGCTGGGGATTGCGGGTGCCTTGCTCTCTGTTGCCGGACAACAGGCATTACGTATTCCGCTGTTTCCGGCTCAGCCGCTGGATAGCACCGGCGCGGGCGATGCCTTCAATGGCGCACTGGCGGCGCGTCTCGCTTCCGGCGATGAGCTGCCGCAGGCGGCGCTGTTTGCCGCGGCTTATGCTTCGCTGTGTGTGGAGCGTTCTGGTGCGGCACACTCGATGCCCTCTTACGCAGAAGCGCTGGCCAGGTTGCAGGCGTATCCGGATTGCATTCTGGAAGCGTTGGGTGAGTGTGTTTAAGGCAAGATGGCCACACATTCCTGTAGCGGCGCAATTTATTGCGCGATAAATCGCGCCGCTACGAAACTGTGCAATTTGGAGATTGTGTTTACGCCTGCAACCAGCCGGCAATCTGCGCATGCTGCAGCAGCATAATGGCTTTGCCATCGCGAATGCGGCCATCTTTTACCATCATCAGCGCTTCCGGGAAACTCAGCTCCAGCACGGTGATCTCTTCATCTTCGACGCCGCCGCCCTTGTTGGCACGCTGCGCATCGCTGTATTCCGCCGCGAAGAAGTGGATCAGTTCGGTTACGCCGCCCGGCGACATATAGGCTTCAAAAATTTTCTCTACTTTTCCCACTTGATAGCCGGTCTCTTCAATCGCCTCTTTACGAATGCAATCTTCCGGCGAATCGTCATCCAGCAATCCGGCACAGGTTTCAATCAGCTCGCCGCTGGTATTGCCATTAACATAGGTGGCGATGCGGAACTGACGAACCAGCAGAACGGTATTTTTTTCAGTGTTATACAGCAGGATAGTTGCGCCGTTGCCGCGATCGTAGACTTCGCGTTTATGACGCACGACTTCGCCGTTGTTGCGGGTGAGTTCGTAGGTGAAGTTGCGCAGCACAAACCAGTTTTCTGACAACAACTTATCTTTGATGATGTTGATCTTTAACGACATAGCCGCTCCACTGCAGATTTGAGGGAGCCTGAGATAATAGGCCGAAGCGGTATGGAAAACTATCTGAATTGTGAGGTTGGACGTTTGAAAAAACCAGGTCGCCATAAATGGCGACCGTACGGTTGAAGCTTGCACGGTTTACCTATTAAAAACCGTTGGGCTGATCTTTCATATCCGGCAAATGATGCGCAATGCCTTTATGGCAATCGATACAGGTTTTCCCTTCCTCAATGGCTTTGGTATGCATCTTCGCCGCCACGGTTTTCTGCGCGGTTAAATCCATATAATCGAAGTTGTGGCAGTTACGACACTCCTGCGAGTTGTTGTTTTGCATCCTGCGCCATTCGTTTCTCGCCAGCTCAATGCGATGATCCTCGAACTTTTGCGGCGTATCAATGATGCCGAAAATCTTGGCGTACACCTCTTTGCTCGCCTGAATTTTACGCAGCATCTTCGGGCCCCACTCGTGCGGCACGTGACAATCCGGACAGGTGGCACGCACGCCGCTGCGGTTGTTGTAGTGCACCGTCTGCATATACTCCTGGTAGACGTTATTACGCATCTCATGGCAGCCAATACAGAACTGCTCGCGGTTGGTCATCTCCATCGCGGTGTTAAAGCCGCCCCAGAAAATAATCCCGCCGGCAAAGCCCAGAATCAGCAGCGTGCCCAGCGCCAGACGGCTTGGACGTCGCCACCAGCGCCAGATGCGCAGAAGTTTCTCTTTCATCATTTCCTCACTTACCGAAGCCATCAGCCGGTTTGAAGGTGTTCTCCACCACCGGCTTAGCATCGGTTTGCGGCACGTGACACTGCAGGCAGAAGTAGCGACGCGGCGATACGGTGCTGCTCACCAAACCATCGCGATCGGTGAAGTGCGTTGGGCTAACGCGCGGCGCGCCGGTGGTGAGGTAGCTCTGCGTGCCGTGGCACTGCAGGCAGCGGTTAACGTTTTTCGTCACCTGATAGCCATCCACGCTATGCGGGATCACCGGCGGCTGATTCACGTAGTTGAGCGGCTTACGGCTCTGCTCTTTGGGCTGATGAATGGTGCCCTGCTGCGTAGCGGTCACTTCCGGTGACTGATTGAGATCGACGCCGTTATTAGCGTAAACCGTGCCGCCGAGCATCAGGGCGGCCAACGTAACGAGTGTGATTAAGGGTTTCATTGCATCCTGCCTTAAATTTTAACCAGCTTGACGGCGCATTTTTTGTAATCGGTCTGCTTCGATAGCGGATCGGTAGCATCCAGCGTGACGTTATTCGCCAGCACGCCGGCATCGAAGAACGGCATAAACACCAGGCCTTTTGGCGGCTGATTACGACCGCGCGTTTCGACGGTGGCGATGGTTTCACCACGGCGTGACACCACGCGAACCTTTTCACCGCGACGGAAATTGCGATCTTTGGCATCAAGCGGATGGATATAGAGTAGCGCCTGCGGCACCGCACGGTGCAGCTCAGGCACGCGACGCGTCATGGTGCCGGTGTGCCAATGCTCCAGCACGCGGCCGGTACAGAACCACAGATCGAACTCGTCATCCGGTGATTCCGCTGGCGCTTCGTACGGCAGGGCGAAAATGGTCGCTTTGCCATCCGGCTTGCCGTAGAAACGCACACCTTCACCGGCTTTAACGTAGCTGTCGTAACCTTCGCGATAGCGCCAGCGCGTCTCTTTGCCGTCAACCACCGGCCAGCGCAGACCACGCGCTTCGTGGTAAGCATCGAACGGGGCGAGATCGTGGCCGTGACCCCGACCAAAGCTGGCGTACTCTTCGAACAAGCCTTTCTGGATATAGAAGCCGAACTCGCGGGCTTCGTCATTCAGTCGATCATCCGCCACTTCGCTCAGCGGGAACTGGTTGACCTGGCCGTTGGCGTACAACACGTCAAACAGCGTTTTGTCGCGCAGTTCCGGATGCTGCTCAATCAGCGCTTGCGGCCAGACTTCAGCAACGTTGAAACGTTTGGAGAAGTTAACCAGCTGCCACAGATCGGATTTCGCCTCGCCCGGCGCCTTCACCTGCTGATGCCAGAACTGGGTACGACGCTCGGCGTTGCCATAGGCGCCCTCTTTCTCTACCCACATGGCGGTAGGCAGAATCAGATCGGCTGACAGCGCGCTCACGGTTGGATAGGGATCGGACACGACAATGAAGTTGCGCTCATCGCGCCAGCCCGGCATACGCTCCTGCGTCACGTTCGGACCGGCCTGCATGTTGTTGTTGCACATCACCCAGTAAGCGTTGAGCTTGCCATCTTTCAGCGCGCGATCCTGCGCTACGGCGTGCAAACCAATTTTGGCGGGTACGGTGCCCTGCGGCAGCTTCCACAGCTTCTCGGCAGTGGCGCGGTGTTTGTCATTATTGACCACCATGTCAGCTGGCAAGCGGTGCGAGAAAGTACCGACTTCACGCGCCGTGCCGCACGCCGACGGCTGACCGGTGAGCGAGAATGGACCGGTGCCCGGACGCGAGATTTTGCCGGTTAATAAGTGCAGGTTGTAGCACAGATTATTGGCCCACACGCCGCGCGTATGCTGGTTGAAGCCCATGGTCCAGTACGACACCACGTTAACTTTTGGATCGGCATACAGTTGCGCCAGCGCGATCAGCTGATCCTGCTCGACGCCGCTCATTTCGCTGGCTTTTTCGACCGTGTACTCCGAGACAAATTTGGCAAATTCATCAAAGCTCATTGGCGTCGATTCGCCGCTGTCGGGGTTCTTCGCTGCAGCCTGACGTGGATCGGTTGGACGTAAGCCGTAGCCGATGTCAGTCACGCCTTTGCGCAGCGTCACGTGATTCTGCAGGAAGGTTTTATCGACCTTGTTGTTCTGAATAATGTAGTTGGCGATAAAGTTGAGGATCGCCAGATCGCTCTGCGGCGTGAACACCATGCCATTATCGGCCAGCTCAAAACTGCGATGACGATAGGTGGAAAGCACCGCGACTTTGACGTTGTCACTGCTGAGACGACGCGCCGTAATGCGTGACCAGAGGATCGGATGCATCTCGGCCATGTTGGAGCCCCACAGCACAAAGGCGTCGGCCTGCTCGATATCGTCATAGCAGCCCATCGGCTCATCCATGCCGAAGGTGCGCATAAAGCCCACCACCGCCGAAGCCATGCAGTGACGCGCATTCGGATCGAGGTTGTTGGTGCGGAAACCGGCTTTCATCAGCTTGGATGCGGCGTAGCCTTCCCACACCGTCCACTGGCCAGAACCGAACATGCCAACCGAATCCGGGCCGTTGGCTTTCAGCGCGGCTTTAAACTTCTCTTCCATAATATCGAAGGCTTGATCCCAGCTCACCGGGGTGAATTCGCCATCTTTAGCAAATTTACCGTCGGTCATGCGCAACAACGGCTGAGTCAGACGATCTTTTCCATACATGATCTTCGGCAGGAAATAGCCTTTGATGCAGTTCAGACCCCGGTTCACTTCTGCTTGCGGGTCGCCCTGCGAGGCCACCACGCGGCCATCCTGGGTGCCAACCAGCACACCGCAGCCGGTGCCGCAGAATCGGCATGGCGCTTTTTCCCAGCGAATCGGTGCAGCCAGCGCCGTAGCGGCTTTAGTGACGGTGGGAATGGTGAGTCCTGCAGCCGTGGCAGCAGCAGCCGCCGCATTGGCCTTCATAAAATCACGACGACTTATGCTCATGATGCTTCCTTACAAGGTTCTTCAATTTCGTCCTGCTGGTGATACACCAGCGATACCGCCAACACGCCAGCGATGTTGCGGCTCTCTTCAATATTGCGCAGCAGCGCGGCGCTATCTGCCGCACCGAGCGTCACCGCCAGCGTGCCGCGTGCGGCGTCTTCGGCCGCGATGTCGCTATCGGCAAAGGCCAGCAGCGCACGTTTTACGCTGGGAATCGACGCCGGTCGCGCCTGAATTACCAGGCCGCAAACGTGCCAACTGTTTTCATGGTTCATGATGTAATCCTGTGGCTGAAACCGGACATGGCGCGATACACGCGCCGCAACCGGTGCAGTGCTGCGGTAAGGTTTCAGGCTGTGCGATGCCGTTGGGCATCAGTTGGAAACGAATAGCTTGCTGCTCACAACTCTCCTGACAGCTGCGGCAATTCACGCCGAGGAGAGTGATGCAGCGATTGTCGATGCGAATACGCTGGGAAAAGGGTGCGCTATCACGCGCGTTGAACAGCGGCTGTGGACAGATTTCCACGCAGGCCGCGCAAAAGGTGCATTCGCCCTGCATAAAATCGAGGTGCGGCTCTTCTGCGCGATTAAGGCGGATGATGTGGGTTTCGCAGGCAGCCACGCATTTACCGCAGCCGTCACACCCTTTCTCTCCCCGCCACCACGGCAAAGCAATGCCGTCAGCAGACGCTACGCGCTGCCCGGTAAAGAGTTCACGTCGCGACAGCGCCATCGGTTCACCTTAAAGGGGGGAATGAGAGATGGTGCGTAAAATAACCTGACGCTAATGAGGGCTATATCACCCCAAAGGGTTAAATCCCGATGTGGGATCAAGGGAAGGTGAATTGAAATAAAAACGGGGGCCAAAAGGCCCCCGCAGATGAGAATGGCTACGATTAACGCGCGCTATCGTCCGCCAGCGTTGGCGCTGCATCATCCTGATCGTCAGCATGATGTTCATGCTCTTTCATCGCTTCAGCATTGACGCGTTTACGTACGCCAAACCAACCCAGCACCAGCACCACGGCTATTAGCGGGATCGATGCAATGGTGTAAGTGCCGTTCGGATAATCGAACGCCATCAGCACCAATACGCTCACCAGGAACAGCAGCGTTAGCCACGAGGTGAACGGTGCCCACGGCAGCTTGAAGCTGACATCTTCCGCCTTGCCCTCTTTTATCGCTTTGCGCAGACGCATCTGGCACACCACGATAAAGCCCCACGACGAGATGATGCCGAGTGATGCTACGTTCAGTACGATTTCAAATACCTGCGACGGCACGTAGTAGTTCAGCACCACGCCGATAACGTAAACGGCAATGGTCACCAGGATACCGGCAAACGGCACCTGCTGTTTGCTCATCTTCGACATGAATTGTGGCGCAGATCCGCCCATCGACATCGAACGCAGAATACGCCCGGTAGAGTAGAGGCCTGAGTTGAGGCTCGACAGCGCGGCGCTCAGCACCACGATGTTCATTACGCTACCAATATAAGGCACGCCGAGTTTGGAGAAGAAAGTCACGAACGGACTTTGTCCCGCCTGATAAGCATTCCACGGCAGCAGCAGCACCAGCAGCACTACGGAGCCGACGTAGAACAGACCGATACGCCAGATCACGCTGTTAATGGCTTTCGGCAGCATGGTTTTGGGATCTTTACACTCCCCCGCCGCCGTCCCTACCAGCTCAATCGAGGCGAAGGCGAATACGACGCCCTGCACCAGCACCAGCGCCGGCAGCAAGCCATGCGGGAAGAAACCGCCGTTATCGGTGATCAGATGGAAGCCGGTGGTGTTGCCGTCCAGCGGTTTACCGGTACCGAGGAACACCACACCCACGATCAGGAACACCACGATAGCCAGCACTTTCACCAGTGCGAACCAGAACTCCATTTCGGCAAACCACTTCACGCCAATCATGTTCATGGTGCCGACAATCGCCAGCGCGCCGAGGGCAAACACCCACTGCGGTACATCGCCAAACGCGCCCCAATAGTGCATGTAGAGCGCGACCGCGGTGATATCAACGATACCGGTCATCGCCCAGTTAACGAAGTACATCCAGCCTGCAACATATGACGCTTTTTCCCCAAGGAATTCACGCGCATAAGAGACAAAGCTGCCGCTGGAAGGACGGTGTAACACCAGTTCGCCCAGCGCACGGAGGATAAAGAAGGAGAAGATACCGCACACCAGATAAACCAGTGCCAGTGCCGGACCGGCCATTTGCAGGCGCGCGCCAGCACCGAGGAACAGACCGGTACCGATAGCACCGCCGATGGCGATCATTTGTACCTGACGATTACCCATAGCTTTGTGGTAACCGCTGTCGTGAGAGTTGAGCCAGCGTCTTTTCGCAGCGCGTTGTTCGGCTGCGGTTTTTTTAGTTGATTTCATAGCTATCCTGTTTGTCCTGACCATCAATCACCGCCTAACCAAACGATTGCGTATGGCGGTGCGAAATGGGGTAAAACCCGGTGCCAGCGCGGCGGAACGATGTCGCGAGACGGGGCGGGAATTTACGGCGATGAATCCTACCCGTTCTGCATGAACGAAGCAAAAAATACCGCCAGGCTGCGCGAGTTGAATTGTAATAATCCGTCGCGGTGCACAAAAAAACCGGCCAGAGGGCTGGCCGGAAAAGGGATTGCTACAGGGATAACTACTGGAGGGAGTTAACGGTAAATCTCTGCGGTGCCGCTCCACAGGCTGGAATCGCCTGGGTTTTGCACACCGATAACGCGATAGTGGCTGGCACCTTGCTCTTCTGCTTTTTGCGACAGATGGCGTGTTGCATCATCCAGCGAACCGCGCACGCCGCTTATGGAAACGGTGCCCGCGCTTTGCAGGTTTTGTGCCTGAGTGGCGCTCATTGGATCGGCTGCCAGCGTCGAGAAACTTGCGGTGGCAAGCAGTGCAGCAGTCAGAACGGCATAACGTGTCTTCATGAGATGCTCCTGTTGTCTTCCGTAGGGTTTAAGCGTGACAGGACTGATTATCACGCACGCAATGAAAACCAGGTTGAGCATGCGGTAAAGCCGTTCAATAATTCGCCAGCTAACCGCGAGTTTTCCAGGGAAAGGTAAAGAGAACTGGTTTTCTCTGCTAAAAGTAACCTGATGTGACGAGATCTGACTCGCCGTCACCGCGCGGCTGCCCTATAATCCCCCGATCTTAAAAGGGTTATTACCGTGATTGTGAAACGTCCCGTTACTCGCACCATTGCGCGTGCGCTCAGCGTTATTGTGCTGTTATCGCTGCTGACCACCGGGCTGGCGCTGATGACGCTCTCCAGCAGCCTGCGCGATGCCGAAGCCGTCAACGTTGCCGGCTCGCTGCGCATGCAGATTTACCGCCTGGCGTGGGATAGCGCGCGCGATTCACAGCAATTGCCACTTCACACGCAACTCTATCGGCAAACGCTGGACTCTCCAGCCTTACGGCATCTTGAGCGCCCGTGGGTGCCGCTGGAAGTCAGCAGCCGTTATCGCTACCTACGCGACAGCTGGCCAATGCTCCAGCAGACATTGCAACCCGAACGGGCGCAGATTTATCAGCAACGCGTTGCCAGCTATGTCAGCGAAATCGACCGCTTTGTGTTGGCTTTACAGCACTATGCTGAGCTGAAAATGCATCTGGTGGCCGCCAGCAGCCTGTTTGGCTTTTTGGCGATTGTCGCGCTGGCGCTGTGGACGATTCGCTTCATCCGCCGCAACGTGGTACGACCGCTTAATTCGCTGGTTACCGCCAGCCAATATGTCGAGCAGGCGAATTTCAGTTTTCCGGCGTTGCAGGTGGAACAGCCAAGCGAGCTCGGCGTATTGGCGCAGGCCTTCACCACCATGGCGGAGCGGCTGCATTCACACTATCGCCTGCTGGAGTGCGCGGTACGGGAAAAAACTGAAGATCTTACCGCCGCTAATCGCACGCTGTCCCTGCTGTATGAGAGCTCACAAATTCTCACCAGCAGCCCCCCCAATCCGGAACTTTTCCAGGGCCTGCTGCGCCTGGTGCAACGCCGTGAAGCGTTAACGGTGCTGAAAATCTCCAGCGAGGGCATTGAGTTTCAGGCCGGTGTGGCGGCGGATGATGTGAGCTGGCAGCGTTTGCCGCTGCTGCAGGAAGAGCAGCGGTTGGGCGAGCTCTGCTGGCAAACCCGCCGGGCACCGCCTGCCGATGAACTGATGCAGAGCCTGGCGAACATGCTGGCGCGCGCTCTGTGGATTTGGCAGACGCAGAAACAGTATCAGCAGATGCTATTAATAGAAGAGCGCGCCACCATTGCGCGTGAACTACATGATTCGCTGGCGCAATCCCTCTCCTTCCTGCGCATCCAATTGGCCCTGCTGCGTCGTAATGTTGATGACACGCAGCCGCAGGCCCAGGCGATTATTGCCGATTTTGATCGCGCGCTGTCGGAAGCCTATCAGCAGCTGCGCGAGTTGCTGACCACTTTCCGCCTGACGATCGAGCAAGCAGATTTGGTACAGGCGATGCAGGCGATGATTGCGCCGTTACAAGAGCAGTCGCAGGCGGCGATCGACTTTGATTATCAACCCGGCCTGCAGATGCTGGATGCCCAGCAGCAGGTGCATGTGCTGCAGATTGCGCGCGAAGCGCTGCTCAATGCGATTCGCCATGCCCAGGCGCAGCACATTCAGATTCACTATCAGCGTGTCGCTGAAGAGGACCACTTGCTCACCATTGAAGATGACGGCTGCGGCATTAGCAGCCTCGAAGAGCCGCCGGGACATTATGGTTTGACCATTATGGCGGAACGCGCCGCGCGGCTCTCTGGCACGCTGATGATTACCCCGCAGCCGCAAGGCACGCGGGTTACGCTGCGTTTTCCGCCACGCCCCGCGCACCGGCTGAGTTAACATTGCGCATCAGGTCGCCATGCATGACGACCCTACGAAATTTGATACTGGAGACCTTATGGCTAACCCTTCCCTGACAATTATGATTGTTGACGATCATCCGCTGATGCGCCGAGGTATTCGCCAGCTGCTGGCGCTGGAGCCACGCCTGGAAGTGGTGGCCGAAGCCAACAACGGTACCGAAGCGCTGGCTGAAGCGCGCCGTTTGTCGCCGGATGTCATCCTGCTGGATCTCAACATGAAAGGCATGTCCGGGTTGGATACGCTGAAAGCACTGCGTAATGAAGGCATTGCCGCACGCATTCTGGTGTTGACCGTATCTGATGCGCGCAATGATATTTATGCCATGGTAGATGCGGGCGCCGACGGCTATCTGCTGAAAGACAGCGAACCCGAATGGCTGCTGGCGCAGGTGATGCGCGGCGCGAAAGGTGAGAATGTGTTTAGCGCAGCGGTGGCCGACTATCTCGCTACGCGTCAGCCGACGTCGAATCCGTTTAAACAGCTCACCGAACGTGAACTGGATGTGCTGCAGGAAGTGGCGCGTGGCTTATCCAATAAGGAGATCGCCGCCACGTTGCATATCTCGGAAGAAACGGTGAAAGTGCACATTCGCAATCTGCTGCGCAAACTGGATGTGCGTTCGCGCGTTGCCGCGACGGTACTGTGGCTGGAGAGCCGCCATGTGTAGCTGCGTACAAAAATCCGTCATTGCATTTACACTTTCTCCATAATTTACTCACGATTCTCTAATTTACGCCGCGTAAAGTAACTGCAGCAGGCGTTTTCGAGAGAGCACCTTGCACTCCGCCAGCGTGAAGCCTTCCGTGCATCACGCTCATCATAATAAAAGTAAAAAATACGCAGTTGAGGAGTGTCGGTTCCATGTCGAATTTTTTTATCGACCGCCCCATTTTTGCCTGGGTTCTGTCTATTTTACTCTGCCTGTGCGGCACGCTGGCGATCATCTCGCTACCGATTGAGCAATATCCCGATCTCGCGCCGCCCAACGTGCGCATCACCGCTAACTATCCCGGCGCATCAGCGGAAACGCTGGAGAATACCGTTACGCAGGTTATCGAACAGAACATGACCGGTATCGATAATTTGATGTACATGTCCTCGAACAGCAGCAATACCGGCCAGGCGCAAATCACCCTCACCTTTACCGCCGGCACCAATCCCGACGAAGCGCGTCAGCAGGTGCAAAACCAACTGCAAAGTGCGCTACGCAAACTGCCCGCGGCGGTACAGTCACAGGGCGTGACGGTCAATAAAACCGGTGATAGCAATATCCTGATGATTGCCTTTGTCTCTACCGATGGCAGTATGGACAAACAGGATATTTCAGATTATGTCGCCAGTAACATTCAGGATCCGCTCAGCCGTATCGATGGCGTCGGCCAGGTAGATGCCTACGGCTCACAATATGCGATGCGTATCTGGCTCGATCCTAACAAGCTGATTGCCTACGCGCTGACCACCGAAGATGTGGTGAGCGCCATTGAATCGCAGAATGCGCAGGTTGCGGTCGGCCAGGTCGGTGGCTTGCCGTCGGTGGATAAGCAGGCGCTTAACGCCACCGTGAATGCGCAGTCGATGCTGCAAACCCCCGAACAGTTCAAAGCGGTCACGCTGAAGACCAATAGCGACGGCTCGGTGGTGACGCTCGGCGATGTGGCGGAGGTGGCGATGGGCGCAGAGAAATATGACTTCCTCAGTCGCTACAACGGCCAGGCAGCATCCGGACTCGGCATCAAGCTGGCTTCCGGCGCCAATGAGATGAACACTGACAAACTGGTGCGTGCGCGTATTGCCGAGCTGTCGAACTATTTCCCGCACGGGCTGGAAGCCAAAGTCGCCTACGAAACCACCCCGTTTGTTAAAGCCTCGATTAAAGACGTGGTGAAAACCCTGCTGGAAGCGATCCTGCTGGTTTTCCTGGTGATGTATTTGTTCCTGCAAAACTTCCGCGCCACGCTGATTCCCACCATTGCGGTGCCGGTGGTGCTGCTCGGCACCTTTGCGGTGCTCTACGCCTTTGGCTACAGCATCAACACCTTGACCATGTTCGCGATGGTGCTGGCGATCGGATTATTGGTGGATGATGCCATCGTGGTGGTTGAGAACGTCGAGCGCATCATGAGCGAGGAAGGCCTGTCGCCGCGCGCTGCGACGCGCAAATCGATGGGGCAGATTCAGGGCGCGCTGGTCGGCATTGCGCTGGTGCTGTCGGCGGTGTTTGTGCCGATGGCGTTCTTCGGCGGCACCGTTGGTGCCATCTATCGCCAGTTCTCGATCACCATCGTGTCGGCCATGGTGCTGTCGGTGTTGGTGGCAATGATTCTGACGCCCGCGCTCTGTTCGACGCTGCTGAAACCGCTGCAGCAAGGCCATCATCACGGTCGTCGCGGTTTCTTCGGCTGGTTCAACCGTACCTTCAACGCCAGCGCAGAGCGCTACGAGCGCGGCGTGGCCAAAATCCTGCGCAACGGCGGCCGCTGGCTGCTGCTCTATCTCGCGATTATCGGCGTAATGGCCTTTCTGTTTATCCGCCTGCCAACCTCGTTCCTGCCGCTGGAAGATCGCGGTGTGTTCCTGACGCAGGTGCAACTGCCCGCCGGGTCAACGCTGCAGCAAACCTCGGACGTGGTTGCCAAGGTCGAGAATTACTACATGACCGCCGAGAAAGATAACGTGGTTTCGGTGTTCTCCACCATCGGTGCCGGCCCTGGCGGTAACGGCCAGAACGTGGCACGCCTGTTCGTCCGTTTGAAAGATTGGGAAGAGCGTCCAGGTAGCGATCGCACTTCTTTCGCAATCATTGAGCGAGCCACCAAAGCCTTCCACAAAATTAAAGAGGGTCGCGTCATCGCCAGCAGTCCACCGGCGATTACCGGCATGGGCAGCTCGTCCGGCTTCGATATGGAGTTGCAGGATCACGGCGGCATCGGCCACACCCAGCTGATGGCGATGCGCGATAAGCTGCTGGCAATGGCTGACAGCAATCCGGCGCTGTCGCGCGTGCGTCATAACGGCCTCGATGACAGCCCACAGCTGCAGATCGATGTCGATCAGCGCAAAGCGCAGGCGCTTGGCGTGTCGCTGGATACCATCAATGACACCTTAACCACCGCATGGGGCTCAACGTACGTCAATGATTTCCTCGATCGTGGACGCGTGAAAAAAGTCTACGTGCAGGCTGCCGCAGAGTTCCGCATGCTGCCGGAAGACGTGAATAAATGGTACGTGCGCAATAATAGCGGCGGCATGGTGCCCTTCTCCGCGTTCGCCACCAGCCAATGGCAAACCGGTTCGCCGCGTCTGGAGCGTTATAACGGTTACTCGGCGCTGGAAATTGTGGGCGAAGCGGCTAACGGCGTCAGCAGCGGTACGGCGATGGACGTGATGGAAAAACTGGTGGGCCAGCTGCCGCTCGGGGTTGGCTTCCAGTGGACCGGCGCCTCCTATCAGGAACGTTTGTCCGGCTCGCAGGCACCGGCGCTGTATGCGATTTCGCTGCTGGTGGTGTTCCTGTGCCTGGCGGCGCTGTATGAGAGCTGGTCAATTCCCTTCTCGGTGATGCTGGTGGTGCCGCTCGGCGTGGTCGGTGCGCTGGTGGCGACCTGGATGCGCGGGCTGGAAAACGACGTCTATTTCCAGGTCGGTTTGCTGACGGTCATCGGCTTGTCGGCGAAGAATGCCATTTTGATCGTTGAGTTCGCTAATGAGATCAACAGCAAGGGCCGCGAACTGCTGGAATCGACGCTGGAAGCCTCGCGTCAGCGCCTGCGACCAATTCTGATGACCTCGCTGGCGTTTATCTTCGGCGTGCTGCCGATGGCGATCAGCAGCGGCGCGGGTTCCGGCAGCCAGCATGCGGTCGGCACCGGCGTGATGGGCGGGATGATTTCGGCCACCGTGCTGGCCATTTTCTTCGTACCGCTGTTCTTTGTGGTAGTACGTCGTCGCTTCCCGCTGAAAGAGAAGCCGCACGATTAAGTTTATTAGGTCGTCATAAATGACGCCCCTACGCCCGTGCATACCCCAACCGTAGGGCTGATGAATCCCCA
>NZ_AKIU01000056.1:0-22418 GCF_000282675.1 Pantoea sp. GM01 | reverse complement strand
CTCTTCTCGGTCGCCGCACGGCATAGCTGAAACTGCCTCAGCTAATGGCGAACGAAAGTCGCTCAGCGCTTAACTGATCGGCATTACGCCATTTATTGCGACCCGCTCGAAAATGAGACCTACCGCTTCTCCTGATACGCCATCCAGGTTAGCAGCTGCAGGCTGGCGGAGAAGTAGTTTTGATCCGCTGCTAGCTTGTCATTGAGATACTGGGTTTGGTTCAGGGTCAAATCACGAACCGCAATCAGGCCGCCTTCCATATTGTATGGCGCGGGCGTATTTCCCAGCACATCATACCAGGCCGGCGTGGTCATGCGCGCCGAGCCCTGCCACACGCGCTGGAACGGCACCAGACGTAGGCTTTGCGGATCGTACCACCAGATATTCAGCGGAATACGAATGGCGTCATAGCTGAAGCGGTTAGAATAACCGATGGCAGGAGCCACCGAACCATCAGCATTCAGCGCCACCCAATCAAGCGGCAGGCCGGTTTTACCAAAATGCATGTCGCCTAACAGATCCATGCCGTCATCCATCAACTCATTCCAGATGCGCAGATGGCTGTGCTCGGCAAACTCACGCCATGCAGCGAACAGGAAATAAGAGGGATTGAGCACCACATAACTGGTTTTATTGAAACCCTGCGCGCCCGGCAGCATCACTTTATGCCCGCCATAACTGATCACATTGAGCTTCACTATCGCACGCTGAATGCGGTCCGATGCCTGCTGGTAGTCGCCGCCCCACTTCTGCGCCGCACGTTGCAGAGCCCAGGCAATCAGCACATCGCCATCGGAAGCGTTATTTTTATCGGCGATCGGATCGGCGGCACCTGGCGTGTAGCGCCAGTAGAACAGATCGTTTTGCGGATTGCGCAGATGGCTGCGCGTCCACTGCCACAGCAGATCGAAAGTCGCGCGATCGTCATGTGCCACCGCCAACAACATGCCGTAGCCCTGACCTTCGGTATGGCTCACGTTGTTGTTTGCCGTATCGCTGATACGGCCGTCGCTGCTCATAAAACGGCTTTTGTAAGTACTCCAGCCATCTGCGGCCGCCTGGGCGCTAAAAAACATCACCATGAAACACAGCATCCATTGACGCCAAAAGCGCATCACTCTCATCACAGCATCCTATTGATATCGATAGTGCAGCGTGCCGCCGTCGTTCTGCTCAAGCGTCAGCGGCACCGCCGCGCTGCCGCCCTGGGCTTGCAGCCACTGCGCATACAGGCCCGCCAGTACCGCGCTTAATGCCAGCTGCCAGCGTTCAACACCGACATTGCTGTCACCCTGCGGCAGCGCGTGGTGTTGAATCAGAATGGCATTTTCCTGCGGCTGTAACTGCACAAAACCCCAGTTAAAACGCGCCAGCTGTAGATTCATTTCGCGTTCCAGGTCCTGCACGGTGCGCGCTTCAGGTAAAGGATAGCGGGTCGCCAGCGATGTGCCGACGCCGTTGAGGAAGCCTTCCGCCTCCTCGCCCGCGTTGTCCAGCATGCTTTCAATCATCGCGCTCACCAGATCGAACCAACCCGGCTGATGCGGATGGCTGACGCGCGCGCTCACTTGCTCACTCATTAGTAATCTCCGAACAGATAACGGAAGTACAGATTGGCGGTACTTTCGTTGTAATCACCAAAGGTGTCGTAGCCCAACTGACCGCCGACGGTGACATCTTTGTTGATCTTATAATCCGCACCGGCATGCAGGTTATAGCCGATGCCGTTTTTGCTGTCGCCGCTATAGAACGCATCCTTCACGTAACCTTGATCGGCCAGACTCTGCAGCTGAGACTGCAGCGACGGGTTGTTCGGGAAGTAGGCGCTCTTATCCTGACTGTAGGATTGATAACCCACCGAACCGCCAACGTTGACTTTCAGATCGTCAAACTTGCGGCTGAACTCGATGGGGAACGACACCGACGCATAGTTCTGCGGGCTGAAGTAGCCGCCCTGACCGTAGCTGAAGTAGCTGAGGTTTTTCGAGTAATCCATCCAGGACAAACTCATGCCGACTTTCAGCTCGCGATCGTCGAGGTGATACGGACGCACATAAGCACCGGCGGTGGCCTGAACGCTGTTGTTGCTCGCCACGTTTTCGCCGATATAGCTGTAAGCCCCGCCGCCGACGTAGAAACCGGCATCGCCGTTGTCATAGCTCAGCAAGGCATTACCGCCGTTTTTGGTGACGCGCCCCCAGCGTTTACCGCTGGTTTTGTCTTCCACGCCGACATACGACAGCAGGCTGTCGGTCATCGCGCGACGTTCACCGGTGAGGATCAGCGTCAGGAAGTCGGTCAGCTTCGGCGACCACTGCACGCCGCCCACCAGCGTACTCAAGTCCTGGCCGAGCGGCGTGCTGCCGATGTCGATTTTGTAGCTGTCACCCTTCAGCGCCATGTTCAGCTCCACGCCGGTCGCCGATTGCGAGTCGGTGGAGGCGTTAGGCACATCGTCAATTTTCGCTCCACCTGCCGCCACCACTTTGCCCTGTTCCAGCGCGTTGGTGCCGAAACGACGCCATGCGTCGCCGCCAGCGCTGCCTGCGGTGAGGGAAATTGGCGTCATGGTGAAATCGAAACGCGATTCGCCAAACGGCACGGTGGAGAAGGTGAGCGGCGCTTTGGCTTCGGTCAGTTTACTCAGACCGGATTCGCCGTCACGTCCACGCACCTGCATCTGGCCCTGCACCCAGGTGCCGGTTTTCTCTTGCAGATCGTCCATCATGTTGTCGATTTGGCGCAGCGTCTGGCTCTGCTGCACGGCCGGCGTATTGCTCGCCAGCGTCACGCCTTCCGCGCTGCTGGTGGCGTCGGGCGCCGACTGCCACGGCATTACCGCGCCATAGCTGGATGGCGAGCGGCCAACCGGCGAGGTGCCGCGATTGATAAACGGATTGTCGGCCAGCGCCAGGCCGCCGACGCTCGGCACGTTGCCATTGGTGGCACCTTGCAGACCAATCAGCTGACCGCGTGCGCTACGTAGATAACTCATCGCCTGGCTGTGTTCGCCGTTGGCTTCGGCTACGCGCGCTAACAACAGCAGACGATCGGGTGACTGCTCATTATTCAGGCCGCGGGTCAAGGTGTTAGCTTTGTTGACGTCGTTCTGCGCCAGCGCCACGTTGATGGCGCCGGTACGCGCGTCTTGCGTTGCGGTGTCCTGTGTCATCAGATAGTCGTAAACCACGCCGGCTTCTTTGTTCATCTTGCCGGACTGATACAGTCGCGCCATGGCGAACATCAGATCGCGGTTCTGCGGATCGTGCTGCAGCGCGCCCACCAGCTTGTCGTAAGCGGCGGCGTACTGTTTCTGCTCGCGCAGACGATCCACTTCGTTGATCACATAGCCATTACGAATACCTGCCAGCTGGGTGGGCGTGCTGCGCGCCTGCAGTTCCGGGCTGCTGAGGAAGCTCTGCGCTTCGGTGTTCAGACCGGCCTGGTTTAGCACCGCAACCTGCGCGGCGTAATCACCGGCGTTGCCCTGGATGCCGCGCTGCATGTTGCTGCGCACCACGGAAACCGCCGTGGTGAGATCGCCCGCTTTCGCCAGTTTCTGCGCCAGATTACCGGCATCCACCGGATTAGCCGGCGGCGTTGACGCCAGCGCACGCAAGGTGTTGGCTGCCGCCGCATTCGAACCCTGCGCCAGATATTGATCGGCAGTAGCCATCTGCAGGTTGAAGTTCACGCGCTGCGCCAGCTCGCGCATATCGCTGTTTTTGTTGCCGTTGGGAATGCGTGACAGCAGCATACTCGCCTGCTGCCAGGCACCGCTTTCGCTGGCGTTTAACGCGCCCGCATAGAGTTCGGTGGTGCTGGCACCGGTGCGCAGCGTGGGCTGCATGATATTGGCCGCCATCATGCTATTGCCCTGCGCGCGATAGATGCGTGCCAGATCGAGACGTAGCCAGCCATCGTTGGGATAGCGCTGAATGCCGCTGGTCAGGGTGGCGACAGCCGCGCTGTTGTTGCCTGCTGCCAGCTCACGTTTGGCCTGCGCACGAATCGGATCGGTGCTGCTGCCGCGCGGTGCCACGCTTTGACGTACGCTATCCGGCAGCGACCCCAGCAGCGTATTGGCTTCTGCGCCACGGTTCTGCTGGCGCAGCACGTAGAACAGGCCTTCTTTGGCATTACGGTTATTGGCATCACTTTGCAGGATGGCGCGATAGGTTTGCTCCGCCTGATCGAGCTGATTGCTGCGACGCTGCACATCCGCGCGGAACAGTTTGGCGGACACACCTTTCTCGCCGTCGGCCTGCGCCAGCGGTTCGCTCAGCGCCAACGCCTGTGCGCTATCGCCATTTTTTAGCGCCTGCTGCGCGGTCGCCAGCTGGGCATAGAAGCGCGCATCGGCGGCCTGCTTCTGGCGTGTGTCGCTTTGATCGCCGCCTAACTGCGCGGCGCGCGTCAGGTAATCCGCCGCTTCGGCGTAACGTCCGGCGCGCTGAGCGACGTAGCCCATACCCGCCAGCGCATCCGCATCTTGCGGGTTGGCTTGCAGCACTTTCTCAAAGTTGTTTTGCGCATTGCTGACGTCGCCGCTGTTCAGCGCGGTAAAGCCCGCGCCTTTCTCCGCACCGCCGACATTTTTACGGTAGTAATCCAGCACCGCGTTATCCTGCGGATGACGCTGCTGCCAGGTTTGGTACAGCGAGGCATCAGAAGCCTGCGGGCCAAGCCACAGCAGCGCCTGACGCAGCGAGCGGTCGGCTTCTTTGTTGCCATCCGCCAGGCTGCCGAGCACATCAATACCCTGACGACGGGTCGCTTCCTGATAGGTTAGCGCTTTACCCAGCGCCAGTTTGGCGCCGGTATCCTGCGGATGATCGGCGGAGAACTGCCGCAGCGCTTCCACCGCCTGCGGCAGCAGCGAGCGATCGCCCGCCATCGTCAGGTAGTATTCTGCCGCCACGCTCGGCGGCGGCTCGTTACCGCTGAAGGTGTTACGCCAGGTTTGCAGCGAAGCCGCAATATTGCCGCTGCGCGCCTGCTGGCGCGCCAGTTGTAGCTGCGCCTGCGGAATGGTTTGCAGCTGACGTGCGTTATCCAGCTCGCTGAGATGCGGATCGTTTGGCGATGCCGCACTCAGGCGCGCACGCCACTGCGCCGCTTCCGCTGTGCCGCCGCTCTGCTGCGAATAGAGCGCCAGCAAATAGAGCGCCTGAGTGTTGTTTGGCTCAACCATCAGCACTTTCTGCAGCGAGGCCTTCGCCAAATCGTCATGCGCTTTCTGATGCCAGTAAGCCGCCTGATCGAACAGCGCCTGTAACGCAGGATTGTTACTCTCCGCCGCCAGCAGCGGCTGCGAGAGCGTGAGCGCCCCACCCAGAATCAGGGCATGACGAATGCCGGCACTTAACAGATGTTTTTTCATTATTTTTATCCTTACTTCTTGCCGGACTTGCTATCAACTTTTGGGTTGAGACGACGCCACGCATGACGTTTCAGCATCACCCAGGCCCCACTGCCGACCAGCGCTGAAAGCAGCAATGCCGCCAGCGCCATCAGCACCGAGTGCTGGTTGGCATACCACACCACCATCATGTACCACGGCATTTCACCGCTCGGGAATTGCGGACCCACGCGGAAACTGCGAATGCCGTTCTCATCGGTGATGATGGCGGTATCGCCGCGAATTCCGGCGTTGATGCGCGCCGAATTCAGGTCTTCATGCAGGCGCAGCAGTTGCTGGTCGCTGGTCGCCACCGTCATCACCACCAGGCGATCGCGGTTCCACGGCGAGCGATAGCTGACAAAGCCGCGCCATGCTTCGTTGGACGAGAAGTAACGATCGGCATCCAGCTGCTGGCGATACCAGTCGCCGGTCAGCCAGCCGCGCAGCTTGTCCCAGGTGTTCGGCTCTTTCACGCCCAGCGTGTTGCCGCTGGTTTCATACGGCGTGTTGGCCAGCATTGCCTGGTTGAAGTCGTTGTTCTGCGTGGTGCTCACTGCTAACACATCGCTGCGCTGCAGGCGCGTCATGTTGGTGCCGCCGTTTGGCAGGCCAAATAGCACCTGGTTCTGCAGCAGCGGCACGCCAGTGGCGTTACCGGCACGTGATGCCATATCCAGCAGCGTAGCGATCTCCGCATCGCTCGGCTGTTGCGGCAGCAGCAGCGTGGTCTGCGAGAAGTCCGCCAGACGCGAGAACGGGAACGAGGCACCAACAAAGTAAGAGAGGTTCGGCAGCATGGTGAAGTGGCGCGTGTGGCTCAGATCGATCCACGAATCCTCTTCAATGCGGCTCTTGATGTTGTTGTTCAGCAGCACGCCGCACGGTGCATCCGCTTTCGGCTTGATGTTGAAGTAGAGCGCCAGCTGGTTGTCACCGTAAATCAGGTATGGCTCGAGCTTCAGGGTGTAATGCTCCTGACGCGCGTCGCCACCCAGGCGATGCCAGG
Source organism: Pantoea sp. GM01 (assembly GCF_000282675.1). Lineage (NCBI taxonomy): Bacteria > Pseudomonadati > Pseudomonadota > Gammaproteobacteria > Enterobacterales > Erwiniaceae > Pantoea > Pantoea sp. GM01. The sequence goes on along the minus strand of NZ_AKIU01000056.1, from coordinate 16,008 downwards.
CGCTTTCCAGCAGGCCCACTTTGTTCACCGTCAGGTTGCGCAGGAAGGTGCCGTTGATCATCACGTTGAGGAACGAGTTGTTCTCATCAATCCAGCTTTCGGACGGGAAGCGATAGTGCAGCTCCACTGGAATGGTGTCGCCATCCCACATAAACAGATCCGGCGCGGCGCGGAAGTTGACGCTCAGCGCATCGTGCCAGATGCCGGTGGTGGTCAGGCTCTGGTCTTTACGCAGCAGTTCGCTCAGGCGCACCGGACGCGTGGTGTTGATCCAGCGCGGAGCATCGTACGGTTTGCGCATACCAATCGGCTGCGGTTGTACGTTCAGGCTGCTGGCATCGGTGGCCAGCGGCTGCGTGGTTAAACGGTTGGCGGCCTGACGCAGCTGATCGTCATTGGCGCCCACCACCAGCAGCAGTTTGTAGACCGGATTGTTGGGATTATCGATCACCTGCAGCAGCGGACCGCTGGTGGCGGGCAAGGTCACGGTGCCGATCTTATCGCCCGGATGTCCCACCAGAATGCCGTTGTGCTCAGGCAGATCGCCGCGCACCACCGGGAAACGAATCCCACGATAGTCCGACTGAATGCCCATCCACGATGCCACCAGCGCAGCGGCGCTGATGCTGTCCGGCGCGACATTGGCTGCAAAGCCAAAGGTGACGCTGGCTGGCGTCATGCGCTGCGCATCGATAAACGGACGCGGGAAGTTGCGCAGGCTGGTGCCAATATTCAGCTGCTGGCCTTCGAGGCTCAGCGTGGTTTTGGGCAGAATCGCTACCTGATACTGCTGCGCGCTCTCTTTCTCGCACAGCAGCTTGTCGGCATCGTTAATCTTGAAGCTGAGGTTGTTACTGGAGACCACCATCGCTGCCGGAATATCCAGCTGGTAATCGCTGACGTCGCTGTCGCTCGAACCGAGCGGCAGAGTGCCGAGCGGCTGACCGTTCAGCATCAGCTGCAGCGACGTGTTGCGCGCCGCCAGTGCTGCCGAGACGCGCAGTGACAGATTGAGGCGCGCGTTGGTGATCACTTCATCGCTGGGCAGCGTGAAGACGATACCGGATTGCAGCTGACCGCCGGTGAGCGTAATGCCGCGCGGCTGGCCCATCTGCGCGACGGAAACGGTGGTACTGATCGGCTGATTGAGCGTTACCGCTGCGTTATCCGCAATGGCCGCAGGTGCAGCAGGGGCAACCGTTGGCAGCACCATCTCGGGCGCGGGTGCGGTTTCGCCTGGCGCGGGCTCTACGGGCGCGTCGTTTTCCGTTACCGGTGCCGTTTCCGCTGGCGCGTACGGTGCTGCGCCTGCCGCCTGTTGCAGCTGCTGATCGGCCGCACTTTCCATGCCCTGCGGCGGAGGAACCTCAGACAGCGCACCGCTATCCTGAGTGACCGCCGGGGTTTCAGCCCACGCGGGCGCGAGCAGCAGCGCCGTTGCCAGCGCGCTTGCCAGCAACGTTTGCGTCAAATTCTTCATGCAGCGCTGTCCTCTTTTGCGGCGGGCTGGTTGTCACGCTTACGCTTCTCACGGCGATCTTTCCAGGTCAGCCAGAACAGCTCAAATACGGTACGAATAATGGTGCCAAGCGAAACCAGCGGGTTGTCCTGCTTGTACTCGGGCTGGATCCACGCATCGGCGCGCGCCAGCACCACACGCACCAGTTCACGGCGGCGCGACAGCGGCATATCGCCAAAGCGCAGACGGATGCTCTCGTCATCACCGGAGATTTTGCTTACCGGAATGGTGATGGTGCCGGATTTCAACAGCAGATCGATCTCTTCGATTTCATCCTGCTCATGACGATTGTCCGGCGCATCGAGCTGCGCACCGCCCATCGACAGATCGCTGGTTTGCGTGCGTGACGAGATGCCGCTGGCATAGTGAATCACCGCCGGAATCTGTACTTCGATACGGATGGTTTTACGCACCTGTTTGGTTTCACGCGCCACGGCAATGGCCGCCATCAGGATGATCAGGCTGAACACCGCCCAGCCGACGTTGAGCGCGATAACGTAAGGATCAACGCCAAAGTAGTCATGCGCCACCGCACGCACCACGCCCGCGATGATGCCAATCGACAGCAGCAGCGCAACAATCACGTGTGGACGCACGATGTGGAAATCGAAGAAGCCTTGATCGAGCAAACCGCCTTTATCCGTTACGTTAAATTTCCCGCGCTTCGGTGCCAGCATGGTCACCAGCGTGGGGATAACGAGGTGGAAGCACATCACGGTTTCGTAGATTTCGCCCCAGAAGGTGTAGCGGAACTTGCCGTTCATGCGCGAGTTGACGTAGAGCGACATCACCAGATGCGGCAATACATAGGCAAAAATCAGCGATGCCGACGAGTGGATGATATTCAGGTTAAACAGCAGGTACGCCAGCGGTGCCGTCAGGAACGCCACGCGCGGCAAGCCGAACTGGAAGTGCAGCATGGCGTTGAGGTAGCACAGACGCTGCTGCCACTTTAAACCCCGACCAAACAGCGGATTATCGACGCGGAAGATCTGCGTCATGCCGCGTGCCCAGCGGTTACGCTGCACCACGTGCAGACCCAGACGCTCGGTTGCCAGACCCGCCGCCAGCGGAATCGCCAGGAAAGCAGATCCCCAACCGAGGCGCTGCATTTTCAGCGCGGTGTGCGCATCTTCGGTGACGGTTTCTACCGCAAAACCACCGATCTCTTCCAGCGCGCTACGGCGGATCACCGCACAGGAGCCGCAGAAGAAGGTGGCGTTCCAGTTATCGTTACCCTGCTGGACCGGGCCGTAGAACAGCGAACCTTCGTTCGGAATGCTGCGCGCTGCGCGCAGGTTACGTTCGAACGGATCCGGCGAATAGAAGTAGTGCGGCGTCTGCAGCAGCGCCAGCTTTGGATCGTTCAGGAAGGGCCCCACCGTCGCCTGCAGGAAAGTGCGCGTGGCAACGTGGTCGCAGTCGAAGATGCAGATCAGTTCACCTTTGGTGATCTTCATCGCGTGGTTGAGGTTACCGGCTTTGGCGTGGCTGTTGTCGTCACGCGTGATGTAACCCACGCCAACGTCAGCCGCAAACACCGCAAACTCGCTGCGCTTACCATCATCCAGCAAATAGACCTTCAGCTTGTCGCGCGGATAATCAATACACTGCGCCGCCAGCACGGTATCACGCACTACATCCAGACTTTCGTTGTAGGTCGGTACATAGACGTCCACCGTCGGCCACAGGCTAATATCATCCGGCAGCGGCTCGATGGTGCGCTTTAATGGCCAGGTAGTTTGCAGGAAACCAAGAATTAAGATCAGCCAGACGTACAGTTCGGCCAGATATAAGCCGATACCCAGGATCGCTTCAATCTCTGAATTAAACTGCAGCGTCTCCGTGGTGCGCCACCAGATATATCGGGTCGACATCAGCGCGGAAAGGATAACCATCACAACGGTTATTTTGCGGCTTTTGCTGAAGCCCAGTAAAAACATCATCCCGATGCTGATCAAGCCAAAGATATATTGCTTTTGGCTGTCCATAGGCGTGATGACGATTACCGCTGCTACCGGTGCAAGCACCAGCAGTAGCAGGTAAAACCCGAGTTTACTCATGATTCACCCTGAAGAAGCTGTGTTGTTATTATGTGGCCGGATCCGGCCTCATTATTAATAGTGGCTGCGAATGGGGGCCTGAACTTCGCCGTTACCCACGGTGATATTCAGGATATTAGCCACGCGTTTCGCCACTAATTCGATATCAAACGCAGCTGCAGAAGCCGGGCTGAAATCATAAACGGATTGTTGCGAGGCATTGGCTTCCGCGACGCTTTCATCACGATGTACCACGCCTAATAAATTCTCACCTAAACGCTGCTGCATAAATTCCGTGACTTCACGGCTAATATTGCGGCGGTTATCGCTCTGGTTAAGCACAAAATAATGACCCCGTTTATTATTTAGGGGCTGACCAATCATGCGGTCATTTTCTATTTGCGGCAGTAGAGAGACCGATGCGGTATCTGCCAGCATCACCACTACATGCATATCGGCAAGCGCGGTCATGGCTTTAAGCGCAGGGCCCGGGCCCGGAGGAAAATCGGCAATGATGACCAATCCCGGATAGTTCAGTACCGTGTCCAGACCGCGCTGCAGGAAGTGCGGATCTTTTACCAGGTTCTCTTCAAAACGTTCGCGCTGCTCTTCGGTGACATCGCCATACGGCATAACGAAAATATTGCCGCCGGTGGTCAGAATGGATTGGCTCCAGTCGGCTTGATCTGCAGAGCGCGCCACAAAACCGCGACCATCATTGAGCGGCACGCCGAAATGCAGGCGCAGGGCATTCTGAACATCAAAATCGATTGCCAATACCTTGCTGCCAGCGCGAGCCAGACTCCACGCAAGGTTGGCCGCCATGGTGGTTTTCCCTACTCCCCCTTTTGGCGAGCACACACAAACTAACGGCATAGCGCAATCTTCTCCAGTAGCGGTTTTAACGGTGTTTCTTTTGCAAGATTAGCAGGCTCAGCAGGACGCGAGCGGAACAGAGCACCAAAACGGGACGGTGCAGACGCGGCCGGACGTGCCGGTTCAACCGGTGCGGCAAAAGTAGATGCCGGTGCGACCGCGAGCGGTGCTGGCGCGACAGGCGCGGGAGCAATCGGTGCTGGTTCGGCGGCAGCCGCAGGCTGAACCGCAGGCGCTGCAGCAGGTTTAGCCGGCGGGAACAGTGAGGTGGCGGCCTGGCGCTCAACCAGCGTGGCTTTCGGCGCAAGCGGCATTGATGCTGTCGCGGATTTAGCTGGGGCGGGCGGGAACAGGGACGAATTGCTCGCCGCTGGGACCGCGCCAGACGCGCTCACACTATCGAGAATCGATCCGCGTGAGGTGGCCATTGATGCCGTCTGAACAGGCGCTGGCGGTGCACTGAATTCATCACCGCTAATGGGCTGAGGTTGCGGCATATCAATGCGCTGACCGCTGCCTAATTCTGGCTCTTGATCGGTAGCCAATTGGCGGAGTAACGCCCACTGGCTTTGATCGGCTTCCTGCGATTGGCCGGACATGTCCTTAAAAGCGATATCAAGCGTCTGCGTTTTCTCTTTAAAACGCTGCAGATCGTCGTAATTCTTCATGATCAGAGCCTGTAAAAACGGGAGGGAATTTTCCGCGAATATATCACACACATTAAGAGACGGTGAGACAAATCTGATTATTAAAACGTCGCATTCAATAAAAGAATTCTATCTTTCTGATTGAAAAACTGGGAATGCAAAAAGCGTGCAATTGTTTATTGACGGGGATTAATTAGTATCAATTAACAGAAATAGTGACGCGCGGGATTTTAACCTAAGCTACTGAAAATACTCTACTGCGCTGCAAGTTATGGATTTTATTCCAATGTGATGAAGCTCACGCAATCCTGATTAAAATAAGAATTTGCCTTTACGCTTTATATCCTAATCAGGACCAGTTGATTACTGATTCATTCAGGTTATGCTTTTTAAAGCACCTTGATGATGGGGTTCTCAGCCGTTAATTTCCCTGATGTATTACATTGCCAAAAAGAAAGGCTCCCGCGGGAGCCTTCAACCATCATTGGCGTTAATTTATAGCGTGCCCACCGGCTGATTTTCATCCTGATCAACCGCGAAGCAGGCAATTTGCTGATCGCCATACTGCTTCAGCTTTGGCTGCAGCTGAACACAGGTGCCAAAACGACGGCGGCAGCGCGCGTTAAACGCACAGCCCGGCGGCGGATTGAGCGGGCTCGGCAGTTCGCCTGTCAGCTTAATACGCTCGCGACGGTCGTCTGGATTAAGACGCGGTGTCGCCGACAGCAGCGCCTGAGTGTAAGGGTGGCGCGGATTGCTGAAGATCGCCTCTTTGCTGCCCTTCTCCACGCAGCGACCGAGATACATCACCATCACCTCATCAGCGATGTGCTCCACCACCGATAAATCATGCGAGATGAAGACGTAGGACAGACCTAAATCCTGCTGCAAATCCATCATCAGGTTGAGCACCTGCGCGCGCACCGACACATCGAGGGCGGAAACAGGTTCATCGGCAATCAGCACATCCGGATCGAGCATCAGGCCGCGTGCGATAGCGATACGCTGGCGCTGTCCACCGGAGAACATGTGCGGATAGCGATCGTAATGCTCGGTTTTCAGGCCAACTTTCGCCATCATCTCCAGCGTTTTTTCTTTGCGTTCCGCTTTGGTCAGCGAGGTGTTGATCACCAGCGGCTCTTCAAGAATCTGACTGATTTTCTTGCGCGGATTGAGCGAGCCGTACGGGTTCTGGAACACGATCTGGATTTTCTGACGGCGCAGTTTCTGCGCCTGCGGATCGTGCTTCAACAGATCCTGACCGTGCCAGAAGAGCTGGCCTTCGGTCGGCGTTTCAATCATGGTCAGCAAGCGGCCCAGCGTCGATTTACCGCAGCCGGATTCACCCACCACCGCCAGCGTTTTGCCGCGTTCGAGGTTGAACGACACGCCATCCAGCGCTTTTACCAGACGTTCCTGGCCGAACAGACCTTTCTTCACCGGGTAGTGTTTTTTCAGGTCAATCGCCTGCAGCAGGTAATCCTGCTGGTTGTTATCAAGACTCATAAGTCGGTCTCCCGGCATCATCCAGTGGGAAGTGACATTTGGCCTGACGGCCAGGAATGTCGCGCAGCTCCGGCTCTTCACGGCGGCAGCGATCGGTCACGTACGGGCAGCGCGGATTTAACAGGCAGCCGGTTGGGCGATCGTATTTACCCGGCACCACGCCCGGCAGCGACGCCAGACGCGCTTTGTCCGCAGCAAATTCCGGCAACGCGCGCAGCAGCGCTTGCGTGTAGGGATGACGCGGTGCTTTGAAGATATCCACCGCTTTACCGCTTTCCACCACCTGACCGGCATACATCACGATGATGTGCTGAGCCGCTTCGGCCACTAGCGCCAGATCGTGGGTAATCAGGATCAGCGCCATGTCCTCCTGCTTCTGCAACTCCAGCAGCAGTTCGATGATTTGCGCCTGAATGGTGACGTCGAGCGCCGTAGTCGGCTCATCGGCAATCAGCAGCTTCGGTTTGCAGGCAATCGCCATGGCGATCATCACGCGTTGGCTCATCCCGCCAGAAAGCTGGTGCGGATAGACATCCAGACGCGATGCCGCATCGGGAATGCCCACCTGATCGAGCAGATCAACCGCGCGCTGACGACGGGTACGTTTACTGCCGCCCTGATGCACCTTGAGCGCTTCCATAATCTGGAAACCTACGGTGTAGCACGGGTTGAGACTGGTCATCGGGTCCTGGAAGATCATCGCCACTTCAGCACCAACCAGTTGGCGGCGCTCTTTTTCGGAGATTTTCTGCAGGTCGCGCCCGTTGAATTCCAGTTTTTCGGCCATCACGCGGCCGGGATAATCAATCAGGCCCATGATCGCCAGCGAGCTGACCGATTTACCGGAACCCGATTCACCGACAATACCAACCACCTGGCCCTGCTCGACCTGATAACTAATGCGGTCAACCGCACGGAACGGTGTCTTTTCGTCGCCGAAATGCACCGATAACTTATCTACATTTAATAACGCCATCTCGGTGCCTCTTTACTGCTTGAGTTTCGGGTCGAGTGCATCACGCAAACCATCGCCCATGAGGTTGAATGCCAAAACCGTCAGCAAAATGATCACGCCAGGGAACGTCACCACCCACCAGGCACTTTGCGCATACTGCAACACGTCGGAGAGCATGGTGCCCCACTCCGGCGTTGGCGGTTGCGCCCCCATACCGAGAAAGCCCAACGCCGCCATATCAAGGATGGCGTTGGAGAAGCCTAATGATGCCTGCACGATCAGCGGTGCCAGGCAGTTAGGCAGAATATTGATAAACATCTGACGCAGCGTGCCAGCTCCCGCCACGCTCGACGCGGTGACGTAGTCGCGGTTGACTTCAACCAGCACCGCAGCACGTGTCAGACGGATGTAGTGCGGCAGCGCCACGAAGGTGATGGCCAGCGAAGCATTGACGATCGACGGACCGAAGATCGCCACTAACACCAATGCCAGCAGCAGGCTTGGCAGCGCCAGCATGATGTCGACCACGCGCATAATAATCGCGTCCACCACGCCGCCGAGATAGCCGGCCATCAAACCGAATATCACGCCAAGAATCAGCGACAGCACGACGACCATGCAGCCCACCAGCAGCGACAGGCGAGCACCGTACATCAGACGCGACAGCACATCGCGGCCCACGTCATCGGTACCAAGGATGTAGCTCCAGTTGCCGCCTTCCTGCCAGACCGGTGGATGCAGCAAGGCATCGCGGAACTGTTCAGCCGGTGCGTGTGGTGCCAGCACATCGGCAAAGATGGCGATTAATAGCATCAGAACGATGTAAACCAGGCCGATAACTGCGCCTTTATTACGTTTGAAGTAGTGCCAGAATTCCTGTAACGGGGTCATCGGCTTGGGTGCAGCAGTTACGCTTGCGGGATCAACAGCAGACATGATTCCCCCTTATTTCTTATGACGGATACGTGGATTGACCACGCCGTACAACAGATCAACCAGCAGGTTGACCACGATGATCAGAATCGCCACCAGCAATACGCCGCCCTGTACCACCGGATAGTCACGGCGTTGCAGCGCTTCGATCAGCCAGCGGCCGAGTCCCGGCCACGAGAAGATGGTTTCGGTCAGGATCGCACCGGCCAGCAGCGTACCGACCTGCAAGCCAATCACAGTGACCACCGGCAGCATGGCGTTACGCAGCGCATGCACCACAATCACGCGCATGCGCGTCAAACCTTTGGCGCGCGCGGTGCGGATGTAGTCTTCACCCAGCACTTCCAGCATGGAGGAGCGCGTCATACGCACAATCACCGCCAGCGGAATGGTGCCAAGCACGATGGCCGGTAAAATCATGTGCATCACGGCATCTTTGAAATCGCCCGGTTCACCCCACAGCAGCGTATCAATCAGCATAAAGCCGGTGAGCGGATGGCTGTCGTCAAGGAAGATGATGTCGCTGACGCGCCCGGAGACCGGCGTGAGGTTCCACTGCACCGAGACCAGCATGATCAGCATGATGCCCCACCAGAAAATCGGCATCGAGTAACCGGTGAGCGAGATGCCTACGGCGGTGTGATCGAAGATTGAGCCGCGTTTTACCGCTGCCAGCACACCAACAGGAATACCCACTGCAACCGCGAACAACATGGCGCAGATGCCCAGTTCCAGCGTGGCTTTAAAACGAGGAACGAATTCATCCCAGACCGGGATGCGGCTTTTCAGCGAGATGCCAAGGTCGCCGTGCAGTACACCATTGATGTAGGTGAGATATTGCTTCCACATCGGCTGATCGAGGCCAAACTGCGCCATCAGCTGAGCGTGACGTTCGGGGGAGATGCCGCGTTCACCGGCCATGATCAGTACCGGATCGCCGGGGATTAAATGGACAAACGCGAAGGTCAATAACGTGATACCGATGAACGTTGGGATGACAAGGCCCAAACGTCGGAGTATGAATTGCAGCATAAGCCTGGTTCTCTGACATTTCCCATAGCGTTACCGCCGGGGACAACATTGCTCAACACTCGCAGCCAGCCATAGGCGGACGCGACGCAAGAAGCGCTTCATTAGTAGAATTAGCCGGAAAAAAAGAGCGGAATACGGGCGGCGAAGGTGCCGCCCGAGGGCCAGCAATGCTGGCCCTAACCGCGATAATCCGAAAGGTTATTCCTGGATATCGACGTTTTCGAAGTGATGTTTACCTAATGGATCAACCACATAACCAGATACTTTCTTGCTCACTGGCTCATATACGGTTGAGTGGGCGATGATCAGCGCCGGAGCCTGGTCATGCATCACTACCTGAGCCTGTTTGTACAGCTCAATACGTTTGTTGTGATCGGCTTCAGCACGTGCTGGCTGAATCAGATCTTCAAACGGCTTGTAGCACCAACGTGAGTAGTTCGAACCGTCTTTCGCTGCTGCACAGCTGAACAGCGTAGCGAAGAAGTTATCCGGATCCCCATTATCACCGGTCCAGCCCATCATGACGGTCTGGTGTTCCCCGGCTTTCGCGCGTTTCAGGTACTCGCCCCATTCGAAGGTAACGATTTTGGCTTTCACGCCAATTTTCGCCCAGTCAGCCTGAACCATTTCAGCCATACGGCGTGCGTTCGGGTTGTATGGACGTTGTACCGGCATGGCCCACAGGTCGATTGAGAAGCCATCTGGCATGCCCGCTTCTTTCAGCAGCGCTTTAGCTTTCTCAGGATCGTAGGCGTAATCTTTGATGTCGTCGTTGTAGCCCCACATGGTTGGCGGGATCAGGTTTTTCGCGGCCTGGCCAGCGCCCTGATAAACGGCATCAATAATGGCTTGTTTGTTCACCGCCATGGTCAGTGCCTGACGCACTTTCACGTTATCCAGCGGTTTTTTCTCGGTGTTGAACGACAGGTAACCGACGTTCAGACCAGGCTGCTCCATCAGATTAATTTTGTCGTCTTTCTTCATGCTGGCGATGTCGGCCGGATTCGGGTACGGCATAACCTGGCACTCACCCTTCTGCAGTTTGGCGTAACGGACAGAAGCATCTGGCGTGATGGAGAACACTAAGCGATCAATCTTCGGCTTGGTGCCCCAGAAGTCTGGGTTAGCTTTATACAGAATGCGCGAATCTTTCTGATATTGCTGCAGCACGAATGGACCGGTGCCCACTGGATTGAGGTCCAGCTTCTCTGGCGTGCCCGCTTTCAGCATGTTGTCGGCGTACTCTTTTGACAGAATTGAAGCGAAGTCCATACCGAGGTCAGCGATGAACGGCGCTTCTGGACGGGTCAGGGTGAAGCGTACGGTGTAATCGTCAACTTTTTCGATTTTGGCGATCAGCTTAGGCATGTCCATGCCTTCGAAGTATTCGTAGCTGCCGCCAGAAACACCGTGATATTTGTTGTTTTTGTCGAGCTGACGCTCGAAGGAGAACACGACGTCATCGGCATTGAAGGTACGGGTTGGCTTGAAGTCTTTGGTCGATTGCCACTTCACGCCCTGGCGCAGATGGAAGGTATAGGTTTTACCGTCCGCGCTGACATCCCATTTTTCTGCCAGACCTGGCTGCAACTCGGTGGTACCGGTTTTGAACTCAACCAGACGGTTGTAGATCGGTACAGAGCTAGCATCGTAGGTGGTGCCCGATGTGAAGAGCTGCGGGTTGAAGCCTTCAGGCGAACCTTCTGAACAATAAACGAGGGTTTTCGCCTGGACACCAGCGGCAACGGTCATAGCAATCAGGCTGAGACCGACCTTCAGCATCCTGGATTTAGCCAGGGAGTTGATCATGTTTTGCTCCATTGTGATGTGATGTTGTGTGCGTCGCCCGACCTCTGATTTTTTTATGCGGTTCGGGCAGGTCAATTAAGCGTAAGCAAAATGTGAGCGGTTATTTTTGCCGGGGACATTGTCAGGCAGGTCCGTCTCTACATTTTATTGACGCATCAATTTGTCAACAGTTGCAATAAACGTCAATACAGTGTGGGGTTATTTACACAGAGTGTGAGTAAGTGCAAGCAACGATAAAAAACACCCTTATTGCGCTGAGCCAAAATTTAAAAAGGTGATAAAGCACTCAATGCCGCGTGATTATCTGGCTATGTAGGCAAATGACAGTGATTATCACCGCTAAAAAACATACAAAAGTTATTGGTAAATGTTGAATATCTGAACGATTCTTCGTGCGTTATGACGTTCAGGCAGCGGAATGTGCTAGTAAAATGGCATAAGAAATCAGCATGATGCATAAACCGGTCATAAGAAGAATGTGTCACGAATTAAGCGGGCGGGTTCGATTTGGCGTGGGGTGCAGAGATGAAAGTGGACATAATGGTGATTATTTCGGGTTTAACTGGCGGAACGGGTGTATTTACGGGTTTTGCTGTTTGCTCGTTGCGGTGCTCAGGAAAGGCGGCTCGAACGCAAAGACGGCGTGAATACGTCCCTGTAGCCTCGGCCGCCGCATCCCTGCGGCGGACGCTTTGCTAACCGAGCCGCCTTCCCATCGCCTGCACGTGTGGTTGCGCTTTTAAACAGAGCGCAGCGGTCCAATGTGGTGATCCGCCAAATTACAGACGAAAAAAAACCTGCTTATAAAAGCAGGTTTCTTCAAAGATGGTCGGCGAGAGAGGATTCGAACCTCCGACCCACTGGTCCCAAACCAGTTGCGCTACCAAGCTGCGCTACTCGCCGATGGGGGCGCATATTACTGCGCCGCTAAAAAAGCGTCAATCCCTTTTGCTGAAAACCCATCTGATCGCCTGGAAAGCAAGCAGCACCCTAAAAGCCCTGCTGCTCAATGGGTTCGGCGTAGCGGTCGCCATTAATGGAGACCCCAGGATATTACAGCGTTTTAGCTGGAGTACCCGCAGGTGCCTGGCACCAGTTATTGGCTGCTTTGATCCCGCCATCTGGCGAGGTATAACCCAGGCAGCCCAAAATGGTGTCGAACAACTCAACATGACGATGCGTTTTGCCGACGCGCTGTTGCGCTTGTAAGCGCTCAAAGTTGCTACGGTTGGTGGGATCGTCCAGATACTTATCGGAAGCCCACACCATCATTGGCACGCGGAATTGCTCCGGTGGCGCCATCTCACGCGGCGTACCGTGCAGATGCATATTCTCACTGATCGATTCACCATGGTCGGCGGCATAGAACACTATCGCCTTCTTATCACGCAGCTGATCGAGCACGCTATCCAGCATGGTATCAACGTATAAAACCGAGTTGTCATAAGCATTGATCAACTGCGCTTTGCTGCAGGTTTCATCAACTCCCATACACTCCGGCTTGTAGCGAGCGAAGTCGCGCGGGTAGCGCTGCGAATAGAGATAATGCGACCCTTTGGTGTGCAGGATGACCACGTGCTTACCTTTAGGGAAACGCTGCAATGATGCCTGCAGTTCCGGCACTAACAGCATGTCATCTACCGCTTTGCCCTGATTGCGCTTCTCTGAGCCAATCTGCTCGCGGAATGAGAAGTTGTTGGTATTGGCGTTATCGTAGAACCACACTTCGCTCTGCATGGCGAACAGTTCGGAGGTAAAGCCCAACTCTTTCAGTACGGCGAAAATATTCTGCTCTTTCAGCGTACGTCCTGGATTGTCCATGGTGCCGCCTTCGCGCACGAACATACAGCGCAGCGACAGCTTGGTGGCGGTATCACAAGACTCGCCGCGGAAGGCGACCAGATTTTTCTCTTTTGACAGCTTCGGCGTGGTATCGCGATCGTAGCCCAGCATCCCCATGTGATCCCAGCGCGTGGTTTCGCCAATCACAAACACCATATAGGTATCGTCGATGCCCGGCGGTGCGACGTAGGTAAACTGCTTCGCCGGATCAAGCAACTCTTTGCCATCCCACTCTTCATCCATTTTGGTCCAGGCAAACAGTCCCAGCGCGGCGATCCAGTTTGATGGCAGATACGAGTGTGCGACCACACCACCGTAGCTCGGTAAATCGATATTGGTGATCTCTTCGTTAACCTTCTGCAACTTGTCAAAATAGCGAATGGGCAGCCATACCAACGCCACGCTCAGCAACAAAATCACCGTCGGTTTAAGACGCTGACCCGGCGTTTTCAGCTGTTCGAACAGTGTCAGACTCAGGTTATTGCGCCAAATCAGCAGCAGCGGAAGTGCGCTCACCAGCACCATCCACAGCACGAAGCGCAGGCCAATTACTTCTTTCGAGAGATCAACATCGGTGGTCATCACTGACGCGATAATGCCGTAACCAATCACTACGTTGAAGAACGCCATGTAATAGGCGGCTGCCACCGAAATGATCACGATGAGGCTGGCAAGAATGCGATAAGCCCATTTGCCACCCAGTGATAGCAAGCGCATCAGGAAGAAGGTCAGCAACACGGCGGCCATCACTTCTGCCGCTGCAGAGAGCCAATCAGAGAGGTTTGATTTCGTTAAAAAACCGTCAAAACGGCGATAAAATATCGGTAAATTCAGCAAGATACCGAGATATAAAGCAAGCAGCAATGACAGCTTTTGCTGCGTTAAACTTTTAATATAATTCATGAAAATATCTATTCCCGACCTGGTGTCGTTGTATCAACCGTAATGTGACTATGTAAAGACAGCAGAGTTCGCTAAACCGCAGAAAAAGCGTGACGCAACGTACAGGATCGGGACGATTCCGACTGGCGATATGGCGATGGCGCGAAGCCGAGCAGTAGAACATTTAACCAATGGTAAGACCAGAGAAATTTGCTTATCGAACCGGGAACGCCGATCTTCAGATATAAAAAAGGCTCCCGCAGGAGCCTTGCATTCTCATCACTCGCAATTAGTTGATGATATTCAGCGTGACATCGATGTTGCCGCGCGTCGCGTTTGAGTATGGGCAAACGATATGAGCAGCATCAACCAGCTTTTGCGCTTCAGCAGCGTCCATGGCTGGCAGGTGGATATTCAGCTTGGCTTCGATACCAAAACCGTTCGGGATTGGACCAATACCGACTTCGCCTTCAATCCACGCATCTTTTGGCATCGCAATTTTGTCACGGCCCGCCACAAACTTCATTGCGCCGAGGAAACAGGCTGAGTAACCCGCCGCAAACAGCTGCTCTGGGTTCGTGACTTCGCCGCCAGCGCCGCCCATCTCTTTTGGCACGCCCAGTTTCACATCCAGCACGTTGTCAGAAGAAGTCGCACGACCATCACGGCCGCCGGTAGCTTTAGCTTTTGCAGTGTAAACAACTTGTTCTAAAGACATAATAACCTCATTTATTCGCTATATAATCGCGCACTACTTATTATGCGCAAACCTGAACTTCATTAAGGGATGCCGAGACAGCGACTTCCCGTTGGTGTAATTAGTTGGCGTGATACAAGCTGTCGCGCAATTCGTCCAGCTGCCCTTTGAGCTGCGCCATCGCCTGATCATCACAGGCGGTTGCGCACTGAATGGCTTCGGGAATGGTTTCCGCTTTATCACGCAAGGCGCGACCTTCATCAGTCAGCGTCACCACCACCTGGCGCTCATCCTGGCGTGAACGCTGACGGCGCAGTAAACCGGCGCTCTCCAGACGTTTCAGCAGCGGCGTTAGCGTCGCCGAATCAAGAAACAGCTGCTCGCCAATCTCCGAGACCGTCACATCGTCCTGATTCCACAACACCAGCATCACCAGATATTGCGGATAGGTAATCTCCAGCTTTGACAGCAACTGGCGATAGACTTTGTGCATCGCGAGGTTCGCCGAATACAGTGCGAAACAGAGCTGCTGATCTAACTGCAGTGGCGCCTGCTTCACTTTTTTGTCATCTTGATTACTGTTCATGAGTTTCAATATAAATAGCGCGCTAGATAATTGCAAGCGACTTTTCTCTGGGAGAGTGAAATATGCGAGATTCACTGGAAGAGCAAGCGCGCCGTTATGCCACTGAGGCGCACGCCGCTGCCGGTCAGCGCCGTAAATACACTGACGAGCCCTATATCGTGCATCCGGCAGCCGTGGCCGAACTGGTGCGCAGCGTCACCGATGATGAACAGATGATTGCCGCCGCCTGGCTGCATGACACGGTAGAAGATACCCCCAGCACAATAGACGATATTGAGCGTCATTTCGGCCCGCGCGTGGCGGAGTTGGTTGATATGCTCACCGACAGCGCGCAGCCTGCAGCCAAAAATCGTGCAGCGCGTAAGCTGGCGCACTTTCGTCATACCGCGGATGCCTCGCCCGAAGCGCAAACCATCAAACTGGCCGACATCATCGATAACACCCGCGCCATCGTGCAGTACGATGCCGACTTTGCGCGCGTCTACCTTGTGGAAAAACAGGTTCAGATACAGCTATTACGCGACGGCGATCGCCATTTGTGGCAGCAGGCGGATCAAACCATTAAACAAGGGCTTGCGCAGTTAGCGCAGCCACCACACAGCGTGCCCGAGAGTTGGTTCGTGAAACAGGCGGCGAAGTATGGCGGCATAAATTAAAAAACCCGCCATAGAGGCGGGGTGGG
>NZ_AKIU01000055.1:0-212530 GCF_000282675.1 Pantoea sp. GM01 | reverse complement strand
TTATAGCTGGTGGCGCTGAGCTGTTTAGCCTGACGATCGGCCTCGGCCTGGCGGGCGTCAGCCAGGGCTACCGCCATGTCCGAGTTTTTGCGGACGTTGACTTGATGCGGCAGGTTATAACCACCCGCTACGGCGCCGGCTAACTGATTCCTGGCACCCGCCATTTGTGCATTGGCATTGGCCCGGGCGGTCGCGGCTTGGCTCATGGCATCACGATCCACTTGCATAGCCTCAACGCCTTTCAGGCCACTACCTTGGTGAGTGAAGCGTCCAGCATAAGCTGCGGCAACGCGTGCATCCGCAGCAGACTGCATGCGGCTGGCATGGCTTACCGCTTCCTGACCACGACTGATGGCAGCCGTATCGGCTAAAGCAGAAAGCGAAGAAGAAGTAACAACAACAGCGACCAGAGTTTTAGTGAAATTTCCCATGATTAGTTTCCTGGAAGTTAGATTGAACTTTATCTTAAGTTTTGACTTAATTCTTAATGATGCGGATATTACGCTCGCTAAAAACTGCGGCAACACTTATTTTGCGCAGTGCATTAAGTTTTGAGTTATCTCTATGAAACTAAATGCAAACTTTTTTAGTGTTTATGTAGTTTGTTGCGGTGTCATTAAGTGTTGGGTTTGTTTGTGCGTTGAAGTTTGGTTTTTATGTTTTCAGGCTTGGGAGCATTAAGGAGGAGGTGATGTAAGCGGGTGATGAAATGCTGGGAGGATATCAATGATTTGCAATGCTAGTAGGGTGAGGCGAATCAGGCCGCGCATCGTTAGACCGTGCAGCTTGAGTGAATACGGGAAAGTTAGGTTACCAGGAAGGGGGAATTACAGGGCGAACAGCGTAAGCACTGCGAAAACCTGCCGCAGATTGATTATCGGGCCGAGTCGTTCGGCCCGTTTAACGCGCAGTACCGATCAGTACAGCAGCGAGTAAAGCTGGCGGCGATAGCGGGCGGCGAGGGTATCGCCAGTGCCGAGTGCGGCCAAAATCTCCTGGAACATCTTGCGTACCTGGCCATCACCCGCACTGAGATCGCTTTTCAGGAAACCGAACAACAGCTCTAACGCTTCTTCGTTGCGGCCAACCTGATGCAGCTGTAAGGCAAGTTTTGCCGCCAGCTCGGCATTCGCGGCATCGCCGGCCAGTTGTTCCTGCAACAGCTGAATTTCTGGCGTATCGGCGGCCTGTTTCAGCAGCTCGATTTGCGAGATCAGGCTTTGATAACGCGTGTCCTGATCCTGCAACGGTACCTTATCCAACACCGTTTCCGCTTCGTCGCTGCGATTAAGGGTGATCAGCACTTCCGCCAGCAGGAAACCGATTTCGCTGTTTTGATTGCTCAGCTGCCAGGCATCTTTCAGCAGCGGCAGAGCGTCAAGCGGTTTGCCTTCGTGCATCAGTTGCATGGCTTGCTGCGCCTTTACTTCTTCTTCACGCGGCAACACCTTTTGCAGCAGGGCGCGAATCGCCTCTTCGGGTTGCGGGCCCTGGAAGCCGTCCACCGGCTGACCGTTCTGGAAAAGATAAACGGTTGGGATGGAACGCAGACCAAACTGCGAGGCCACCATCTGCTCTTTATCGCAATCCAGCTTCGCCAAAATAAACTGACCGGCATACTCCTGCGCCAGGCGATCCAGCACCGGCGTCAATTCCTGACAATGCTGACTGCGTTCGGACCAGAAATAGAACAGCACCGGCAGCTGCATCGACTGCTCTAAGGTCTGTTGCAGATTGGATTCGTTGATGTCGATAATCAAAGCGTGTGACATGAATACGTCTCTTTGCAGAAAGTGTGTTGAGGATATGGGGGCAAGCTGCCCAGGTTCAAGCTCGATTCTGACTTGCAGCTTAGTTGCTGCGTAAAATGCGATCCAGTATCCAACCTGGCAGCAGGCGTTTCAGCAGGCTCATCGTCCAGGCGACCAGCGTCACCGGATAACGCAACCGCGGATGTTTGCTCTCTAACGCGTGACGCAGTTTCGGCAGAATCGCTTCCGGCGGCAGAGTAAATCGCGCGGCGATACCGGGATTGCGCACCGGTTTATCCTGTTCACCCTGATGCACGTTATCGGTGAAACGCGTGCTGATGGGGCCCGGCTCGAGCAAGCTGACGCGAACGCCAGACTCGCGCACTTCAAGACGCAGCGCATCGCTCCAGGCTTCCAGCGCCCATTTGCTGGCGGCATACGCGCCACGGCCTGGCGTAGAGATCAATCCCAGCACCGAACTGGTATTGACGATGCGGCCATTGCCGCTGGCCTGCAGCGCCGGTAGCAGGCGCATCGTCAGTTGATGGGTGCCAAACAGGTTAGTGGAAAACTGCTTTTCCAGCTGTTGACGCGACACGCTGCTGAGCGGCCCATATTGACCAAAACCACCGTTATTAAACAGCGCGTGCAGGCGATGATCGGTGAGCTCCAGCACGCGGTCGGCGGCGGCATCGACGCTGGCGGCATCATCGAGATCCAGCTGCACGCCAATAAATCCCAGCGCTTCCATGCGCGCCACATCGTCCGCGCGACGACAAGCGGCCAGCACGCGATAGCCGCGTGATAAAAGATCGTTAGCGGCGACCAAACCAATGCCGCTGGAGCAGCCGGTGATGAGAATTGTTTTTTGCATTTCTTTACCCGTTAAAAATCACACGCCTGCATTAATCATGCTTTACTAGCGGAGCCAGTTCGGTCGCCATCAGGTTGGCGATAAACGGCTGAGCATCCGGATTGGGGTGAATTCCATCCTGCTGCATCCACTCCGGCTTCAGGTAGACCTGCTCCATAAAGAAGGGCACCAGAGGAATGTCGTACTGCTGTGCCAGGCGCGGATAGATAGCGCTAAACGCCTCCGTATAACGACGCCCATAATTGGCGGGCAGACGAATCTGCATCAGCAGCGGCTGCGCTTTAGCGGCTTTCACTTCGTCGATCACTTTGGTCAGATCGTCAGCGATGTTCTGCGGTGGAAAGCCGCGCAGGCCATCGTTACCGCCCAATTCGATTAACACCCAGCGGGGCTGATGCTGTTTTAATAGGCTCGGTAAACGCGCCAGCCCTTGTCCTGCGGTATCACCGCTGATGCTGGCGTTGACGACTTTGGGCTGCTGTTGCCACTCTTTATTCAGCAAACTTGGCCACGCCGCCGTAGCCGACATGCGATACCCGGCGCTCAGGCTGTCGCCCAACACCAGCAACGTGTCGGCGGCGGCAAATCGGGACACCAGCAGAAGCAATAACAACAGGAAGGGATAATGCCAGCGGAAAACATTGTTGCAGTTCATCATCTTACTAAGTCCGTCGGTCAGGGGGAGCATCAGCTGACCATCCTTACCGGAGTTGAGCTGGTTGTCAAACCAGCTGAGACCATCGCCTTGATTGGCGAGTCCGGCTCGGGCAAGTCCACGCTGCTCGGCATTCTGGCGGGCCTGGACGATGGCAGCAGCGGCGAAGTGCATCTGCTCGGTCAGCCGCTGCACACGATGAATGAGGAGCAACGAGCTGCGCTGCGCGCGCGTGAGGTCGGCTTTGTTTTTCAATCCTTTATGCTGGTGCCAACGCTCAACGCGCTGGAAAATGTGCAGCTGCCCGCGCTGCTGCGCGGCGACAGCGATCGCGAAAGCCGCAGCCAGGCGGTGGAGCTGCTGACGGTGCTGGGCCTGAAGGATCGTCTGCACCATCTGCCTGCGCAGCTCTCCGGCGGTGAGCAGCAGCGTGTGGCGCTGGCGCGCGCCTTTAGCGGTCGTCCCGGCCTGCTGTTTGCCGATGAGCCGACGGGCAACCTCGACCGCAAAACCGGCGATCGCATCGCCGATCTACTGTTCTCACTCAACCGCGATTTTGCCACCACGCTGATTCTGGTGACGCACGATGAGCAACTGGCAGCGCGCTGCGGCCGCCGCTTGCGGCTGCGTGACGGCAAGCTGTGGGAGGAAACATGATTTGGCGCTGGTTCTGGCGCGAGTGGCGCTCGCCCTCGCTGCTGATTGTCTGGCTGGCGCTGACCTTAGCGGTGGCGTGCGTGCTGGCGCTAGGTTCGATCAGCGATCGCATGGAAAAAGGCTTAAGCCAGCAGAGCCGCGACTTTATGGCCGGCGATCGTACGCTGCGCACCACCTCGCCTGCGCCGGACGCATGGCTGAATAAAGCGCGCGACGAGGGGCTATCGGTGAGTCGTCAGCTGAGCTTTATGACCATGACGTTCGCCCAAGAGACGCCGCAGTTGGCAGACGTTAAAGCCGTGGATGATGCCTATCCGATGTTTGGCACGCTGCAAACCCATCCGCCCGGCTTACGCCCGCAAGCGGGAACGGTGCTGGCCGCGCCGCGTTTGCTGGCGTTGCTGAACCTGAAAGTGGGCGACAACGTAGACGTTGGTGATACCACGCTGCGTATTGCCGGTGAAGTGATTCAGGAGCCGGATGGCGGTTTCAATCCGTTCCAGACCGCGCCGCGTCTGCTGATGAACCTGGCCGACGTGGAGAAAACCGGTGCGGTGCAGCCGGGCAGTCGCCTGAGCTGGCGCTATAAATTCTCCGGCGAACCGGCACCGCTGGCGCGCTACGACAGCTGGATCGAGCCGCAGCTAAAAGCCGATCAGCGCTGGATTAGCGTCGAGAACTCCGAAGATGCGCTAGGCCGATCCATGCAGCGTGCGCAGCAATTTTTACTGCTCTCCGCGCTGTTGACGCTGATGCTGGCGATTGCCGCGGTGGCGGTGGCGATGAGCCATTACTGTCGCAGCCGCTACGATTTAGTCGCGGTGCTGAAAACCCTCGGCGCAACGCGCAAGGCGCTACAACGGCTGATCATCGGCCAGTGGCTGGCGGTGCTGCTGCTGGCGGCAATAGTCGGCAGCGCATTAGGGCAGGGGATTGAAGTGATTCTGCTGCTGATGCTGAAACCGGTGCTGCCGGGCGCGCTGCCTGCGGCGAGCTTCTGGCCGTGGCTGTGGGCGATTGGCGCGATGTTGGTGATTTCGCTGCTGGTCGGTTTACGTCCTTACCGCTTGCTGATGGCGACGCAACCGCTGCGCGTATTGCGTCGGGATGCCGTGGCCAACGTTTGGCCGCTGCGCTTTTATCTGCCCGCGATGGCGTTGGTGGTAATGGGGTTGTTGGCGCTGCTGATGGGCGGCAGCAAAATGCTGTGGGCGCTGCTGGCGGGCGTGGTGATGCTGGCGCTGCTTCTGGCACTTCTCGGTTGGGGCACGCTGCTGCTGCTGCGTAAGCTGGTGGTGCGCAATCTGGCACTGCGTCTGGCGATCAACCGTCTGCTGCGCCAACCGGCGATGACGCTCAGCCAGCTGGCGGCGTTTTCGCTCTCATTCATGCTGCTGGCGCTGCTGCTGGTGATGCGCGGCGATCTGCTCGATCGCTGGCAACAGCAACTGCCGCCGGATAGCCCGAACTATTTCCTGCTGAACATCACCAAAGAGCAGGTGCCACAGGTAAGTGATTTTCTGACCGGGCATCACCTCAAACCGGAAACGTTCTACCCGATCGTGCGCGCACGTCTGACCGAGCTGAACGGAAAGGAGGCCGATCCGAAGCTGGATAACGCGCTCAATCGCGAGCTCAATCTAACGTGGCAGGCGGAGCGTCCGGATCACAATCCGCTGATTGCCGGCAGCTGGCCGCCAAAAGCCGGTGAAGTCTCAATGGAAGTGGAGCTGGCGGATCGTCTCGGCGTGAAGCTCGGCGATAGCTTAACTTTCAGCGGCGATACCCAGCAGTTCAGCGCCAAAATCACCAGCTTGCGTAAGGTCGATTGGGAAAGTTTGCGTCCGAACTTCTTCTTTATCTTCCCGCCGGGTGCGCTCGATCAACAGCCGCAGACCTGGCTGACCAGCTTCCGCATGGAGAGCAATCCTGCGTTACTGGCGCAGCTTAATCGCGCGTTTCCGACGCTGAGCCTGCTGGATATTGGCAGCATGATGCGCCAAATCGGTCAGGTGTTGACGCAGGTAAGCCAGGCGCTGGAAGTGATGGTGGTGCTGGTCACGGTGTGCGGCGTGCTGCTATTGCTGGCACAGATTCAGGTCGGTATGCGTCAGCGCCGCCAGGAGCTGGTGGTGTATCGCACGCTCGGCGCCAGCAAACGGCTGCTGCGCGGCACGCTGTGGTGCGAGTTTGCGCTGCTTGGCGTGGTGTCGGGGATTGCCGCCGCCCTTGGCGCTGAAGCGGCGCTGTGGGGATTGCAGCGCAAGATCTTTGATTTCCCCTGGCAGCCAGACTGGACCCTGTGGATGGTGTTGCCGATCGGTGGCGCATTGTTGCTCTCATTGTGCGGCGGCTGGTTAGGTATCAGGCTATTAAATCAGAAGGCGTTGTTCAGAAGTTTTAATGCCGGTTGAGTCTTAGATTTAAGTTCTGGTCTGCATGTGTCGACTCACAGCAGCAGACCAGACTTATTTAAGGCTCAAACATGTCGTCTCAACTCATCGTTAAATCCGTCGTTGAAATCGGGTGCTGTAAAGTGTGTCAGGGCGAAGCCTCGCTGTATGGTGTCACCGATTTTAATACTGCCTGTTATGCGCAAAATGCCAGTCGTTACGTGTATCCACTAAAGGGTGTGCCGATTTATTACCATCAATGCCAAAGCTGCGGTTTGGTGTATACCCACGCGTTTGATGACTGGACGCCGGAAGATTATGCGCAGCATGTGTACAACGAAGGCTATGCTGAGTTTGATCCCAATTATGAGATCGAACGCCCGCGCAAAAACCGCGATCTAATTTTGGCTCTATTTAAAAAGTTTCATGGCAAAAAGATGCTGGATTACGGCGGCGGTACTGGCACGCTGGCGCGCTTAATGCAGGAAGTGGGCATTGATATGGTTGCCTGGGATCCGTTTGTGCCTGGTGACTATCCGCAATTAAACTCGTTTGAATTTATAACCTGTTTTGAAGTGTTTGAGCACACGCCGGATCCGCATAAAACGCTGGGGGAAGTGTCAGGCTTTTTGAAAAAGGGCGGGGTGTTTTTCTTCAGCACAGGCACCACGAATGAAGTGAGCCATTTGGGAATGAATGATTGGTATATCGCGCCACGCAATGGGCACATCACGATTTATTCGGAAGCGTCGCTCAATGCGCTGTTTGAGGCGCATGGTTTCCAGATTACGCATCTCAATCGCTGGAGCCATGTGGCGATGAAGATGGTGGCGTAACGCTCGTCAGTTAAGCGAGAATCGGTCACCATGAATGGCGACCTTACCTTTACAGAGCTGGGATTTCGTAGGGTCGCCATTTATGGCGACCTGGTGACTCAAAGCTTCTCCACCGCCCATGCAATCCCGCTTGCATACTCTGCCGGCAGCAGCGGCACCAGCGCATTTAAGGCTTCCGCCAAACGCGCGTGATCGCTATCGGTCAGATTCAGATGCCCCACCTTGCGGCCGGCGCGCACCTCTTTGTCATACCAATGCAGATGCACCAGCGGTTGTTGCAGCCACGCCAGATTCACATCGGTGCCGATCAGGTTCACCATCACCGACGGCGCAAACACCACCGGTTGCGGCAGCGCGAGGCCGAGCACGGCGCGCAGATGCAGCTCAAACTGGCTGATGGACGCGCCATTCTGCGTCCAGTGACCGCTGTTGTGCACGCGCGGGGCCAGTTCGTTGATCAGCAAACCGGCTGGCGTAATGAAACACTCCATCGCCATCACGCCGACGTAGTTCAGCTCATGCATGATGGCGCTGAGCATCGCTTCCGCCTGCTGTTGCTGCGCGGCATCAGCCTGCGGGAAGGCGACGCTGGTGCGCAGAATGCCGTCCTGATGCAGGTTGTGCGTCAGCGGATAAAACACCGTGCTGCCATCGTGTCCGCGCGCACCGACCAGCGACACTTCACCGCTGAAGTTAATGCCTTGCTCAACGATGCATTCGCCGTAGCACTCATCCGGCAGCGCATCGGTTTCATTGGCGCGCAACCGCCACTGTCCGCGGCCGTCATAGCCGCCGGTACGACGCTTCACAATCGCCAGTTCGCCCAGCGAGCTGAACACCTGCGGCCACTCGGCTTTATCCGCCAGCAGCTGCCACGGCGCGGTGGCGAGGTTTAACTGATCCAGCAGCTGTTTTTGCGTCAGGCGATCGGCCAGACGCGGGAAAATATCGCGATTCACAAACGCCGGATGGCTCGCCAGTTCGCGGGTTAACGCGGTTTCTGGCCAGCGTTCGATCTCGGCGGTAATCACGCTTTCGGCGATCGGCAGCGCAGAGGGTTCTGCATCCAACCCAACCGGATAGACCGCGATGCCGAGCGGTTCACCCGCCTGGCGCAGCATGCGGCCTAACTGACCGTTTCCTAATATGCAAACCGGCTTCATGCGTCCTCCCGCGGATCCGGGTTGTTCAGCACTTCATCGGTCTGCGTTTGACGCCAGTTGGCGATGCGCGCGGACAGCGCGCTGTCGTGAATCGCCAGAATCTGCGCCGCCAGCAGGGCAGCGTTGGCGGCACCGGCTTTACCAATTGCCAGCGTTCCCACTGGAATGCCGCGCGGCATCTGCACGATGGAGTAGAGGCTATCGACGCCGCTCAGCGCGGCGCTTTGCACCGGCACGCCCAGCACCGGCACCAGCGTTTTGGCGGCCAGCATGCCCGGCAAATGGGCGGCACCGCCGGCACCGGCGATAATCACCTGAAAACCGTTGTCGGCGGCGGTTTCCGCGAAGCTGAACAGTTTGTCGGGTGTACGGTGAGCTGAGACCACTTCAACGTGGAAGGGCACATCCAGGCTATTAAGAATTTCCTCGGCGAACTGCATGGTAGCCCAGTCACTTTTAGAACCCATGACAATGGCGATACGGGCCGGGGTGGCGTTGGATGACATGCGGTCAACTCCTGTGAATATGCAAACGAACCTGGCCGGGCGGGCAGGCGAAGAAGGGCACAGAGAATAGCATGAGATGGCAGCAAGGAAAACGGTTGCGTAGGCGGAAAACGGGCATTTACGCCCGGATGTCAGAAGGGAAATTCAATCAGGCTTACGCCGCTGGCATCAAGCTGAATCATTGAGCCATGCTCATGCCAGGCACCGAGCACCGCGCGCTGAGCATTTTCGCCGTGCAGCGAGAACTGATGAATCGCCGGGCGATGCGTGTGGCCGTGAATCAGTATCTGCAGCTTGTGGCGCGTCATCGCTTCCTCAACGGCGTGCTGATTGACGTCCATAATGCTGACCGACTTGTGCTGATTGGCCTGTTTGCTGCCATTACGCATGCGCGCGGCAATGCGCATGCGCAGGCGCAGCGGCAAAGCAAGGAACAGACGCTGCAGCCAGCGCTGATGCACTTTGGCGCGAAAACGCTGATAACCTTCATCGTCGGTGCACAGGGTGTCGCCGTGCATGATTAATACGCGATGTCCGTACAGATCCAACACCTGCTCTTCCGGCAGCAGCGTCATACCAGAAGCCCGCGCGAAGCGCTGGCCGAGCAGGAAGTCGCGATTACCGTGAATGAAGAATTTCGGCACCGGCAGCGCCTTGAGCGCCGCAGCAATTTGCTGATGCAGTGGATTGGGATCGTCGTCGCCGATCCAGGCTTCAAACAGATCGCCAAGGATATAAAGCGCATCGCACGAACGCGCTTCACCCTGCAAAAAATGCAGAAAACCGGCAGTAATTGCCGGTTCTTCATTGCACAGATGCAGATCTGCGATAAACAGTGTGCGCGACATTACTCGCTAATAGTCACTTTCTGGATGACAACGTCTTCAACCGGAACGTCCTGATGCATGCCGCTGCGGCCAGTTTTCACCGCTTTGATTTTCTCAACCACGTCCATGCCTTCAACCACTTCAGCGAACACGCAGTAACCCCAGCCTTGCAGGCTTTCGTCACGGAAGTTCAGGAAGTCGTTGTCTGCTACGTTGATAAAGAACTGCGCAGTGGCCGAGTGTGGAGCCTGCGTACGCGCCATCGCCAGCGTACCTTTGGTGTTTTTCAGGCCGTTGTTCGCTTCGTTGCGGATATCGGCTTTGGTGTCTTTCTGCTTCATGCCAGGCTCAAAACCGCCGCCCTGAACCATGAAGCCGTTGATTACGCGATGGAAGATAGTGTTATCGTAAAAACCTTCCGCGCAGTATTCCAGGAAGTTCTTCACGGTAGCCGGCGCTTTGTCATCGAAGGTTTTAATTACGATATCGCCATGGTTCGTCTGGAAAGTGACCATTATTTTCTTCCTGTCAGGTTTGTCGTCAGTGTCGTCTGCCGCGCCTGCAAGGCGGCGGGGCATTTTTGTAGACGCTTCTTATATCACAATTTCCAATAACGCGTCAGTAACCGGACGGCAGTTGGCAACCGAGCGATGCACAACTGAGAAAAATACGGCACAATAACCGGCTTGACGTTGGTCAGTTAAGCGATGAAAACAGATCACACAGAGCGCAGACATCGTAGCGGCGCAATTTATTGCGCGATAAATCGCGCCGCTACGGAATGTGCGGTCATTGAATACCATGCTTAACCGATCGGCTGACGCAATAAACAGCTAGATTTTTGATAGTTCTATTCCCGCACACGTAAAACAAACGGAACCGTTCAATGCTAAAGATTTATAACACCCTGAGTCGACAGAAAGAGGAATTCAAACCCATCCATGCCGGTGAAATCGGTATGTACGTGTGTGGTATTACGGTTTACGACCTCTGTCATATCGGCCATGGGCGTACCTTTGTGGCATTCGACGTGGTGGCGCGTTATCTGCGTTACGTGGGCTATCAGCTGAAGTATGTGCGTAACATCACCGACATCGATGACAAAATCATCAAACGTGCCAATCAAAACGGTGAAAGCATTGAAACGCTGACCAACCGCATGATCGCCGAAATGCATAACGATTTCGCCGCACTCGGCATTCTGCCGCCGGATCTGGAGCCGCGCGCCACGCGCCATATCGATGAGATCATCGAGCTGGTCGGCACGCTGATTGAACGTAATCACGCTTACGTCGCTGACAATGGCGATGTGATGTTCGACGTGCTGAGCGACAAAGCTTACGGCGTGCTGTCGCGTCAGGATCTGGAACAGCTGCAGGCCGGTGCGCGCGTCGAAGTGGCGGACGTGAAGCGCAATCCAATGGACTTCGTGCTGTGGAAAATGTCCAAAGCCGACGAACCGGCGTGGAATTCGCCGTGGGGCAACGGCCGTCCAGGCTGGCACATCGAATGCTCGGCGATGAACTGCAAGCAGCTCGGCACCCATTTCGACATTCACGGCGGCGGCTCGGATCTGATGTTCCCGCACCATGAAAACGAAGTGGCGCAATCCTCCTGTGCGCACGATGGTCCGTATGTGAATTACTGGATGCACTCCGGCATGGTGATGGTTGATCGCGAGAAGATGTCGAAATCGCTGGATAACTTCTTCACCGTGCGCGATGTGTTGCAGCATTACGATGCCGAAACCGTGCGTTACTTCCTGATGTCGGGCCACTATCGCAGCCAGCTCAACTACGGCGAAGATAACCTCAATCAGGCGCGTGCGGCGCTTGAGCGCCTGTACACCGCGCTGCGTCACACCGACGCCAACGCCACGGCGGCGGGTGGCGAAGAGTTTGAAGCGCGTTTCCGTAGCGCGATGGATGACGACTTCAACACGCCGGAAGCCTATTCGGTGTTGTTCGATATGGCGCGTGAAGTGAATCGTCTAAAAAGCGAAGATAAAGCGGCGGCCGATGCGCTGGCGGCGAAACTGCGCCAGATTGCCAATGTACTCGGCATTCTGCAGCAGGACCCAGAGCAGTTCCTGCAGAGCGGTGCGCAGGTCAATTACGACGAAGTGGCGGAGATCGAGCATTGGGTGAAAGCCCGTTCCGACGCGCGTGCAGCCAAAGATTGGGCGCAGGCGGATGTGGCGCGCGATAAGCTTAACGAGTTGGGCGTGATCGTTGAGGATGGGCCACAAGGTTCCAGCTGGCGACGCAAATAACCGGAGAGGGCGAGAAATCGCCCTTTTTTATTATGGCGATTGAACAGATTCAGATTCACGGCTTCCGCTCGGTGCGCGATCTCACGCTACCGCTACAACAGCTCAACGTGGTGAGCGGACCCAACGGCTGCGGCAAATCCAATTTGTATAAAGCGGTGCGGCTGCTGCACGAAGCGGCTAGCGGGCGCTTAGCACTGGCGCTGGCAGAAGAGGGCGGCATTCAGAAAGCGATGTGGGCAGGCGGCTTAAGGCGCGGCGATCGGCGCCACGATCCCAAACGTCTTTCATTGGCGGTGGTAATGGACGACATGGATTACCAGATCGATGTCGGTTTTCCTGAGCCATTGGCCACCAGCATGTTCAACCTCGATCCGCTGGTGAAAGAGGAGCGCTTGTGGATGAGCGGCCAGCGGCGACGTCCTTCTTCCTGCATCCTGCAACGCACTAATCAAACCGCTTTCCTGCATAACGTTGATGGCGAACGCGTGAGTTATCCGGCGGTGCTGCATCCGGAAGAGTCGCTGTTTGGGCAACTGGGCGAACCGCATCTCTATCCCGAGCTTTCGCAGGTGCGCGAACGGCTGCGCCAGTGGCGCTTTTATCATGAGTTTGCCGTGTGGCCCGGTTCGCCGATTCGTGCGCCGCAGATTGGCGTGCGTGCGCCGGTGCTGAGCCATGATGGCAGCAATCTGGCGGCGGCGTGGGCCACCATCGTCGAGCGCGGTCATCACGAGCTGTTGTTTCAGGTGATGGATGACGCTTTCCCGGATACCGAATTTCACGTGGATGTGCAGAACGGGCGCTTTCAGATGCTGATGTCGCGGCGCGGGATTTTGCGTCCGCTGGAGAGCGCTGAGTTTTCGGATGGCACGTTGCGTTTTCTTTGCCTGGTGGTGGCGCTGCTCAGCCCGCGTCCGCCGGCGTTTATGGCGCTGAATGAACCGGAAAACAGCCTGCATGAAGATCTGCTGCCCGCCTTGGCGCGCCTGATCGCCGAAGCCAGCCAGTTCAGCCAACTGTGGATCACCAGCCATTCACCAAAACTGGCGACGCTGATTGCCGAACATACGGCGGTGAATCATATCGAGCTGGAGCAAATAGAAGGGGAAACGCGCGTGGTGGGGGAAGAACGTCTTTTGTAGGGTCGCCATTCATGGCGACCGTATCAATTACTGCACCTTAGGTGATGACGCCATTCACGGCGACCATCACCTCATTACGCGACAACCGTAATCTTAAAGCCAGCAAACTCAACTTTCTGGCCTTCTACAATCTTGCAGCGCTTACGCGTTTCCACTGCGCCATCTACGCGCACTTCGCCTTCTGCAATCACCGCTTTCGCCTGCGCACCGCTCTGCACCCAACCTTCGAGTTTCAGCAGGTCGCACAAATCAACGTGGGCATGTTTACCGAGAGAAAAACTGGCCATTATGCCTCCTCAATGTCGTGAAATTCTTCGCACGCGGTCAGCGTGTTTTGGATCAGTGTCGCGACCGTCATCGGACCGACGCCGCCTGGAACGGGCGTGATGTACGAGGCGCGTTCAGATGCCGCTTCGAACTCCACATCACCGACCACTTTACCGCTTTCGAGACGGTTGATACCGACATCAATCACCACCGCGCCCGGCTTGATCCAGTCGCCCGGAATAAAGCCCGGCTTACCGACCGCCACCACCAGCAGATCGGCGTGCTCAACGTGATGACGCAAATCTTTGGTGAAACGGTGCGTGACGGTGGTGGTGCAACCGGCAAGCAGCAGCTCCATGCTCATCGGACGGCCAACAATATTCGATGCGCCAACCACCACGGCGTTCAGGCCGTAAGTATCAATATTGTAGCGCTCCAGCAAAGTGACGATGCCGCGCGGCGTACATGGACGCAGCTTTGGCGCGCGCTGGCACAGACGACCGACGTTGTACGGATGGAATCCATCCACGTCTTTGTCCGGCACGATGCGCTCCAGCACTTTGACGTTATCGATGCCGGCTGGCAGCGGCAGCTGCACCAGAATGCCGTCGATCTCGTTGTCATTATTCAGCTTATCAATCAGCTCCAGCAGCTCTGCTTCGCTGGTGGAGGCCGGCAGATCGTAGGAGCGGGAGATGAAGCCCACTTCATCACAAGCACGACGTTTGCTGGCGACATAGATCTGCGAAGCCGGGTTTTCACCCACCAGCACAACTGCCAAACCGGGCGCACGTTTACCGGCCACCAGACGCTGCTGTACTTTTTCGGCAACCTCAAGGCGCACCTGCTGCGCAATCGTTTTACCGTCAATAATTTTTGCTGCCATCAGAGAGGAAATCCATCTGTAGAGGGTTAAATCGGGGATGGCGCCTATTCTGTCAGAAGCGCGTGCGGCTGTCAGGTAGAGATTCGCCCTCTACGCCGCTTTCCCGATTTTTCGCCGTGGCGCCAACCCGCGTTAGCGCTTATGATGCCCGGCAGTGAATGAGATGGATGACGTGATGATTTGGTTAATTCTCGCCACGCTGGCGGTGGTGTTCGTGGTCGGTTTTCAGCTGCTGACGGCCAGCTCGCGCCATGCGGTGCAGGCGCTCAATAAACGGTTGCAGCTGCCGCCGGTACATATCGAATCGATGTTGTCGCTGATGGGCAAAGAGGCGGCAAAAGAGTTCACCGACTATATCGCGGGCGATAACGACACGCATCTGCACAATGGTGCGGCGGTGCTGCTGATTTGGCAGGTGCTGATTGTTGATGGCAGCGACGAGAATATGCAGCGCTGGCATGGCATTTTGAGCCGAGCGGGGTTTCAAGCGTTGATTTCAAGGCAGCAGTTGTTGCTGGCGTTGGGGTTCTTGCGCCAGCTGGAACCGGATAGCCAGGAACTGCATGCGCTGCGCGACCACTACAATGCGCACTTCACCCAGCAAGGGATTGAGCTGGAAGGCGAAACGGAGCAGGGCGGCAATTTGGTGTCGTTGAGCGACTGGCGCAAGCGGCATTAAGGGGTTTTGGTTAATCTGGCAGCACTCCGCTGCTCGGGGGAGGCAAAAACGTTGACGCGCGAGCCGCTGGACGTATAATCCGACCCAATCACTATGCGCCCTTAGCTCAGTTGGATAGAGCACCGGCCTTCTAAGCCGTAGGTCACAGGTTCGAATCCTGTAGGGCGTACCAAATATTTTCAATGACTTATGCCAGCTTCAATCCCACCTGATTTTCTCCTTGTGTCGTATTTGTGTCGTCTCCCCCTAAAAGTGAGTCAATTTTGCGTGCATGTTCCGTTAAATGGTTCGGTGCAAGGTGAGCATATCGGCGTACCATTTCAATGCTTTCCCATCCACCCATCTCCTGCAATGCCGGTAAAAGGTAAATCAGCTTCTTTTGCAATAGTCCGGCAATTCATGCCGCGTTTATGAAGGATCTTTATTTCTATACCACTCTCAAAAGTGATTATAGGTTCTCATTATTCATGAGAGCAGATTAACGCCTGGATCAGTTTCAACCGTTAGGGTGGATCATTTTGCACCGTTGGTTTCAAAACATCTCGAACTGCCTGAATCAAAGCATGCATCAATGGGGAAAACCCTTCTGTATTCATGGTAATATACTGAATGATCTTGGCTGAATGGATAGAGTATTATTTTATAAAATAACTCTATTTTGTAGTATCTATAATCGGCAGATATGTTCTATTGATCTGAGCAGGCCTTTCAGCTGTGTTATTCAAATTTTATTTGAATAATTTTCTTTGTTCATTAATAATTTCGTAACTAAGATCAACGTAACAATTAAGGGACGCTAAGTTATCGAAGAATTACTCAAGTTGCTCAATTAGATTAGAACTATATAAATCAGTCTCATTGAATAAAATACCAGCTTCTATGTTTGTATGTCATGCACGATCGGTTAAGTTAGCCGATCTAATATATGCGGCATGACCTTTCCACCAGATGACCTTACTTTGAAGACGATCTGGCACAAGTTTACAGAAGATATTATTTTTTGTATTAGTAAGAAATTTTGCCAAAAGTGAGGGAGATAAAGGGACAGTGTGATCGTATCGCATCCAAATCTCAAGGCTGTGATGGTTTTTTAGACAATGGTCAAGTAGAGTAGTTTTATCATCACCATAGGCTATTGCTGTAACGACACCATCAATTTCGAAATACGGAGGAGGTTGAAAGAACTAAAAACTGTTTGTTCATTCCATTTGCAATTATTTTCATTATTATCTAACCGTAGAGCACTCCAAGTGAATAAAATCAATGAATATAGTTCGAAAAAATAAACATGAAAAGACTGACGGGTTATTAAAATGAGGAGTCTAATCCACTCCTCGATATATTTAATTCACGCCCAATGCTTTATACACTGCGTCCACCGGATCAGCGTAAAAACTTACCTGGAACTTGGTAAACAATTCCGTAGGTACTGTTGGGATATCCATTGCTGAAGACATAGGCAACAGTACACGTTTGGCCCCGCTGTCGAATGCCACTTGCAGGCATGCAGCTAGATCCTGTACAGGATTTGTCACGCCACCTAGTGTCATACTTCCCAACACGACCATCTGTTCCTGCACTGGTTTTGCTAATAAAACTGAGCAGAAAGCAATTAATGAAGCCAGGCTGGTCGTCGTACTGGGACCCGTGCTATGCAGTTCCACCACATGAAGATGGTATTCGTGCTCAGAGAATTTTGCCGCAGCGCTGATACGGCTGAGGTTACCTTTGAAGTAATCAAAACCAACACGAATGGACTCTTTCGCTGCCGTGTTTGAACCTAGCCCTGATACTGCATGTTTTCCATTTCCTGCTGTCATCTGTGTTTCGAACCGATAAAGTCCAGTCATGCCAGAATCGGCTTGCGTAACCAAATGCACTACGCCTGGTTTTGGCATACCTGCCGGGATCAGTTCACTCCCGCCTTGTTCAGGCACACTAACGAAAAATTCTTCCAAGCTGTCATTATCGATATAGCTGAAATTCACATCAAAAAACTCGAGACCACCGAGCTTCTTAAGCTGTTCTTTAACACGACGACGAACCTCTAATGCATAGGCCAGGCACACGCGTACATCTTCTTTATCGTAGGCCCCATCCGGATGCATTAGCTTTAACAGGCCAGATACAGTGCGGCGTACAGCAATCACATCACGTTGGTTAAGGTTGTTTCCCAACTTGAAAAATTTATCAATCGCGTCTGAGAAGCTACGTTTGCGCATTTCTCGCATGTATTCGGCAAGATAATCGGTAATTAAACCGTAGCGGTTAGTGAAAAACTCCGGACGCATCTTTGGAATTTCCCATCCAGGAATATAGGCGTGGAAACGGTCAAAAAATGCAGTATCGATCATCGCATCTGGGAAAGGTGCCAGTAGATGACTGGTTTTTACTAGGGTATCCACGCTCTGATTGATGTTGCCGACGAAAACCATGGAGGCTTTACCTTCAATGGAATCACGTCCGCGAGAGAACGAACCTGATGCCATATAGTCCTTCATGATCTGCACGCCGTCTTTGTCTTTGAACGTAATTCCTGCCACTTCATCAAACGCCACTACGTCCCACATGCCGACCAAACCAATCTGGCGGCTGGCCATGTTGTAGAACAGGTTGGCTACCGTAGTTTGCCCACCAGAAACCAGCAATGAATTTGGTGAGCATTCCTTGTAGACGTGGCTTTTACCGGTGCCGCGAGGTCCAAGCTCACAAACGTTATAGTTATTTTCCACAAACGGGATCATGCGAGCAATGAGATGCCATTTGGTGCGCTGTTCAATATTGGCTGGTTCCATTCCCACAGAGCGTAATAACACATCAATCCACTGGTCTCGGTCGAACTGCTTACGAGCCTCAAACACTTCATCCATGTCCATGTTTGGCATTTGAATAGGTTTCAAAGTGAACAACGAGAAAGGTGATGTTTTTTGCCCTTCCTCATAAAAGTAGTTCACGGTGATCATGCACCAGATGCCACCTGTTAGTAGTTTCTCGTTATCTTTCACCATCTGCGATGGTACTAAGGCATCCTTAATGCCGAGGTTAGATAATTGGGCTTCGTAAACGTCTTTCTTTTGGTTTAACTTTACTGTGACCTTATCGATAATTTTGTAGGAACCACGCTCACGGATCAGCGATTTTACTTTTTCTGCCTCATCGGGGCGGACGTAGTTATCAGAAAGAATACGTTTAACCGATTGAAGCCCTTGCTCGACAACCTCATTGTCATCGGATGCACAGTACATACCGAGTAAATACTCCAGCACATAGACCGGAACATTCGCCCCTTCTTTAAGTTGTTTAGTCAGGTCCTTACGCACCACGCGCCCACGAAAGTGCTGATTCAACATTGAATCCAGGTCCTGAGACTGAGCAGAGGCCATTTCCATATCGGTCGCCGAGTTATCCCGCTGTTGCATAACGCCTCACTTAAAAGAAGTCATCCTGGAATGCCAGGTCGATTGTTATCGGGTAGCGGCCATATTCTGTTGCGCTGTCAGCATTCTCCAGGATCAGAACATATTTGTTTTTACGATTGAATGCAGTGCCCATGAGTTTCATGGTCACGTCGCGGGTACGTTTACCCATGTCGTCATTGTCACTGTCGAAGCAAACTGTTTCCGTTCCGGATACCACCTGTTTATTTTCATCAACGATAAAGATATTCAGCGTGCGCGGTTCATTGAGGTCGTCCACCGCCGTAGTCTGGATGAAGCCGATTTTATCAATACTGTTAACCAGTTTTATTACGTGGTCCCGTGCAACAACTGACACTGGTTGGCGCTGTGGCTGTTTCTCTGCTGCTTTTTTCTCAAGCGCGCGAATCTTCAAGACGGGAACACACACTTCCTGCAACATGGCACCGCCATGAACGAAACGCGCTCCACCTACAAAGTGGAAACGCTGTACGCCTTTTGGCAACAGGAATTCACTTTCATCGCTTGCGCCTGCGGTATCTGCCAGTTTGCCGTGCCAGCAAAATTCACTTTTAGGCAGCTGATGCCCAATAATGAATCGCTTATTCGCTTCAATCGTATTTACTGCTTTACTCTCCAGCTTCGTTTTATCTTGCTCCACCAGCGCCTGTTGTTGGAACAGGAACCCATGATCGGCAGTGACAAAAATTCGGCTGGCATTAAATCGGTTACGTAAACGTGAGACCAGATCTTTTAGCTCAGTGATGGCACTTCGGCAGGCCTCAAATGTTTTATCTTCTGTTGCAGCCTTATCACCAATGGCATCAATAGTGTCGTGCCAGATATACACCACGGAGGCGTTGCGGATTTGATCGTTCACTTCCTGGTTGTTGGCGTTCTGCAAGTCCTTCGCTTTCAGCGCAACACCATTTACCTTTGCCAGGATAGCAGCGCGTTTTTCAAACCCTGAGGTAGACATCCCATCGGCATACACTACGCCGGAATTGTCAGGCAGATAACTCAACGACTCATGAGGTAACAATGCCGCCATACCTAGCTGTGTGTAGCTTGGCAACACTCCCGCCTGAGAGCGCAGTTCGGCACTGAAGTGCTTCTCATGATTGATGTGTCGACCCAGTTCTTCTGCTACCTCGTAGCGCAACGCATCTGAAATCACGACAAAAACACGTTTCACCTGCGAAGTGTCAAATTGCCGTTTCACATTCTCTTTATAGAAATTACGTTGCAACGGCACGCCGCTAATTTGCCAGTTTTGCATGCAATTTTCTGCTTCCAGAAGTTTGTTCCAGCCACGGCTCAGTTCTGCCAGGTACCAGTTGCTGTACAGCTCTTCAATGAATTTATCCAGCTCATGGAGGATCATCGCCCCTTTACTGTGCACCGGTGCGGCATATTCATTGAACAAACGGTAGGTCTGATCGAAGCGATAAATTTCGTCGCAGTAGGCTTTCCAGAACGCGCCGGTATCGGGGAAATTAAACCCGTCAGTATAATGATTACGTAGATTCAGCAGGCGCTCAGCCTGGCGTAGTGCATTCCAAATGGAGAGATATTCCGGGCGGGTCTGGCTCCAGTATTTCGCACTACGCTCTGACACCAGTGCTTTAAACGCGTCCCTATCCAAGGTCGTGCTTTCTTCCTGAAGTTGAGTCACCAGGCCACGGATAATCAATTGCTCGATAGCTTCGAAAGTGTCACATTTTGCCAGGGCATACGGCGAGCTGTAGTTATAATGCTCTTTCGGCTGCAGTGTCTGCTGGAGATCGGCTGCACAATAATCGTATTCTGCTTTATAGCGACGATCGTTTCGCCATGCCCCCATAAAGGCCAGGGCAGAGGCACGTCCTGCGGCAGTAGTCAGCACATTTTTGCTCAACCACTCTCGATGCGCTTCATCACCTTGTGCCCAAAGATCGGTACAGAACAGTTTCAGCAGTAGATTTTCCAGCGTCGTCACTTCTACCTGATAACCCAGTTCTAGACTAAGGACTTCCCAGAGGACCTTATCCAGCCCCAGCTTTTTCAGCACAGCAAAAGTATTCTCCAGAGTACTATCATCCTGCTGACTTGCGGCAACGAACTGCTGGATAAGAGCAAAAAGGATCTCTTTGGTTTCAAAGGTGCTGGCTCCGGCCACCACTGCTAGCATCTTTTTATCGAGGGATTTTTCTGTCTCGCGTTCGGTGACCCAGCCTTTAAGTAACTGGGTACGTTTGACGGTAAAGAAGGCTTTGCGAAGCTGAATATGTTCACGTAACCCTAGCTGTGGGATACCCAATGAGTTCAGTGTGATCGCAGCATAATCAGCATGGAATTCGGTGCTATAGAGGCGGATGTCTAGAAGCCAGTCCTGCTCACGAGCAGGAACGTCATTGGTAAAATAGAGTAAAAATTTCTGTGTTGGCTCGTCGATTTCGATTCTTTTTTTTGTGGCGAGCACAGAAACGCCGCGCATATCCAGCAGCATGAAATTGTCGAGATCCAGCTCATTGAGTGAATCGATGAAGCGTTGCTCCGGGTCGTGCCAAAAGACGATGCGGTGATGTAAGAACTTGTCAGTAAGTCCGGCAATTAATTCTTTGCTTTGCAATTTATAAACCCATTCTTGTCAAAATTGGGGATAAGTCATTCGGAACTGGAAGTGTACTGAACAGATCCCTTTGGCGCTGTTCCCTACGCTGCTGCCCTAAGAACCTCGTCAGGAGGGGATCAACAAACTGTTCAAAGAAAAGTTTGCCGTGAATGCAGATAGTCAGTTGTTCTGATAAAGAAACACGTTCGATGTGCTCCTTACGCTGTCGTATATGCTGCGCAAGGTTAGCAGGATCAATTAACGTACCCCATGAACTTAAGATTCGCTCAACCTCTGCATCTTGTCGTACCGTATCCACATCAAGCAAAGCTGAATTAAAGCCGGCTGCACGAAGCCTTTCCCAAAGAGGATTAATAACATACCAAATTGCCGCATGGTTGAACCAACGTTGTACTTCTTGCTCAAACAAACTCGTGAAAGCGGGCTCCCCACCTTCAATAAGTGCTTGATGTTCTGGTTGTAACGCCTGCCAGATTTCAGAAGGATTGACCAGGTAGCTCTCAATACAGAACCTGGGTAGAAACATAAGGTTAGAATGTTCTTGCTCTAGCTGCATAATCTTATCTTCAGGCCATTCATCTCGATCAATAAGGCCATACCAGGTATTTTCTAATGCGAGAATTTCTAGAACATTCTGTTTTTTGCCCGCTTCAGCCAATACCCATTGTTGCTCCCAGTTCGCATTGTGTCTGGTTAACCACATCCTGAATGCGGCTACGTCATCTTTACCTTCCAGTATCAAGACTTGTTTTTCAGGAAGCGCACCGAGATCACGCTCTTTGATTTGCTGGATTAACCTATCAATCTTTGCCATTTGCATCGTCCTTGAGTCGGCTCAGTTCATTTCTCATCCCCAGAGTTTCATATCGCTCCCACACTTCCGTAGCATGTGAAGTCAGAATCAACTGCCCTTGCCGCTGCTTAACGATATTTTCCAGTATCGCAAGCAGAGGCATAATCAGGGACGGGTGCAGATGCAGATCTGGCTCATCAATGAGCACTATCCCGCCAGGCATAAGCCAGCGCTGTACTGTAAATAGCATGATCAGAACCTGATGTTCTCCTG
The DNA here is from genome assembly GCF_000282675.1 of Pantoea sp. GM01. NCBI lineage: Bacteria > Pseudomonadati > Pseudomonadota > Gammaproteobacteria > Enterobacterales > Erwiniaceae > Pantoea > Pantoea sp. GM01. The sequence continues at coordinate 190,526 of NZ_AKIU01000055.1, read as the reverse complement.
AGCTCAGGTCATCAAACAGAAGTTTTTGTCCATTTGACATAATGATTAAGGGTCTGCCACCGGGCGGAATTTCAGGTTCAATACGTTTACCTGAAAGGAACTGATTCAGTGTTGCCACCATCTCAGGATAGGCTTCTGGTAAGGTTGCCTTCATATTAAACAACGAAGATTCCAGCTGGTCTTTCCAATCATCGGTCACAACATACTTTGCTAACCAGTTCTTATTGAGATCATCCGGTGCTAACGAGGATACATTCCGTTTTGGTGCGATCCAGCGACGCTCTTCTGCGTCAAGATAGATAATATTAGGAACGGACAAATCCATATCCGTTTTAAGCATGCCTAGCACAACCTTTGAGCGGGTAACAGACAGCATTTGCAACCACTCATCCAAGCTATAATCATTGACAAAGCCACTGTTGAACACCAGTTGATTCTTCTTTTTTTCCCCAGTGATTTCACCGATCCAACTGACTCCAGCGTGCTGCAAAAGCAATTTTTGAACAAAAGCCTCATCACCGAAAAAAAAGCCAAAACTTGCTGGAGAATAATTTGAACATTTCAGTTCGCTGAAAAGAACAGCAAATGCACCCCAACGATCAAACCATTTTCTGGCTATGTGACTTGTGGGTAGCGATTGCCGGCGGTCCAGCCAGTATCCAAAAGCCTCCCATAGCAGAGCAGTACCGCGAAGCAGCGTCGATTTACCACAGCCATTCGGGCCGGTGAGGAGAACATGCTCCTCCACCTCTCCCGTCCAGTCGTTTTTGAAGCTGATTTCCGCATCTCCCAACGGGCCAACACTCTGCGTATAAATCGCCGCTATTTTCATCAGATTTCCTCAGGTGCGCTACCGGTAATAGCCTTCACATCGGCCAGCAGATCGCCAAATTTGCCATAGTTAACCTTTACGCCGTCATCCAGATAAATAGTGATACGTCTATCAGCATAGTGCCGTAAGCGGTCGTCGAAGCTACGTAGCTCATTGAATTTTTTAGTCAGACCATCCAGCTCCTTTTTGAGGCGGGTAGTGGCAGCACCTGATTCTGCACTCTTAAGCTGATCGTTAACCAAATCGATATTGCCCTGATAGCGCGCCAGCAGCGGAACTACGTATTCGGTACGCATACGCGACAGCGTGCCTTCATTATAACGGTGCAGATACACTAGGCACTCAAACGCTTTCTCTTTACCGGAGCTGAACAGCCAGTAAATAGGGCGTTTCTTGTACATCTTCATATGGTCTTTCCAGAACTGAGTGGAAAGATAGCGGCGAATGGTATCGAGTGAAGATTCGCCTTTTTTCGGCTTAATAGCGTACAAATAGAGGCTTTCGGCGATAAAATCGAGGTTTTCCTGCAGATGCTCTTCACCCCAGACGGTGTGGACAAACTCTTTTACGCGAGCGGTGACATCATCGTCGAACCAATCAGTGTCCATTAATGGCAGGATGCCGTCTTCATCGGCAGGGAATGTTTTGTAGGCACCTTCGGCGACTAATTCGGCAAAGCCTATGTTCCCTTCATGGGCGTAGACTAGGCCATCGCGATCGAGCGAATAGCGGCCCATCATAACGCCTAATGCGTAACTGATAAATTCTGAGAGCGTTTCCGATCTAAATAAATCATTTTTGTCAGCGGTGGATTTATAAAGATAATGAATATTCCCTGACAATGAGATTTTCTCTACAGGGACATTGCTCACGATGTTACTGGAAAGACCTAAAGCTTGCGCAAAATAGTGGTTGTTTTTCTCTTCTAACTTTCTCATCATCTCTGTATTCAATTCACACTCCTCATTGTATTTCAGGAAGGCGGATTTAATCGAGAGTTCATTGTTAACGAGCGGACTGGCAATGAAGTTAAAAGAGACTTCTTTGGCGTTCCAGTCGTTCCTAGATATATCAACCAGTTGAGATGTGTTCTGATTGATGAAGTCATTGTCTATCTCTTTGAAAATTGGTATTTTTCTTAACTCTCCAGCCTGGAAGTTTAATGTAGGGCTCAGACACTCCAGTATTGCATTTACTGAGCTAGAGTTAAGTAATGCATGCGTAAAGTTTAAGTCGTTTTCATTATCAGAAAAAATAGATGGACTTGCTGAATTAAAGACCATTCCCACAGGGAGTTCTCGAATTGATAATTCATTTGAGCTGACTCTGGAATAGAATAATCCTTTTTTGAAATAGTAATTTCTGGAGGGGAGTTTGTTGCCCTGATTTAATAGCCTGTTATAGGAATCTTGATCAAAAGATAAAACATCAACTATATTACCGTACCATTTTCTGTATGTCCCACCCTTAGCGTGGAACACCCATTTTTTCTTGTTTTTCAGGAAGTCATTGTGCGTTTTAAAATTAACTCCAATTTTTTGTGTTGACACCTCAAACCACGAGCGAATAAATATGTCATTATTCCCAGTGTCTAAACCAACTCTGATTTCAACAATTTCTCCTAAGCCTTCACCGTAGGAAAATGTTGAAATCAGTTTTTCAGATGCCCAGAAGGCCAGAGGGAAGCCAGGAAGACTAATAAAATCGTTGACGCATTTTATGTATTTACCTTTCGCTTTCAGAAGGTCATCCGCCTTTTTTTCACCCATTTCATCGGTTAAGTTAAAAAATGTAGTCAAATAATCGTTTGGCTTATTTTTACAAAAAACAAAAGCCGTGGTTTGTACTTTCTCCCCATCGATTTCGGGGAAAGCCCGAGGGCCAAGGTAAATCATGCTTTCAAGCGTATCTGATTTTAGTTTTTGTATTCTGAACTCTTCCATTCTGGAGAGGAACATCCAGCTTCTTTGGGTAATCAGTGCACTCCGGCCACAGGGCTTACTCAAATGAAGAGCCGTATTTAAAAAACAGATGTCAAGATTCTGTTTTGTCATCGGTGATTTAAGTTCCAGCCACGTTTTTAAGGCCGGGTTCATATTCCCTAGATCAAGATACGGCGGGTTCGCTATCACTGCATTATAGCGCTGGGCCAAAATCCATGCCTGCTGGATATACGGAATCAGCTCCGCCGCCGCTTCTTTCTGCTGAATGTCACCTTCGTTAGCCAGTGGATATAGTCCATCTAGGAATGCTTTCAGCGCCGCTTCATCTTCATGCGGCACCTGAATCAGCGACCCCAGCGTTTTTGCATTGGTGAAAAGCGCCAGCGTTCGCATCAGCAGCGAATATTCCGCGCTGTCGGCATTGGCCAGTGTGGCTCCTTCAGCAAACATATCCCCCATGCTGCCTCGCTGCACTTGCTGGTTGAAATTCAGCTTGGTCCACAACTCAGCGATATCCAGTTTACTTTCTTGCAGGGAAACTATATTCAGGTGCACACCACGACCCAGAATGCGGCGATCGTCCTGGCGAGCCAGCATCAGCATGGCAAAGCCTGAAAGCTGTGCGGCGCGGTCATCAATGTCCAAGCCAAAAATATTGTTTTCCAGAATTAACCGCGGAATATCCCGTGTACGGTAGCCGCGCTCTTCATAAATGGCCTTAAGCAAATTATAGGTTTCAGTCAAGATATGCCCAGATCCGCATGCTGGGTCCAGCACCTTAATGCTTTCTGGTTCAATGCTAGATGGGGGGGTATCTGCCAACTGGGCCTGTGCATTTGGCGTCTGTTCCGCAGGCTCAATGTAGTACGGCATTTTGACTCTGAGCGCTGAATCCGGATAGGTTTGCAGCCACTGGCGGCCCACCGAGTTCTGCACCAGATACTGCACAATCCAGTTCGGGGTAAACAGCTGGGTTGCGGCAGGAATATCTTCGCTCCTGACCACCTCACCGATCACGTCAGCTTTCTTCTGTGAAATATAGAACTGATACAGCCAGCCGATCACTTCTACATGCGCCCAGTCTTCTTCCGGGATGGTGTCTACCAGCCCACGCAGAATAGAGTCGGTACGGGTCAGGTTATCCGGGAGCGCCAGCTCGATATCATCGTTGACAGCTTCGAACAAGAAGGGCATAGCGCCCTGAAGGGTATGGCATTGTGCAAGCAACAGTTCACGGTACAGCTCTTCATCACAATCGCCCGCCAGCTTCATCTCGACCAAGCGTGCTTTGTCCAGCCCAAGAGCATCCGCTACTTCCGGCACATGATCCAGTACCTCAAAACCGCCTTCCAGCGTCGGGTGAGACAGCATGCGGAAGCCGTGATCAAGATAGCCGTGCAGCTCCATATAACGGATGGCGCAGAAGCGGTTAAACCAAGTGTAAGCTATGTGCTCCACCAGCACGTCGTAGTCCTGCTTTTCTGCACGTTTAACCAGACGTTCACGACGCGCAGTTAGTGATTTTTCCAGCGTGAACTGACCGTATCGCACGCTGTCGCCAAGATCTGTTGCCTGCGAAATTTGCAGATTGCCTTTTTTATCTGCTTCAATGCCCAGAGTAGTCAATTTTTGCATAACCGCATCGCGGAACTGTTTACGTGCCACTGGGGCGTATTTTTTGATGTTTGACGTATTCATGTGAAGTCCTGAATAGGGCAGACAGCATCTGCCCTGAAAATGAGGGGATTACTGAAGCTGTACGCGTTCGCCTGCGTTAATGGCATCCATCAGCGTTTTACGCAGCTGTTCCAGCGCTTTGTCGACCTGTTCGGCGTTATCCAGCGTTGTGACACCCGCTGCTCGTTCCATCGTTTTACGCGTATTCACGTAGATGGTTTTTTTAAGCTTCGGTTTGGGTTCAGTAGGCAGTACTGCGCCTCCCGGTGCAGGCTCTGGTTTTGGTTCCTTTTTACGCTGCTCTTCAACCCAGGCATTCAGGCGCTCATTCGCTTTAAGCAAAAGCGCACGTACCTCAGACTGTTCGTCCATGATTTGCGGGATTAGACCATTTTGTTCCACTTTTTTGCGCGACTGTTGCATTGGATGCAAGAGCGTATGCTGCAAATCAGCAGGAACGTGCATCTCCTGCATGCTCTGCTTCAGCTCTTCAATGTGGTTGGTCATCTGCATAAGCGCATGGTTGCGGTATTCTTCCACCAGACGCTGGTTAACAGACTCAACGGTTTCAATCAGCGGGATAATACGATGCAGTTCACCGTAAGGTCGCGGCTTTCCGTAGATAGCTTCCAGTTCCCGAAGTGTATTTTGGGCAGTATCGTCTTTTTCCAGCGCATTACGGTTAGCTTTAAAACTGCCGTTCAATGCGGCACTCAGACGTTGCCAGGTCGCATACTGGTTCTTGTAGAAACTGACCAGATCGTCCCAGTCTTCTGCAAAATCTTCGAGGTCTTCAGTCGCCGCGATAACTTTTTCAATAACGGCATACTCTTCTTTCTCACTGAGAATCCCGTTCAGCAGCGCCAGACCTTCTTCAATCTCTTTACGACCGGGATTTTGCCCGCTCTCGGATCTGGTTTTAAAAACAGTCAGTTCACTCTTCCAACGGCCAAACAATTCGCGAATGTGGGATACCAGCGACTGCTCTTCACGCTCGTTGAAGGGTTCCCCGGCAATGCCGGCCATCAACTGCGCGGCTTTGGTTAACTGTGCTTCGTCATGGCGACGAATTTTAAGCAGCCGTAAATCGCTGTAGCGACGTGAATTATTGAACGCCTCCCATGCCTGCTTCAGTGCGATTTCACTGCCTTGCAGAGTGAAGCTGTATTTACCGCTGCGTGCTAGTCGGGCAACCAGCAATTTGACTTCATCTTCCGGCCAACCAAATGGGCGACGGCCAAAAGTGGTAAGTATATCCCGCAGGTAAACTGGCTTATGAGTCTCAATACTCATACTGATCCAGTTATCCACTTCACGCATCGCCTCTGGGTTAGACTCTTCCATTTCCCCCAAATCAAGCTGGGTGTCATTTTCTACCGTTAGCAACGCATGGGTTTCACGGTTCACATCCCCAGTACTGAGACGCAACATTTTCAGTTTGGAGAAACTGTTTTCGATCACATAGCTGCAGGCGGCATCAACAATTGTCGATGGCGAGGAGGATTTTTTATCCTGCCGTTCCCCCAACGCCCAGACATCGGCCTGCGCCAGAAGGGCTTCAAGCTGCGTTTTCAGCGTTTTTTCGCGCATGCCATTTTCACGGCCTTTTTCCGCCAACAACGTTGCCTGTTCCGGGCGCTGGCCACTCTGCTTGCTGAGGAAGGCTTTGGTCTGCGCATACATGGTCAGGTCTTGCCAGGTACGAGCTTCATCAGGCAGACAAATCAGAATGCAGTCTTTACTGTCCGTCATCAGCAGACTGTTGGAATGTGCACTTCTATAGCTTTCGTAGTTCGAATCCAGCGGCGTGAGAACTTTAACCACCAGATCGTTGAGGTTCGCGCCATCCAGCGGGTGTCCGTTACAGAAACGACTGATATCAAAATCCTGCTTGTTCGCCGGATAACGGTACTTTTTATTCTTCAGGATCTCGTCAAAAATGATAGTCGAGAGCTGTTTATTGATGGTGGTGAACTCAATGTCGATATTGCGGATTTCGTTTTCGATCTCTTTTTCTTCATTGGTGAGGAAAACGAATTTGTCATCAATACGTGAGATCAGCATTTCTGCCTGTAGACGATTAAGGCTGGCTTCAATCTGACGACGGAGTTCCACTTTATCAGTATCAATACGATCAATGGAAAGCGTGACAAGGTTATCCAACGTGCTTTTCAGTACGTCGACGTAGCGGATCAGAAACAGTGTTTTTAACAGCTTGCCGTCAAATTCCGTCAGTGACGGAGACTGGCAGGCCTGAATGATGGTGCGGCTAACCGCTGGCTCCAGGAAGCTCTCAATCGCGGAGTAGAAGCGCCAAAATGGTACGAGACTATCCAGGCCATCGGCAGAAATCTGGACTGCAGCAGACTGGAAGGCATCCAGCAGAGAGCGTTCCCCCATTGCCAGCTGCTTACCCGCAGCCCCTTTGGTACGGATCGATTCAAAGACCTTTTGTAGGATCTGGTACTGCCATGGCACAAACGGATAGTTATCAACGAATTCTTTGCTGTTGGAGTAAGCACGCAGTGTGGCTGTGGTTGTTGTGTCGAACGCCAACTGGTTACGTAGAATGTCGCCTTTTTCCTGCCAGACGGCTTCCAGAGCCGGTTTTGCCACGTCGGTTTTCACCAATAGTCGTTTCTGGATAACTTCTGAAGTATTGGAACTGGAGAGCTGCAAGCGAGTGGAGAAGCGTCCCTGAATTTTGGAAAAGTCCTGACCATCGCGGCTACTCATACCGCCAATCGCGGCATTGATGTCAGCCTGAGACGTCACAATCACCCATGCGCGACCACCGCAGATAACGCCCAGGTTTTCAGTGATAGTTTGCAGTTTCAGCATCATCTGAGCATCTTTGCCAATGAACTGACCAACCTCATCGACCATAAACAGAATGTTACGGTTGCCCTGGATGTCGAGCCACTCTTTCACCCACGTACAGAAGTTCTTAATATCCAGCGGGAAGTTCTTATCCAGTTGTTCGATCCACTGGCGAGAGGACTCCTCACTTTGTTTGGTAGCGATGCTTAATGCTTTTGCCATCTGATCGTTGATCATCAGATAAACATCGCGTTCATCCTCCCAATGAGAACCGGTAATGTCGGCAAAGGCGGCTTTAAACGTATCAAACTGACCGCGTTTATCGAGCTCACGCTCCAGGTGTGCAATGTGCGGGAAGTCCCCGCAATAACCAGCAAGCTCGTTAAAGACTTTCAGGAAAACTTTTAGGATCGCATCAACGCCATCTTCAACGTTTGCGCGCGAATCAATATTGAACAGCACCACATCGGTCGGATGTTGAACCGCTTTGCGAATATCGGCCAATAACAATGCGTCGTCGATTTTCTCTTCAAAGAAAGAGAGCGCATTGCGTGTTACCCCATTGTGGCTGACCTCGCGGTTCGCCAACAAATAAGAAAGGATTTTAATGAAGTGAGATTTACCAGAGCCAAAGAAGCCGGAAACCCAAACCCCCATCTTATCGGCAAGTTGCAACCGACCGGGGCCTGTGGCGGGAGCATACACCTCAAAAAACTGGCGTAGATGGCCGTCCAGCTCACGGGTAATGACATACTCATCCAGTTCAACCCAGGCACTTTCATCATCCGTCTGCTCGGCTTTAACCACGCCGTTAATATTACGTTTTAGCGTTTTTTCGAAAATCTGTTCAATATTCATTGCTGTCGTCTTTTAACGAGGGTTCAAAGTCGCCGCAGGACCGGTTTCGGGTACCAGTCTGAAGGCTCGGTAATAGTTACGGGAGTTAATGCCAGCTAGCGGAGAGAGGTCATATCCACTGTAATTGCCAGGATAGAACATCAGCAGTGGCGTAAAACCCATTACATCCTGTAAAGCACTCATAAGTTCATGCCCGCGCACCAACGGCCAGGCGTTGCCGAGCCCAGTTAGAACGACAAATTGTTGCGAGGGAAGGTCTACCGTACGAGCAATATATTCAGCGATTTTTTTCTGGCTGAGTGGTGCAGCCAGATGCTTTTTCAGTGTTTCCAGCCCAAGTTCAGGTTCACGCTGGCAGATACGCTCGAATAGCTTACGTTCTTCCAGCATGTCGATGATGACCTGAAAAATATTCAACTTGGTAAATGTGTATTTTTTTTCTAGTTTCTTAAAAAGAAACGTCAGGTAATCACGAACCTGTAGCTCCTGCTGTGCCGGATAATCAAAAATCCAGAAGCCAATCTCATTACCGGAGCCCTGGTTTTTTAAAAAACGGTCATCGCTAATTCGTTCTTCGAGTTGTTTCAAGCGATAAGTCAGAACTGGATCGCTCACGCTCTACCCTCCAGCACTGGTATTAAGTCAGCCTTTTTCAAACGATGTAATGTTGCAGCTACTTCGGGTAGTAGAAATATGGTCTGTAAGTGGCGTCGGCGTGGAGTATCTAGATAACCAGCCTCAGCCAGAGACTTGATTAGGTTGCTTCCCATTTTTTGTATTGATGAATCAGAGAAATGAGTTAGCTCTGGATGCTGACGTTGATTTTCTTCTACAAAGGTATCCCAGCAATTCCCTGGTAACCTGTCTTTAAACTCTTGACGTGCAGGGTTGAGAACTGTAGCGATAAAATCAGTAACTACTGGTGATTGAAGCATCAAGGCTGTCAGTAAGAGTTGTAAACGCTCACTCTCACTGCCATTGGCTATAAGTTCTAAGGCCTGTTTATCAAGGGTCATTAATCGCAATTTTAGCGTTCGGGCATAGCGACTTGCCGTTTTGGCGGAAGAAGCTTGTAAAATATTTTCATCAATGATTTGTGCTTGCCACATGGCTTCGTCAGGCTCATTGAGCAACAATTCAGCAATGACCCTGCTTTCACGGCTCATAAGTGAACCGCCAAGCAGATCACCGATCCAGCTTTTATCATTATGTATCATGTTATGTGCCATCAAAAATTCGGAATGCCGTTCGCAAAAACCAAGTAAGGATTGTAATCGGCATGCTTGGGAGATGCTATGCCTATGCTCATCACGAATTCCTCAATTTGCCATGAAAAATCATACAATAGAATGAGTTAGCAACTGCCTAAAATTTTAGGATTTGTAGCGGAAAACAGGGCGTGAAATGAATGCAAATCTAACAATAGATTACTTAATGTACATACCGTGCAATAACGATTTAACGATTGACTGGCTTTAATTTTTAACGTGTCGCCCTTAGGAGGGAAATTAGATTATTGAATCGCCACGGATAATCTAGACACTTTGAGCCATTGATAATATGAATCGCCACGGGTTTAACAGACACCTCAGAGTCATTTAAAATGACTTAAAAGAGAGGTGCCTATTAGCGGTAAGCGTTATCCTGAAGAGTTTAAAATTGAAGAAGTCAAACAGCTTGTTGATCGTGGTCATTCTGTTTCCAGTGTTGCAACACGTCTCGATATCACCACTCACAGTCTTTACGCCTGGATAAAGAAGTACGGTCCGGATTCTTCCACTAAAAATGAACAGTCAGATACTCAGGCCGAGATCCGCCGTCTTCATAAAGAGTTGAAGCGGGTCACCGACGAAAGGGACATATTAAAAAAAGCCGCGGCGTACTTCGCAAAGCTGTCCGACTGAGGTACGCCTTTATCCGCGACAACAGCCGTTGCTGGTCTGTTCGTTTGCTTTGTCGGGTTATGGATGTCCATCCAGGTAGATTTTATTTCTGCCTTCAGCAGCCACATTCACAGCGTCACCAGACAGACCAGATGCTGACCGGGCAGATCAAACAGTTCTGGCTTGAGTCTGGCTGCGTCTATGGTTATCGCAAGATCCATCTCGATCTGCGTGATACCGGACAGCAGTGCGGAGTGAACCGGGTCTGGAGGCTGATGTAGCGTGCCGGAATAAAGGCTCAGGTTGGGTACCGTAGCCCACGGGCACGTAAAGGCGAAGCCAGCATCGTGGCACCCAACAGGCTCCAACGGCAGTTCAATCCGGACTCACCGGATGAGCGTTGGGTGACGGACATAACCTACATCCGAACTCACGAAGGCTGGCTGTATCTGGCCGTGGTGGTTGACCTGTTCTCCCGAAAAGTTATCGGCTGGTCAATGCAACCCCGCATGACTAAAGAGATTGTCCTGAACGCATTACGTATGGCGGTGTGGAGGCGTAATCCTCAAAAACAGGTACTGGTTCACTCTGATCAGGGCAGTCAGTACACGCGCCATGAGTGGCAGTCGTTCCTGAAATCACATGGTCTGGAAGGCAGCATGAGTCGTCGCGGTAACTGCCATGACAACGCGGTTGCGGAAAGCTTTTTCCAGCTACTGAAACGCGAACGGGTTAAGAAAAAGATCTACGGAAAGAGAGACGAAGCCAGAAGCGATATTTTTGATTACATCGAAATGTTTTATAACAGTAATCGTCGGCATGGTTCGAGCGAGCAGATGCCACCGGCTGAATATGAAAACCTATATTATCAACGGCTCAGAAGTGTCTAGATTATCCGTGGCGATTCAAATAACGGAAAGAGCGCTGCCGTTCCGTACTGAAAGTTGCCTGTGCGCCAGAGCGGGTGCAGTTGAGGTATTTCGGGGTGTCAGTGATGCACTCAGTGCAACTGCCTGCTATTTCAGGTAATCCCCAGGCCTATGCCTGCCTCGGCAACAATTCAGGTCTCCTTTAAAAAATGGATATTTGGTGTATGAAAGCGTGGTGTCAGATTCAGATACCCGCTTGAAACGGGCTAAGGTAGAGGATGGGCAACGGTTTACGCTATGGCGTCACTTTCAGGCGTTGGCACGCAAAAAGTGACGCCACGTATTGCACGCAGCACGACTGCTGTTTGCCCATGCCTAACAGCATAAGCAAAGCGCAGCCCGCAGCGTTTAATACGCGCCATGATTTTTTCGGAAAGGATGTAGCTAACTTTGTATGATCAAATAGTATACAACGTGTCTGTAATGACAGATCGTTATTGAGGTACAGCATAGAAGACTGTCAGCAAATAGCTTGCAGCTTTGTTAATGTTCGAAATATTCACATTTTGGAATAATTTCGATGTGGAAGCACCGAGTTAGGGTGTTAGTTGTTAAAAGTACACTCATCGTCACGCAGTAGGAGCGGTTCTATTGACGATATTTGCTTCCAAGAGTGAGCAAATTTACCGCTCTAATGAGCTTTAACTTTCAGGCTACAGTAATTTTGGTGATCACCCGAAGGCATTTCTCTCAGATCACTGGAATTTATTCATTGCACGAAACATTGGTGGCTGTCATTGACAGCGAAGTTAAAAAACTGAATCTACGGCAATGAAATTTATTTTTCAAGATCTTCATGTGGGTAATGTGTATTTGCTTTATAACTATTTGATATTTATGATTTTTTCATATTAATATAAACTTGTTAAGTTTTATAAATTATTGGAAGTGAGGTTTTTTATCAATGAACGATGTTTTGGCAAGCTTAGGGTTGACAATACCGCAAGCTATAACAGCAGTACCAATTTTTATTACAGTTGCTAGCTTGATGTTTAAATTAATAAAAGTACCTTTTAAAATGATTGATATTATATCAGTTAATAAATACGTATCCTTACCGGTTAAAGATAAGGCGGAAGCCATGCGTATTATTTATGAAGGTGAAGTTAAGGATAAGTCAATACGCTACATAAATGAGTTAAAGCTTGCAGAGTATGGTCTTTACTATCCCATCCCAATATTAAGAGTAATGTTCGACTATCTACATTCGAAAAGGTTGCTTTCAGTGAGCTCTAGGGCTAATGATTTCTTGAAGTATCACAAAGTGTTTTTTATTGATGGAAGTAATAATCCACAAATTTTAAAGAAAGAAATGGTTACAACTATAATAATGTTATTAATATTCATGGCTAGTTCAATTGGCGGGTTTGTTACAGGCATAAAAGCGTTGGTTGAAACGTTACATAAATCACCTGATATTGCATCTGGTGTCCAGTTGGTAATATATCTGTTTTCTGAAGTCTTGTTTGTATTAATGATTATAACAATGATCACGGAATTATGGTCTGTATATCAAGCCACCTCATTTGCTAAGAAAATGAGAGAGTACAATTCTGAAGAAATTTTTAAAAAATATAAAGAGGGTTTTAAATAGCTTTACATGTAGAATTTGAGCAAGGGGCATTTTTTAATGCTCCCTATTTACATAAGAAATCGATACAATTTTTTATTTCCTACCATTTTTCATCTGATTAACCAGAAGAGTATAACAAAATTATTTGGGGGCATAATAGGGGGCACTTAAGGTTATTGAACTTGAATTTTTTCTTAATGTTCATGTTGTTATTGATTTTTATCGAATCCTGTAGGCATCTAAGTAACTCATCTCTTCTGAATTTTCTTTGATTGTTTAATACTCCCTGATATCGACGGATTTTTCTTTCGCGAGCTGACCTGGTTTTACCCAAATCAAGTAGTGTCGGGGGCTTTGCGGGGGCTTATCTCGGTCAAATGAAATTAGGGGCCTCTATGCCACTAAATGCATTGTAGATCGACACTGCAAAACTAAGAGAGAGAATACAAACTAACGGATGGCGGCGGGCTTTATATGCTGATCAAACCCAATGGTGCGAAATATTGGCGATTGAAATATCGCGTGCTAGGTAAATATAAAAGGCTCTCTGTCTGCATTTATCCCGATATCTCATTAGTGGATGCTCGCTCGAAGCGAAAGGAAGCATGCAAGGTTGTCGTGCTTGACGGAGATACAAGCGAGGAGGAACGTGTTGAAAACTGGTGCAGTTAGCGAGTGTTAAAAATAACTTCAAAGCTATCGCGCTGGAATGGCATGAGTATAAGCGTACCGAATGGTCGAAAGGCTACGCTGATGAATTAATTGAAGCATTTGAAAACGATATTTTCCCAGATCTCGGTAAGCGACCTATTGCAGAGATAAAGCCGTTAGAGATGCTAACGACACTGCGTAAGTTAGAGAAGCGTGGTGTGCTCGACAAACTGCGTAAAATCCGACAGGCCTGTAATCAAGTATTCAGATACGCGATTGTTACTGGCCGAGCGGAGAGCAATCCTGCTTCTGAACTATCCAGTGCTTTGACAGCGCCAAAGTCACAACATTTCCCTCATCTGCTCGCGGAAGAATTGCCAGAGTTTTTGCAGGCGTTGGGGGCCTATTCTGGCAACCCAATTACTCGTTTTGCAACGCGTATTCTAATGCTGACCGGTGTGCGCACTAATGAGCTATGTCTGGCTGAGTGGAAAGAGTTCGATTTCGATAAAGCGATTTGGGAAGTACCTAAAGAACGCATGAAGATGCGGCGACCACATATAGTGCCGTTGTCAACCCAAGTGGTTGAAGCACTTCGCGAAATCCAATCGGTTACAGGACGTTATTCACTTGTATTTCCGGGACGCAATGACATCACCAAACCAATGAGTGAAGCGAGCATCAATCAGGAGTTGAAGCGAATTGGATATCACGGAAAAGCAATAGGGCATGGATTTCGGAACACGATGAGTACCATTTTGCATGAGAAGGGGTATAACAATGCTTGGATCGAGTTGCAGTTAGCACATGTAGACAAGAACACGATTCGTGGGACTTACAACCAAGCGCAATATCTGGAGCAGAGAAGGGAGATGTTGCAGTGGTATGGGAATTAGGTGGAAGGTTCAATAAAAATAAATATTACTAAGCTTCATAAAGTCGTTTAAATGAGAAGCGCCGGTTTGAGTCCGGCCTTCGCACCATCGCAACATCAATAGACATCAACGGGAAGCAGGTCAGACCATTAATCATAAAAGTGATGTAGCATTTGCGTGTCTGTGCGCAAATATCTATTCTGCCAGTTCAGCTTCTGTTGTTGTTCTATCTGAATATCAGCTTCCTCACGCAATTTTTTTTGCAGCCATGGAGAAAATGTTCTGTAAAAAACTCTTGCTCTTCTGAACTTTTCAAATTGACTCATCATGAAAAGGATCCAAAATACATTTAAAAAATAGGCGGACATAGCGAGTACAATGAAAAACACTTGTTCGGTTCCAGATGAGGTTTTAGCTATTTCTGCAAATGTAAATAGAGCAATGAGAAGTATCATAGAAACGATAGTGATAAATGCTACTTGAACACTCCTTAACTTTCTGTATCGTTTGTTGTAGCTGTTAAAAGAGTCATTCTGAATATTTTTGATGCAAGGGATTTTAATAAAGCCTTGAAAATCTCGGTCCTCATAACTAATATTTCGATCTCTGAGAAATGTTAAGAGTAGTTCGTTTATTTTTACCGAATACTGCATTCCTATTACATCATAAAGTGCCTTAACAGCATTCTCAGTGGCTGTATTTATATTTTTTGCATATAGATTAGAAATGCTGGCAAGTGCTTCTGCTCTTTTTTCAGTGATAGTGGCCTTCTCAGCATAATGAATGCCTGCCAACCTTTTTATAAAGGGTAATGCCGCTTTTATTAACCCTGGAACAAGTACACCTAGAGATAATTTAAGCGACTCGGTGCTTATTAAAGTTGAGATGTTTATTGCTGAGTTTATTTCTTCCATTTATTCACTCTCGATATTTATGTTATTTAACATTACTTTTTCGCACCTTTCCCACTTTGATGCTCACCTTTTCCGGCATCTCATGCAGATTATCCTCCCTCAACCCCAGCATCATGTTGTACCCATTGTACAGCCCGCAGCCCCCCAACCTTGGCACCGGCAGCAGCTTGGTAGGCATCGTAAGCCAGAACCGCAGATCATAATCGCACCCCAAATATGTCCGCAGCAGCGCCATCACGTCCTGCCTGAGTTGCCCATTAGGCATCCAGCCCTTCACTTCATCAAGATCGTCGGTCAAAAGCTCGACCCGCGAGCAATACCCGGTCACACAGATCTCATCCCCCAGTACCGGGTTCTGGTCGAGCGACAAACCGCCACGCAGTGCAAGCTGGGCGTGCTTCGCCACCGGCATCCTCACCGCATGATGCGCAAAAACTTCAACATGAGTATTGGGTGCCTGGCTGCGAATCACAGCCGCAATTCCTTCAGCGGTGTGCGTCGGGTGCAGCAGCGGTTGCAGTATCGCCAGTAAGCGCGAAGATGGCAGCTCGCGGCTGTGGGCAATGCCGGCCAGCGCCATCAGGCTCTGTGAAATGGCATCATTGCCGCCGGGCGCAAAAGTGGCCGGATAACTGTATTTGCGCCAGATGCGATAAAACTGCGTCATCAGCCGGTGATTGAAGATATCCAGAAACGCGGCCATCGCATCGGCGCCGTCACGGCTCTGATTAATATCATCAATGATGGTGGTGGGCAGCGGCGAATCCACGCCGTACAAGCCGAGGAAATGTGTTCTGACGGTGGGCGGCGCATCAGGATTATCGGCGTCGGTT
Organism: Pantoea sp. GM01; assembly: GCF_000282675.1. Taxonomy (NCBI): domain Bacteria; kingdom Pseudomonadati; phylum Pseudomonadota; class Gammaproteobacteria; order Enterobacterales; family Erwiniaceae; genus Pantoea; species Pantoea sp. GM01. The sequence goes on along the minus strand of NZ_AKIU01000055.1, from coordinate 174,738 downwards.
TCGGTGCCCTTCAGCTCGCTGGCGGGAAAGCCCAGGCGTGGGTTGGGGCGAAAGCGCACCGCATCACTCTCCGGCGTACGGCCTGTGCCCAGGCGGCTATGGGTTGTCTGTTCTAGCAGCTGGCAGAAGCGGTAAAAGTTAAACCGCGCCGTCTGATCATCGCCGTTGGCGTCCAGCCAGAACGGCGGCAGAGGTGAACGGTTTTGTTTGTTGTCGTCTGTCACATCAATACTCTGTTAATGCGCCGCTCCGGCCAGGCCCATTCGGTGCCCGAGGCGTTCAGCAGCACCGTCAGCTGGGTAAAGCGGATGACGCTGGCGTACTGGGTGAAGAATTGCTCCAGCAGTTCGCAGAACAATCGCGCATCGCCGGTGCCGCTAAACATTGTCTCATCCAGCAGCACGCGGATACGCACGCCGTGCCAGTGATATGAGGCGTTGTAGTCCTGCTGCCAGCTAACGTGACGGATACCGCTGATGCGTCGGCGGTTGTTCTCCTCGTCGCTCCAGTTAAATAGCGACATCACGGCCCGCAGGTTTTCGGCATCGCTAATCATCTGACTTAGGGCGCGGGGATGCAGCAGCGATATCAGGTGCCACTGATAAAGTTGCGTGGTTGGCGGGTAATAGGGCATGGAAGGGGGCTGTCGTGTTTTGCACCGCACAGCCAGGTTGCCGATCACTGCGCTGCCATCAAATACCGCTTTCTCCAGCGCCATACGCGGATAATTGCCGTTGGTGCAGGTGATGTTCATAAACAGCGTGGCATCTTCCTGATTTCGGTCAGCTTCGCTGGCATCGCCACCCAGCATCAGCAGGGTTTCATAAAGACCGCTGACGCCACGCCAGATGCGCGTATGGAAATAACGCTCCGGCCACGACGCTTTGTGTTGCAGCATGCCGCCTTTTTGCCGGAAGTGTCGATACGGCACATAACGCCGCTTATCCAGTTTTTCACTGGCGGCAACCGCATCCACGCTGTAGATCTCCGTATGCTGATCGCCAAGCCGGTGCGGCCGCAGGCGATAATCCAGCACCGCAGGCTGCACTTTCAGCGGCTCTGCGTTGAGAGAATACAGGTTGATAACCGCAACGCAGTGAATGCGCAGTACATCTTGCGGCAGCGGGATATCACGCGGAAGCGGCTGTCTCAAATGGATTTCGAGCATCGCCTCCCTGCAGCTTTCACTAAAGGGCAGCGTGTTAAGCCCGGAAAGGGTAAAGAACGCATAGCGCGCGGGAAAACTGAAATATTCCAGCAGCGGACGCACTTCGCCGCACAAGGCTGGGCTGTCGCTTTCAGGCCACACTGAGTGCCAGTGCTGTTGCCAGCGGGCGCATATGTCGCCAGTAAAGGGTTGTGGATCGCGGTTATCACTCTGCGGCAGGCGAACCGTGATCCGTTCAATCTGGTTGCTCAGAGCCTGATACATCAGCGACTGCACCGGACGATCCGCGTGAATATAGAGCGGGATATCGCTGAGATCGATCTGGCTTGGATCCGCCTGTGAACTGAGAGCAAACCGCAGGCAGATCATCTGGTGCCCATCGGGATGGAAGGGCGCCGTTATCTCGCCCAGCGTTAGCGGATGCAGCTTGAGCGCATCGGTGGTGCGATAGGGGCAGCGCAGGGCGGTTATATCCATCGGGCGGGTCAACAGCGTAGTGCCTTCCGGCAGCACGGCATCACGTACCTGGGCGATGGTATCTGGCGTGAGTTCAACGATCGCCATCGATGGCAGCGTGCGGTTTACCACGGGCAGCAGATGCCCAAGCAGTGGCTCCGTCAGTTCCGGGATATCATCATCAATCTTGCGGCGCATCTGCGCTATCAGCAGCGAAAATCCCTGGAAGAGCTGCTCTACAGATTCATCCATCTTCAGCGACGTTCCGTCGATGCCGAGGCGACGAGCCGCCTGCGGATGCTGTTCAGCAAACTCTTGCGCCGCCGATTTCAGATAGCGCATCTCGCTGTCGAAATAGTTGAGAAAGTCGTGATCGTTCATGGTTCACCTAATCAACCCGCATCAATGTCAGATAAAGCACTGAGCAGAGTGAAACCAGCCACAGCAGCAACAGAGAGAGCAGGGTTCGATAAAACAAGGTGCGCGTTCCCCGCCAACGATCCGGCAGAGAGCGGGTGTCAGAAGTTTTTTGCCGCCACAGATGCGCCATGCCTTGATCAAATTCGGCAAGATCCTTGTCGTCGTTGAGCAGTGAGAAAAGCCGCTCATCCAGCCATAACCGCCAGCAGTAATAGTGCGTAATTAAAAACAGCACCATTACCGGTACGCTAAGCACGGAGGTGATGAGGTGAAACATCAGCGCCAGCGGTGGCAGCGTTAAGGCGGCGACGTAGCGCCAGCTGGCGAGATGGATGTGCATAATCCGGTTTGTCATGCTGTTGTCTGACATAACGGCTCCTTGCTAAATGCTTCCAGAGCCTTGATGTGGGCGGGTGTGAGGACAATCTGCGGGCGTCTGGCCTGAATCAGTTCAACAGCCTGAGCAACTGACGCAACGTGCCCCTCAGCCAGCAACCAGGCTGCAACTACCGTCGCACTGCGCGATAAACCCAGGGCACAGCAAACCAGCACTTTGTCATGTGTCTGGCACAGCAGGCGGAGTTGCCTTACCGCATGGCGCATATCCTCAATCTCAGGCACCAGAAGATCCATCAGCGGGTAAGCTTGCCAGCGCTGTGCCATGCGGTTGCCTTGGTGGAATTCGGCTGTCAGGTCGAAAACTGCGATATGCCGTTCCGCCGTACCGGGAAATCTACCCAGCGCTACGCCGGTAAAAATGACACTGCTTTTAGCCATGTGGCGGGAGAACCAGCAGCGGGAGATCGCTGCGCCTGCCAGATAAGGTAACAGCAGTAAGCGCGCGGAAAGAGACAGGCTGCCGCTGCTGTTTTTCTGGAATATCGTCACGCCCAATCCGGCATAACCCGCCGCTACTATCAGTAGTGCGATGCCGGGCCACAACAGCAGATAGCCATAGGGAATGTTCATTCCCGCCAGTAAAAACAGTATTCCGCCGAGGCAGTATTTAACGGCGAGACGCTGAGCGTGCGGTGAAGGACGCTGCCAGTGCCACCGGCCTTCAATCGGGATGGCGTAGCTGATGATGACCGCAACCCCAAATCCACTGATCACATCAATGAAATGGTGCTGCCAGGTCGTGAGCACCGAGATGGCAATCAGCACAAACCAGCTGCCTGCGACAACTCTCGCCTTATGATTCAGGTGCTGGTGGAAGCGTAACCAGAGCAGCCAGGTCAGAATGATGTGCAGCGATGGCGCCTGGTTATAGGGCAGGTCAAACTGCTCCAGCTGGTGGAACAGCCAGCCAAAGGCGCCCTGTGTTTCCGGGCGCGTAAAGGTGAATTTCAGCGGAAACAGTAAGAATGCCGCGCACGCCACCAGCGATGCCGTAAGCAGGCGATAGCCGTGGCGCATCAGCTCCTGTTTTGAGGTGCAGATAAACAGTGAAATGCCGTACAGCAGGTCAATGCTCCAGTAGGGCACGATGGTCCAGGGAACAAACGGTATCGCCCGCTCCCAGCTCAATACCAGGCTGCCGATATCCTCCCGGGTGGCAGTGAAGGTATTGACCTGGCCGTAACTGAGAAAAAACAGCGGGCCCAGCAGCAGTAGCCAGCCAAGCCCCTGTTTCCAGAGGCTATGTGGGCGCTGAGTCAGCGACGATTCAGTCATGCTGCTCTCTTACCGCCAGCGACACGGTGAAGATGCCAAACTCATCAATAAGCTGGTGGCACTTCTCGAATCCGGCTTGTTCAACCAGCGTGTCCATCTCTAGCTGGCTACGCACGCGCATCAGCCAGGGAATGCCGTTCTGATGGCTGGTTAAGGTCCAGGCAATCGTTTTGAGCTGCGGGTGCCACGGCTGCCCGGTATAAACCAGCACGCCGCCAGGAGGAATGGCTGCCGCAAGCCCCGCTAACGACGTTTTGATTAACGCATTGCTCGGGAACAGTTCATAAAGCCCGGAAACAATACCCAGCGTTGGAGCCGGGGCGAGAGTGGCGAGCGAGTCGTAATCAAAAGCATTGCCTTTTTTGAACTGTGCGAGATGGCCTAAGTTGCGCTCATCGATCAGCGCCTGCCCTTTTTCCACGTTCAGTTCGCTGTAGTCGCGCAGCAAAATGCTTTCAATATCAGGCTGCTTCTCCAGCGCATCAAGCACGTAGCGGCCATGCCCGGCGGCAATATCTACCACGTGAACCGGCATGTTGCTCTCATGCAGTTTCGCCACCGCCAGGGCAATTACCTGCTGGATATTTTCCTTACGCGCTCGAATGCCACGCCAGCCGATGCTGTTGAGATAATGGCGATCGATGATGCGACCGAGCACACCCGTTCCTTCGGCGGAATTACGGTAGACATAGTCAAGCGTGCTGCCGGAATCAAAGCCGGTTTCATATCCCAGCCGCATGCCTTTAGATAACCTGCCGAAGGTTTTCATGCCGGAGCTCAACGAGGCGTAAAACAGGCCTTGCAGCGAGCGGCGATGAGGCGGTGCCTGTAGTTCACGATAGGCATCAGCGCCCGGACTCCATTGGTCTTCATGGCTGTAATCGAACGCGTAAGGTGCGGTGCTGTAGAGCGTTTCGATAAACGACTTCATTTTATCGAAGGCAAGTTGGCGATCTTTTTCACCCAGCGTGTCGTGATAAAAGCCCGGCAAAATATGTTGCTCTTTAACCGCGCTGCGCAAACCCCGGAAGAATTTTTTCTGCGGCTCGGCATGCACTACAAAGTCATCGCCGGAGATCAGCAACTGCGTGGGTACGGTGATCGCGGCAGAGTCAGACACGATACGCTCAGCCGTTCTATACAGATCCAGCAGGAAATTCACCGCGATCTGACGGGTAATAAGCTTATCCTGCTCAAAGCTGGCGATGCGTTCAGCATCGTGACTGAGGAATTTACCTTTGACGTAGGAGTTAACGTAGAACAGGCCGCGCATGCGTTGCTGCAGACGTAAACCAGGGCGGGCAAAAGGAACGTACAGCTTCACCTTAAACGCGGGTGAAGCCAGCACCATGCCGCGAATTTTCGGCGCGTAATCATGTACCCAGGTAGCGACCAGCACGGCACCGACGCTTTGCGCGATGACGACGATGTCCTCCATGCTGACCTGCGCTGACTCCGCCACAAAGCGCACGAATTCATCGACATCCTGCACTGAACGGGCAAGGCTTGGACTATAACCGCGCGCGCCTGGCGACTGGCCGTGACCGCGCGCATCCCAGGCGTAAAAATGGGTGTCAGGCATGTCTAACTCATCGACAACATGCTGTAAGCGCCCTGAGTGCTCGTGTCCGCGATGAAATAGCACTATTACTTTTTTGCTCTGGCTATCTTGCGCAGGCCAGTGTCGAAAAAAGAGTGATGCACCATCGCTGGTTAAAAACGAACTCTCTACAAATAAGCGTGCTTCCTGGCTCATGATCATTTCCTTGTTGCTTGCAGTTGTAATTCGACGAAACGGTTTAATAACGCGGCTTTAAACGCAGCTTTGTTGTCCTGAAAACGAAGCGGATCGTCGATATAGATATCGATAAAGAACGGCACCGGAATTTTTTGGCCTTTACTCATTGAGCGATCGAGCCCGTGCATATAGACCGGAATAATCGGTACATCCGGACATTGCTGGCTGAGATGCCAGATACCGGATTTGATTTCAGAGAATTTGCCCGGCTCTCCGCGCGTGCCTTCCGGGAAAATAATGACAATTTTCTTTTCAGCCAGGGCATCAATGCAGGCCTGCAGCGGATTGGCCTGATGCGCCCCGCGATAAACCGGGATGATGCCAATCACCTTAAGGGCAAACCAGCCAATCACTTTGTTTTTCAAGAAGTAATCGGCCGCTGCCACGGGCTGCACGTTCACCAACGTTGAGAGGGGAAAAAGGGTGAATAGCGTCAGCACATCGAGGTGGCTATTGTGGTTTGCCACGATGATCGCCGGGCCTGTTTTGGGTAATTTTCTGCGATTGGCCACCGCCACACCCAGCCAAATCCACACCAGCGGATAGGCGATGCAAAGTGTAAAAATCCAGCGCAACATAGGGTTCATGCGCGCCCCTTACAGGTAGAAGTAGTAATAGAAGTGGAAGAACAGCGGCGCGGTGTAGATGAGGGAATCCAGCCGATCCAGAATGCCGCCGTGTCCGGGCAATAACTTACCGGAGTCTTTGACCCCAAAATCGCGCTTGATGGCCGACATCACTACATCACCGCAGAATCCGCTCATAGCCAAAATCAGCCCAGCCGCCAGGGAATGCAGGTGATCCATCTGCGTCATGAGCGGACCGAAAATGACAGCCAGTAACGTGGTGGTGAATAGGCCACCGAGCAGTCCGGCGAGGGTTTTGTTCGGGCTGACGTTGGGTGTCACCTTGATCCTGCCGAGCGATTTCCCACACAGGTACTGCGCAATATCATTCAGCTCAGTCAGGGCCACGAGGAAAATAACCAGCAGCGCACCGGCGCTGGCATCCGCGCCGGGTAAGGTCATCAGGTAGGCGACGTGGCTCAGAGCAAACACCGTGGTCATCATGCCCCAGTGCATTACCGATGCGGAGTGCAGAAAACCTTTTGTATCTCCGGCGATCACCATACGCGCCGGCAGGAACAGAAAGACGTAGACCGGAATAAAGATAATGAACATGCCGTACCAGGCCATGTCGACCCAGAGATATTGCAGCGGTATGGCAGCGTACATCCAGAGCAGGGGCATGCTGTCCGAACGCCGCGTTGGCGTCAGCGTCAGATACTCTTTCAACGCGAGGAAGCTGATAAAGCCAAAGAAAACCAGCGCCAGCCATTTTGGTGACAGCATCGCCAATGCAAACAGGCAAATAATCACCCACCAGCTGTGGACGCGCTGCTGCAATTCCAGCCAGTTGCGTTGTGGACGGCATTTTTTCAGCACATAAGTCACGCATGTTGCCAGCATGAGCACGGCGAAAATGCCGCCCAGGCAGTAGTAGAGAAGGCGTGTAGATTCAGACATTTTTTGCCTCCGTCGCACTGCGGCAGCGATTGAGGCAAGTCCAGCATAGCAGCAGGGCTGAGAGGGCAAAGACCGCGTTTACCCATTCGAGATACTGCGGCCACAGCGCAATAACCAAGGCAACTGCACCGAAGATAAACGCACGGTCGCTTTTGCCCAGCGGTCCCCGGTAGCTGCGGGTGCCGTTCAGCGTCTGGCCAATCACTCCACAGAATTCTGTGAGCCAGGCGAGCAGTACCACCAGCACCACTAACCCGGGTGAGATGCCGGGAATAAAGGCAAATGCCAGATAGAGTGCGGCGTCAGAGATAACGTCACCCACTTCATTGAGGATTGCGCCTGCAGTAGATTGCTGGTGGAACTCCCTGGCTAACATGCCATCAATGGCGTTTAACGCCATGCGGACCAACAGGAAGATCGGCAGAGTGATAAACCAGCGCGGATCGGGGAAACAGATCAGTAATGCGCCTAACGTCACCGAGGTCAGCATGGCAAATAGCGTCACCTGGTTGGCAGTGATGCCCCGGGCATGTAACTTCACCACTGTGGGTCTTAACAGATTCTGAAATTTAGGTTTTATATCGTATAGCGTCACGTTATGGCTCCTGCCTTGTGAAATTGAAGAGTTACTTCAATGAATCCAAATTCAGGGTGTTATCCCTTACTTCAATCGTGCGCGGTGTATCTGCATCAAGATCATCGCGGCTTAGTACCCGCTTCCATGTACCACGCTCTCTGTCAGGCTGGCGGAACAGGCCAACTATCGCCACGAACTGCGCCTGTTGCTCCATCGGCATAGCCAGAGTGATGCTTTGCCTTGGCATGACGCTGAGTTGTCGCTGCGCGACCAGGCTCTCTTTCAGCACAATGTCTGGCTGCGTGAGCAGATCGTGGTATTCGGTGTTATCGAAAGTCTGACGTTCGCTGAGCTGGAAAATACCTAAACGCAGTGGCATGGCGTGGTGAGCATCATCCTGATTGATCGCGGCGCGGGCGTTGAAAGTCAGATGCAACCTGTCCACCTGACGATAAAACACCGCTTTTGCCACACTCGCCGTTCCCTGTTTAGTTTTTTGCCAGGCACCGCAACTGCTCAGCAGGATGGTCGCAAAGCAGAGCGGCAGCATGATTAAGAAACGGCGGGTCATGGTTCATCTCCCTGATAAGCGGCGTCATCTGGCGTGGCAGAAACAAAGATGCGTGTCGGCAACCTGAATCCGCGCAGATCGAGCAGCGCTAGCGGGCCGTTACCCAGCTCCGTGCGAATTTGATAGTTAAGTGCCAGTCCATCCGGCGTTGGCCACACCACCCGGTAAATATTGCCGCCCAACCTGGTAATCCGTGCTTTATCCAGCAGGCGGATCAGTCCCCAGCTTCCCGGATGATCGGCATAAATGCGGGTTCCCGCTTTGGCGCTGCGCCAGGTGAGCGTCGTTTGTGGCTGCCAGCGGTTGTCAGGCCAGTTCAGCGTTTGCCAGCTCTCTTGCTGGTTAAAATATTCCAGCTTCTGGCGATCCACCGTCAGCGCAGACTCCACCACCTCACGGGAAGGTTTTGCCATCATCTGGAAATGCAGCGCCACGTCTCCCCGGACAAAGACGACGTTGGCGATGCGCGTCAGCATGTTTAGCGCGTTGAGAAACGCGGGATCAAATGTCAGTCCCTGACTGTGCATGGCATCCGGCACCCAGCGATCACCCTCCAGACGCAGCAGGCCACCTAAACGGCGGTTAACAAACTGCGCAATGCGTCCGGTATCGGTGCGCAAAAACTGCGCCAGATGTGGCAAGGAGACGTCGCTTTCTCGATTAGCAAATGGATAGCGGTCGGCGAACGCTTCATCCCAGGGAGTAACAATGTCGTTCTGCCACTGATGGTTAATGCTCTCTGCGGTTGGGCTAAGCACCTGCTCCCAGGCCTGTACCATCGGCTCCACAAACACCGCCTGACCCAATCCGCTCCACTCCTGGCCGAGACTGGCAGCAATCAGGCTGCCGTAATCGCGGGTATCGGTAAGATCGACCGCTTTGCCCTGAAAAACCGTTAGCGCCAGCGACTGCATCATGGCCTGCGGATCCGGGGCGTTGGTCACCTGCTGCAGACGCAGACGCACGCGGGTGATGCGGGTCAGAAACGTTTGCAGACTGAGGCTCTCTAACGCCGCCTCGCCACTCTCGGTTAGCGACAGTAGCGGTCCAAAAGTGGCATCCAGCGGACCACGCGCGCCCTGTGGTTGAGCAATCCCTTTTGCTTTATCGCTACTGAGTAGGTGCTTTGCTGAGCTCACCAGCGAATCGGTGAGATCGCCGCCGGTTTGTCCGGTGCGGCCCTGAATATTTAGCGTGTTCATCAGCGCAATCAACGGTGATTGACGTATATCCGCCAGCAGGGTGAGCTGGTCAATCGATTCGGATAGGCTCTCTGCCCGCTGCCATTGCAGGCTGTTAAGGAATTTCAGCCAGGCGCTGGCGAAATCGGAGAAGTAGCGCTCGGTCAGTCGCGTCTTAAGCGTTTCCGCAGAGACATCATTATTGCTGGCCGGTTTACCGTCGCTCAGTACCCAATCGATCTCGTCCCGGCGCACCTTCGCCGCTTTCTCAATTGCGGGCTGAATATCCTCCTCCCACGCTTTACGGGTGAAGATGCCGGGCACGGTTTCATTGGTGCTGAACAGCATGCGGCCGTCGGTGCCGCTGACCATCTCGCTGAGCGTCATGTCGGCATAGTCGCGGGCCACGTGTTCAAGCAGCTTCTGGTAGCGATTGGCTTCGGCATTGCTGGCACCCATCTGGCGCAGCAGGGCCGAACGCATACTGCCGACCAGTCGCATATCTGGCTCAAGCCGCCACTCTGGATGCGCAGGCAGATTGGTCATCATAAAGGCCAGCATGTCGCCGCCACTGTTTTGCCAGCTGGCGTCCATAATGCCATCGCGCTGCTGCCAGATTGTCATCAACGTGGTACTGAAAAATGCCGGATCGGCTTGGTCGGGATGCGCCAGCATCAGGTAAGCCTTCAGCAGGTCATACATCTGTTTGGCATCATCTGCCCGCCGCGGACTGTCCGGCGGCAGGTTGCGCCAGTCGCTCATTAGCGTGGTAAGGCGCTGAGCGGAGGCGTCACGCAACAGCGGCATGGCTGACTGCTGCCACGGTTGCCACAGGAAATGCAGCAACGCATCGTTCTGGCTAAGGCCAAAACGCAGGTACCAGGGCGCACCGTACAGCTGAAGGTGCTGCAAACGCTCGATCTCTTTCTGCAATTCCCGCAGCGCGAACAGCTGCTGATGCAACGGCTGGCGGGTATCCGTTGCCGCAGCTGCAAGATGCTGATCCGCCTGCAGCAAACGAAGGTTAGCAATATATGAAAACACCAGGCATGCCATCCACACTGCCAGCAGGCAGGAGCAGAGCATCAGCAATGTTTTTTGCCATGAAGCGCCGTTAGTCAATGGTTTACGCCAGCGCAGCGCCAGCAAATCCCGCCATGCTTTTCCCGGCTGCCAGGCATGAAGCAGGGAAGCACTGCCGGATGTGAGCGATGGGCTGAGCACCAGGCCCGCCAGCGGCAGCGCCCGTGCGCCTTCAGAGAGTTGCGACAGTGTCTTTGTCAGGCGCGCGATGCCGCCGTTGCGCAATGTGCGCGCCAGCTCCAGCAGAAAACTGTGCTGGCGATTAAGATCGGTTTGTTGCATACCACGCTGGACCAGCTGGTGCTCAAGCTCATCAAGCGACTGGCGATAATCGTCTGCACTCTCATCGGGGGCAATAATAAATCCTATGCCTTGCTCGGGAGATGCTGATAGCGACGGCGCATGGCGTTCCCACAGCCACAGCGGGATATCCTGGCCCAACAGGCTGTAGCGTTTTTGCATCTGGCGGGCCGTGGTATCCAGCAGATCCTGCGTCATTTCTGCTTCTGCATTGACCACCCAGACCACCGCATCAGCCAGCTGGCGGCGAATTTTACGCAGCGCCCGAAGCTGCGCGGGCTGCGGATCCGCCTGTGCGCTACCGTGCCACAGCAGCAAGGTATTGTGTCCCTCCAGCCAGTGCTGGGTTGTCAGCCCCGGGATACTCTGTTCGACCAGATGCTCATCCCCGACTACCAGCAGAATGCGCACCCGACTGCGCCAGCGCCATCGATACTGGAAACGCATCTGGCTGATAATATCCTGCACCCTCTGATTGTCTGCTGGCCGCGGCTTCTGCGTTCCCGTTGCACCTGTTACCTCACATGCCTGCAGCCGCACCAGCCAACGCCAGGCGAGAATAAACAGCGGGCAGAACCACACCAGCGTCAGCCAGACGATCAGCGACCAGAAGGCAATCTGACGCGGCAGAGCTTCAGGCAGATCAAGGCTACTGCCAGCAAAGTAATACAGTCCGGCGCCGATCAGTACCAGCAGGGTAATGGCGATCAGATAGCCACAAACCAGCCTGAACAGCGAATATCGCGGGTTAGTGCGTAAGGTTTCCACGGGGAACACAAACTCCTGTAATGTATCGAGATTCCCTATCTGCGGCGGTCCAGCCGCAGGACTGACCGTTGAGCGCAGAGAGCAGCGCCAGCGACCGTAAGGTAAAAGGTGTGATTTGCCCGGCGTTGCCAAGCCACGGAGCAAGCACATGCTCCAGAGCAGACCAGCCGCCATCTATCAGCGCTTCCATCTCTGGGACATCCGCCGCAAGGACCCGATCCGGCACATCAGCCAGCCCGGCGTAGCGGGATAGCTGCGACACGGTCTGCGCAGCCGTTTCACCTGGCACTGGCTGCCAACACTCTGAACGGTGCAGCAGCGCCGAGCCTCGCGGTGAGCAGAGCCACGCAAAGGCGGCTTCTCCGGTGATTTGCTTGTCAGCAGGCACGCCTTCGCCACTCCCGGCGCACAGCAGCAGGGCAGGGTGAGTTTCAGCGATAAGATCGATAACGGTGTCAGTGCCAGTGCGTGACGTAAGCCGGAGAATTTCTTCGGGCAAAAACATGCCCTCGGCCAGCAGCGTTTCTCTAAAGGTGGCCAGGCTTTCATCACCACCGAGCCAGCAGAAGTGCGTGATAAGGCGTGTTTGAGCTGCCTGACGAAAATGGGCTGCTAAGCGGTTAGCGAGATAAGCCGCCAGCAACGCAGAGCGATCGCGTGTGCCGTTCAGCACTAACGGGCAGCGCAGCACGGCGTAACCTTCAGCATTGATACCCGGCTGCGGTAAGTCCGGCGGTTGCGACAACAGCGCCAGATGTTCGGCAATGTCATCCCCGATGGGCGTCACCAGCAGTACGGTTTCAACCGGTAATGCCTGGCTACGCTTGCTCCACCAGGCATCCAGCGCCAGCGACGTTTCGGCATGGTGCGTCCGGCTGTTATCGGTGTTTTGCAGCCATATAAGCCAGCGCAATGCCACCGCCAGCAACCAGCACAGCAATGGCAGCACTAGCGTCCAGAACCAGAATAGCGGCGAGCGGGTTGGTTTCCCTTCTGGCCACAGCAGGATGGTAGTGATTGCTGTGATAAACAACAGCACGGGCAGCGTCACCCACCAGCGCCGCCAGCGGACAGGTTGAACGGCGGTATAGTCAGCATAGACCGGAGGTTGATTCATCCGCAGATATCCATATCCGGCAGTGAGCTGACCAGCGTGCAACCGCAGGCGCACCGGTGGCCATCCAGCGCCACGGGCTTACCGTTTACGCTGCTGTTAGGCGCTCCCTGCATGATGGTGGTCATTCCGTGCTCGTTGCATTTCGCTTTATCGTTAACGCAGGCCACTGGCTTGCCGAAAGCCTCGAAACTGCCGCTGAGCACTTCGCCGCCGTAGGGTTTGAGCGTATCGCCAACGCGCACCAATTTTTTGAGCGTCATACCACTTTCGCTCCTGATGATTTAAGCATGTCGATGGCAGAGGTCATCATGGCTTGGTGTTGCGCAGCTACCATCTGTTGACTCGCTAGGGTGACTAATGCGGCTGGTTCACGAGTGGGTTGTAACAGTGCATCAGTGCCATCCTGAAGGGGAATAGCCTTGCCGGTTGTATTGTCAATAATCGTCCAGAATGGAACGGGTTTTTCCACCCGGTTATCTGGGAGGAGATTCTGCATGTTTATGTTCGAATTATTAGGAGCATACAGCGCATTATTTTTAACGCGATATGGCGCTCGAATCTGCGTTAAAGGGACGCCAATGAGCTGTTGATTAATTGAGAACAGATATTGATGTTTATTGCTCTCGCTACCGTAGTAAATGGAACGGTAGAAGAAATAGCTGCCCCATGGCTCTCGCGTGCCCAGCGCGTAGTGCATAAACCAGGCGCGTGAATCGTGAATTTGATCGTCGAACAGTGCGACCACCAGCGCCATGGTGGCATCATTTGTCACCGTGCCCTGTTTGAATGAGAACAAGCGGTGATAGAGCGCTTCACCATCCTGTTTAATCTCGCGGTATTCAAGTGCTTCATCATCGGTATTCAGCATCCAGACAATGCCTTTCGGGATTTGATTGAGAGTAAATTCGCTCCAGCTCTGTGGCCGCATTTTACCCAGATAGTCGCTTTTGAATTCGTCTGCGGCTTCCTGCAACTGCTGTTTATCAATCAGCGGTTCGAAGTCTGGCGGACCAGCCTGATTCAGCATGCCATCAGCCCCTTTCAAAGCAGGATTCAGTTTGGCCGCTCGGCGTAAATACTCATTTTTTTCAACTTTTTCATCGTGGGCTTTCTTAACCTGCCCCTGCATTTCTTTCGAATGCTGTTTGGCTCCCATATAAAAGGGCTGGCTGGCATAGCTACTATTCGCATAACGGCCAATGCGCCAGGCAGTGATTAGGCCAATCTGATCGGCAACGGCTTGATCGAGTGATTGGGACAAAAGATGTGGTATATATCCGTCTGACACTAGACATTGCTGGCCGATGTCAGTTTCACTACTTAAATCTTTTTCAGACAAGATAGTTTGCCGCCAGGCATTGAAGCGCTGTATCAATGAGATGCTGACTGCATATTCCTTATAAGTATTTGAAGACATTACACGTGACGGTTTTTTTTGAAGTAAATCGTCAGAAATTGATTCTTCAGGAACGGTCAAAGGTGCTCCGGCAGCAAAAGCCGCTGCATAAAGATCGTGCAGAATAATCTGTGATAACAGATTCCCTGGATAGTTGGGATCAGCGCTATCTTTGCCCGCAAGGCCTTTACCCTGATCGCCCTGCGGATAACCGCCGCCAATATCGGAGTGCATACCTGCATAAATAACTTCCTGCGTTGCTGGCGGGTACCCACCTCCCGGACGGCACACGGAATCAAGAGGGAAGCAAAGTCGCTGCTCATGCGCCGCAACAAAATGACGGCAGCATTTGATCAGGTTGGAGAAACGTTTTTCATTGGGCAGCAACTGGGTGTTATTTGCCCATCCCATATGCCCATCAACTAATGGCGCAACGTGGGCAATACCCACTGAAGGCACGGTATCCAACAGCCCCAAAAACTCAATGCTTAACGGGATACCAAGTATGGCTTGTTCAGGCTTATCAGCTCCTTTTGGCGTTTCAAACAATCCGGTAAGCCAGTTAACAAAGGTGCGTGCTTCTGCAGCACCTCGGGAGAAGCCGTATATAAAGAGTTTAATCTTAAGTAACTTCGGTTTGGCCGTAGCAACCTTAGAGCGGATTTCACTATTCAGAAATGAATAGAATGCAGCTTTACGGCTTTCGGGATTATCAAAAGGCCAGTCGGCTGCCATCCGTGAAATTTTGCTCTTTGCTTCTGAAGCGGAAATACGTTTTTGGCCTTTAGTTAAGGCGTGTATTGTGGCATCCGCTAACATCAGCAATGCCCAGTTAATTCTTGCTTCACCTCCAGTGGCATAGGCCAGACCAGCACCGCTGTAATTCATTTCCCCGATTTCGGGAAATGCCGTTCCAACCCCAGGCATGTAATAACGATAGTACCCATCATTTTCGGCTACCTTTTCGTAGGTAGCGTGATAAAGCTTGGCAATATTGGTTGGGTGCGTAGGGTTGGAGTGATGAGTATCGTTGTCTTCGTTATTGCCGGTGCCGTCGAAAAAGAAGCTGATATGCAAGCTCTGCGAACAGGTAAAGCCCGCACCGCTGCGCAGCCCAGTTTGTGCATTAAACTGATTTAAATACTGCTCTTCTTCCCGTTTCTGCAGAAGATAATTGTCAATCACCTCCTGCTGAGAAGCAGGTAGACGTCCATCATCAGGAAAAAGAGGCGGAGCCCATACCGCTGCTCTGATTTTTACTTGGGACATGTCACTGGCTCCTGCATATCAGTGGGCTCTTTAATCGGATATGTATCCGCACCATAGCTGGCTATACCGGCATAAACTTTGACCTGACGGCAGGGCAGAAAATGAACGGTGAACCCTGCGCTTTCATCGTATTCAGGGACAGAAACATCGGCACTGTACCGACGATACTTGGCCTCATGTTTTGCTAAAGCTTTAGGCTCAAAACCTACTCCTTTTGTCAGTCGTGGTATTTTTTCGTGAGGATTTGGATCGATTTCCCACTCAATATGTGCCATCAAGTCAGGACGCCATTTATCAGGGATCATGACGCAGCAATACCCCCCGCCAGTTCCGGGCACGCGATAACCATTAACGGAAAACCAGTTAATGCTTTGTCCGGCTACATGGTTAATTGCGCCCACATTTCCTGCACTGGATTCACTGGCTCCCGATTGATCGCACCCTGCTAAAATAACCACGCAACTCAAAATAACGTTTCTTAAAAAAATGATTGTATTGCTCATTGGCTATGCTCCGTAAATGCCAATAAATCGCCCAGAAATCCTGCCTCGCTTGCCTGCAGTGCTATTTGCAGGCAGCGTGCATACTTCGCTTCTTTTGAAATCTCTGGTTCGCTGATTTTCAACATCAGCGCCTCGGCATCGCTGATACATCCCATTAACTCCACCTGTGCATCACTAATGCGATTCATCGCCGGAGCATCAGTAAGCTGTCGCTCCGGGTGCCATGTGCCGGTTTTCCACACTAGCTCGCCATCCCGATCTCGCCAGCTCCAGAACAGCGCGATATCGGTGAACGCCGCCTGCTGCTCCGGGGTCAGAACGTGTTCCAGCAGCGACGGAAACACGCGGTTGTCGTAGTAACGCAGTAAGCCGGTTTGCTCTTCCCAGTGAACCTGAGAGAGTGCCTGCAGATGGCTGCTCAGTAGATCGAACGCCAACGGTGATAGCAGTAACGTCAGGCGCGGCGAGCCGGTGAAATGCTCCACCAGCTGTTCCAGCCAGCGCTGGTGGCTGCCGGCGCTCCAGTGCAGTCGCATTACCAGCGGCGAATACTCTGCCGTTGCGGCTTCCGGTGTACCTTCGAATAGCGCGAACCAGCGTAATGGCGGGGTTATCTGGTTCAGCGCCTGCTGCAGCGGCTGCACGCTACCGGCCTGATCTACCAGCACATCGATATAATCCTGCCCGGCTGCAGTGCAAAGGGCAGTAGCCTGCTTCAGCCATGCTTTGCCGTTATCTTTATTTGTCATCGTTAGCCCCGCGGCGCAAAAGCCAGCGCCGCCTCCTGCGCTTTTTTCAGGCACGCTTTGCACACCGATTTAGGCAGTTCTGGCAAGTGAGTTTCTTCGCTGGCGGGAGTATCCCAGGCATGCGCGCCACGGATGCTGGTTTTACCCGGCGAATGGATCTGAATATCGCCTTGCGGCGTGATCCGGATGGTTGCGCCACCGCAGCCCAGCACGATGCCGTTTTTCGCGGTCAGCCGCAGCTCCCCCTGCACGGTCTGCACGCTGATATCTTTCATCGCCGTCAGTCCCAATGTGTCAGCATGGGATTCCACCCTCAGCGGTCCTTTGCCTGACACCATGCGGATTCCCTCCTGCTGCGATAGCAAAGAAATCGCCTGATGGGCGTTGACCTGAATACGTTTGTCGCTGGCAATACTGGTTTCTGTCTGGCTTTGCAGGTGCAGAGTGGTGCCTGAATTAAGCAGGATGCTTTTGGGGCTAACCGCACCGATACCTTCCGGTGCGCTCAGCAGCATTGCCGGGGATTTCAGCTGATCGACTGCCGTCAGATAAGCCTTGAGATGGGCGGCATCGGGCTGGAAATTGTGGTGTGACTGCGTGATGGTTTGCCAGTCGCTAATCTGGCTGAGCGCACCTTTGATAAGGCATAGCGCTGGGGCCATCTCCAGCACCTTACCGGTTGCGGTAATCTGCGCATCTGCAGTAAGGAAAAGACCTTTACCGGCACGCAGCGTACCCGTACTGTCCGTGCGCAGTTCGAAACCTTCACCCCGCTTAGTGCGGGCATTATCAACAATATGACCGAGTGATAGCTGGCTCTTACCGCAAAATTCCGTCGAGAGTTTGACATGCTCATAGCCCCGACGATCCTCAAACCTGAGTTTGTTGTTTGCCGGCGTCATCAATACATTGCGTTGATAATTATAGAGATTAACCGGGTCCTCATGACGCGAGTCATGCATCGAGCAGAGGATGTACGGCCTGTCGGGATCGCCGTTGGTGAAGGCAATCATTACCTGCGTTCCGGCTATCAGCGGGAAGTGCCAGCCGTAGACATTCCCTGCATAGGGCTTCGCTAACCGCACCGGCACGCTTTCAAAACCAGATTGCCATGACGCATTCACATCGAACTGGAACCGCACCCGATAACGTCCATGTTCATCAAGTTCGGCATACTGCGCATTGTCAACCGGGCTGGTTACGCGTGCCAGCAGTGTTCCCGCAATGTGCGGCCAGGTTTTCAGCGGTGGGCGATAGGGACTGTAGGAGCGTACCGGTACGGCGGTGAAACGAATAACGTAGGCAGTATCACGTGAAATTCGGGTTGAAGAGGTTGCAATGACCAGCAGGCCATCGGGCGCATCCGTCCACGCTTTGCCTTGTGGCGAGATGACCATGCCTGGACGAATCTCCATGGCATTGGTGCTGCCTGCAAAGGTGATTTGCTCGGTGATCAGACGTTCCTGGCGACGCCGGGCAAACCACTGGCCCTGTTCCGGCAGCGCCTGACATTCTTTACCTCGCTCCTGATAATTCTCACCGTAGCGGTAAAGCGTTCCAGTCAGTGCCGGTTTATCGGGATCTGTTTCAACCTCGGCCTGCATGTCATCCTGCGCATGGCGGTAATACTCATCATTGAGTTTTGTGCTTGCTGCAACCGACTGATGGTTAATGGATATATTCCACAGTGACTCCTGTCCACCATCAAACAGGCCTGACGGATGACGAAATGCAATAGGCATTTCTGAGGCGTATGCCTGAGCGCTATCCCCCAGCACCAGCACATCACGGTGATTTTCTTCATCCCAGCTGAAGTAATAAAACACGCCAATACGTGCGAGGTGGCGCTCAATAAATGCAAGATCGCTTTCGGCGTAAGAGATATAGAAATCGCGCACCGGATACTGCGTGCTTAACTGGAAGTGATAATCGAGTGAAGAGAATTCCCAACGTTTCAGAATGTCTTCTACTACACCCGGCACGCTCATGTGTTGATAAACGGCATACGTGAGGCTGGATCGTAGCAGTGCCAGGCGAGACTCCAGCGTCACAACATATCGCGTTTCATCAGCAGAGGACTCACACTGCTGAAAAGCAGTAACCACACCGCGCAGAATGCGTGGCTCTACCGATTGCCAGGGTTGACCGTCGGGATAAAACAGCAACTGAGCCGCGCTGTTAATTAAAATCTCAGCCGGAATATCGCGGGTAGCACTGGTTATCTCAATGGTGTAGCGCCAGGGCGTATTTAACGCCTCCTCACCATTAAAACGCAGCACCGATAACTGAATATCCGGATGCTGGTTTTTCAGCGCAGAGATGTTTAGCTGATAGTGGTTATAAACCGGCGTAGTTCCGCCCTGGAGAACAAAATCCTTTCTGCCCATTAACAGATTCCTTCCTGAAATGTGTATTGGTCTGGCGTTTACCCTTTGCCAGTCAGATATTGCAGATGACCGTTCATGATGAATGTGGCAATGGCAATGGCAACGATAATACCGCTACGAATAAGCCAGGGAGCGCGCTGCCAGAACGATGCTTTATAGGGTGAACGCTGAATAAAAACCGGTTTGTCGGGTGATTCAGCCTGCTCAGGTAATAAGGCTTTTAGCTTTTGCATCAGCGAAATACGCTCTTCGTTATCTTCAGTAAGATATTTTCCGGTATAGCCGAAGCGCAACATGCGGTAATAGCAGGCCACAAGAGTTTCCGCAGGCGCGGGTTCATGCAGCAGCTTCCTGATGCGTTCGTAGAAGATCTCGCCCCCATTAAGATGAGCGAGAAAGTATCCCTGTAGCGGCGAGCGTTTCCACCAGACAGAGATGTCTGTATCCGGGATCGTCATGATCAGTTCATCAAGAAATACGCTATGCGCGAACGTGATCTCCTCGCAGAAAATAGGGGGCTCACCAGCGGCGAGGAGTTTATCCTGGACCTGCTCGATCAGGGTGAAACAGCGCTGGTAGAGCGCATCATCAATGGTGATGGTTTGTCCGTTTCGTATGGCGAGAGACAGCAGCCAGGTTTCCTGCATCAGAGTGTCGAGGGTATTAATTGAGATGTTGTGATCTGTAGAGGTCATGAGCACCATCCTGGTAACTACTGAGTAATGTTAATCCCTTAACCCGATAACAAATTTAATCGAGTGCATTGCCAATGCTTATTACGAGTGCAGTTAAAAAGCTGGACGCTGTGCTTTTCGCGCAATGTTTAAACTTCAGTGGCGATGAAGGTATTACATTGAGTGATAGTTTATCAAGCTGGAAATTCAAATTTTGGAATGCGGCTCTATTTACGAATTGATTTTAACGATGCTGTTAAAAGTAACTTTAACGTAATCTATTAACAGGTGCTAATAGGTTATTATCGTTGATTTAATTGGGTTTTAATTTTTTGGCTTGGTTTGCAGCATACGATGTCATTAAACCGCAGCGCTACAGCCTGATGGAGATAGTAAGGCTATATTTATCCGGCGAGGAGTGTGTATGCGCGAAAATGAATGAAGTTACGGTGGCGTTAATAATGAGAGTAAAAAAATTATATTGTTTTGGCTTTAATGAGTTTTGCAGTTTTATGTTCTCATGGAAGTTTTTAACTAACGTTAATGCATATATTTACCAGCCTATTTTAAGGTCGTTTTTAGATATTATTAACTTTTACTTTTTTACCTGCCGCAACCGCGCAATCAACTCATCCAGCCCGCTCTCCACCAGCATCTCCACCGCATCGCTCCGTGTAGTTTCACTCAACCGCACCACCTGATCGATTTTCCTTAAAACAGACATGCGTAATGACAGCGACACCGCTTTCTTTTTCTCTTTGTCGAGAAATACCCGGCTGACGGTTTCGCTCTGCTGCAGTTCAGCGTTGAGCTTGAGTGCTTCATTAATATGACGCAGGCTTTTTTTGTCGAGTTTGCCAGCGTCAGTCAACTGATAGCAATGGGTGAGGCGGCTGTACTTGATCTCCGCAGACCAGGATTCACGCAGTTCTTTTAGCGCGCGCGTCAGCGTGGGTTCGGAGCAGTCGAGCGAGGCTAAAATGCGGCTGGACGCTATCGGTTTGCCGCTGCTGAGCAGTGAGGCCAGCATAAATACGCGTGTCTGTCGGGTACTGAGTTGCATGGTCGATTGAGGCCTGCGTTAATGTTCAATGGTCTGTATCGCCCTCCTGGCAAACGGTTTTCGACAGTATCAGAGAGTGTTTAAATATCAGGTAAATAGGTTCCGAAAAACCGGCGCATCCTCAGATCGGGTATCCGGTGCAATGCCATATTCCTGCGCGCGCGCCAGGATCGCGGCGGCCCAGCGGCGATGCGTCGCCGGTTCGCACATCGCGCCCTGCGATTTGAAAACCGCCTGGCTGGAGTTGAGGATGCGGAACGCGTCAGCCTGATCGCTGGCCGAAACCATCAGCATCTCCTGAATCTTGCCGATCTGGCTGGGATGGATGGCGGTTTTGCCGACCAAACCGTGCGCGATATCCAGTGCCAGTTCCTGATCCATAATCTGCTGATCGTCGATGTGCTCGCACACCGGTGCGGTCAGCGCAAAATCACGCGAAGCAAACACCGCCACCAACATTTTAATGGTGTAACCCATCGGACTGTCATACAGCGTGAATTGACGCGAGCGGCGCAAAGAGAGCACATTCATCAAGTCGTTACCGCCAATGCGCAGGGCGATCACCCGCTGGCGGCAGGGATGGTTCTGTAGCGTGAGAGCCAGCTCGCGCATCGCCACCACGTCAAACACCTCTTCGGTTTCCAGCGTCGGCATCATGCACAGATGGCTCGGTTCGATAATCTGCCACCATACCGGTAACGAATCAGCGGTGAATTTCGGCAGCACAAAACCATCGATCGCGCTGAGGTTGAGGTTTTTCACTAGCCATGCGCCCATCTCGCTGTTGCGTGGACGGACAAAAACCAGCGGCCACTGCGCGTTGCCATTGGCGCGCTGTTCGGCATTCAACACCTGCAAAATTTGCTGCAGATTGTGCAGCGCCTGCGGCAGATCGGCATCACTCACCGCATCTTCCAGGCAGATCACCAGCGAGCGCAGGCCGCTGATTTTATTGTGCAGAATGGCATCGACGATATCGCTGCGCACCGCCGGCATATATAGCGTTGCGCCCAAACGCCACGGAGAGAGACGGTCGTTCATCACAGCACCTTTTTGATTATCGTCACGGCGCGGTATTGCCCAAGATCGGCTCCCGCTTCTGTGATGGTTAGCCCTTTTTGTTGGGCCAGATAGACCAGCAGCGCCACGTCGGGATCGTCCACCGAACGCACCAGCACCTGATCCGGCACGCGACGCAGCACGGCGCGCGTGGCTTCGGCGATGCCCGGTTTGATGCGATTAATGCTGTTCACCTGATAACGTGCCGCCAGCATGGCGATCACCGCTTCACTTTGCGCGACTAGCCGTTGCTGATGTTGTGGCTCCTGCTGGCAAGCGGGCAGGGTGCTGATATCCAGCGCGCGCGCGTATTCTGCCACGGTGTTCACCAACTGCTGACTGCAATCGTATTGCGCTAAGTGGTCGCACTGCACGCAGCCGTGCAAGCCCTTTTCAGACCACAATGAGCGCGAGATCAAGCCCGACACCGGCGCGCCCATAATGCCAAACGGGATCAGCCAGTCATCATCGCTGGCCGAAAGCCACGCCCGGCCACAAGGATCGGCCAGCACCACTAAACGTGGTTGCGCCGGATAGCCGGGACGCTGTTCCAGGCTGCGGATCAGTTCGCCGGTGATGGCGCCTTTGCCGGTCCAGCCATCGACGAACACAATGCCGTCGCTGCCGTGGCGCGCTTCAATGATGTTCAGCGCCGCGCTATCAATGCCGCGATCGCGGATGATGCTGATGCCGTAATGATACGATTCGCGGCCCATCGCGCGCAGCGCCTGTTGCAGCATCACGCCGAGCGGCACGCCCGCGCGCACCAGGCTTGCCAGCACAATCGGCGTGTCGCCAAACTGCTGTGCCAGCGTCCGCGCCAGCATGGTGACCTCTTTCGCCAGCCGGCCCGCGCCCTGATCCAGCGCGCGGGAAAACAGCTCGAGGTGCCAGCGCGTCGGTTCCGGTTCCTGGCTCAGCATCTCGGAATAGTGACGCGCGCCGGATTGGATCAGCTGCTCTTTTTGCTCGACCGGCGTCATGTCGATTTCAACCGGTTTCAGCAAAAATTCGACGTCGCCGGGTTGGTAGGATCCAGAGAAAGGCAGGTTATTCACCATCTCATTGTTCTCCGAATAGGGATTGGTTGATGCGCTCGGCAAACTGGCTTTGACGTGGAATGCCGTACCAGCTGCACAGCTTCATAAAGCGGTGATCGCTGAGGCTGTCGCCGAGGCCAATCACCGGGAACACGCCGCGTTCTTTACGCAGTTTTTCCAGCAGAAAGCTGACGGCTAAGCCTTTTTCCACCACGTTCGGCAGCCAGGCCACATTGTTGCTATTGCGATGGATGTAGTAGCCGGCAGTCGGGAAGCGTTGCTCGATTTCATCGGCGATGGCGTAAAGCTCTGCGAGCCGCGTGCTGTCGCGATGCTTCATCACCAGATAGATCGGCGTCACGCCATATTCATAGTTGATGCGCGCCCAGCCATTGATGTCGCGTTCTGCCATCAGGTCGGTAATCGCTTGCTGCATGGAGAGCAGCGCCGGACCGTAAGGCATGAGTTGTTCCAGCATGTGCGCGCGCCATTCGGCATCTTCCTCACCTTGCGGATTGAGGATCACTGCGCCGTGCGTGGTCACTGCCCAGGAACGGAAAGGGACTTGCACGCGGGCAATCTCTTCGGTGCCGCGTGCGGTGACCGGGATCAAATCGGCTTGCTCAATCATCCAGTCGACGAGCATCGACTGCTCCTCAGTCATAAAGCTGCGTGGCTGCAGGCTGAGATCGAGCGCGCCGGTGCGGAACGGCTCAAGATCCAGCTCGTCCACCATTTTGCGGCGCGTTTGAAATAGCGTGTCGTCGAGGTCGGAAAAAATCACCGGCTTATTCATAGCTAATCACCTCAACCTGGGGCGCAACCTTGGCCAGTGCCGCGGTTAACAGCGGGTCCACGCTGTCGACGGGCGTTTCGATGCACAACAAAATGCGGTCAAACTGTTGATGCGCCACGTTATAAACAAAGTTGGCGATGCCGAGGCCGTAGTTATCGCCGAAGGCAATCGCCGATTCGATGGCAAAACCGGTGGCGATCGGTGAACGCGTGGTGGAGCTGTATTTCACCTGCGCGCCCTGCGTCGCCAGCCGTTCGGCCAGCAGGAAGGGTTCCCAGACAAATTCACTGCTGCCGAGCACGAGAATTTTCTCTCCCGGCTGCGCCTGAATGGCTGTACCGAGATCGGCGGTGGGGGCTGCCATGCCGAGTCGGCCCCAGCTCTGTTTACCGGTAATTGGCACGGTGGCAGCATCGTTGAGTGCGACGGCGGGCATCGGCGGCAGCGCGGCATCCGGGTCCTGCTGCCAGTGCCAGTCACCTTGCACCAGCGATATGCTGCGCAGCGCAACCGGACAGCGCGCGGCTAGCGCCTCGCCGCTCCAGTCGGTGAGGGTGACGGCGATAACCTGCTCGATCTGCTTTAAGCCGCCGTCGTTGCGCAGCGCTTCGAGCAGATTGATAAAGGTGTTGCCGGTGGTGGCTTCGTCATCAATCATCACCAGCGTGCGCGCATTCAGCACCCGATGGCGCAGCTGCGCGTCATCGGGCAAATAGATCAGATGATCGGTGGCGTGGCTATGATTCTCTTTAAACTCGCACAGTAAATCGGCCTGCTGCGCATGGCGCGTCGAGGTGAGATACACCGCTTCGCCTGCGCGCTGGCGCACTTCATCGAATACGCCTGCGCCCAAGCCAACGGCGGTTTCAGCCATGCCGATAAACAGCACCGGGCCCTCAGCGAAAGGCGGAAACTGCTCGGCCAGTTGGCGATAAACAGCGCGCATTTTTTCCGGCTCAACTGGAATATGGCGGCCGAGCACTTTACTGACGAACAGGAAAGCGCGCTTGGGATTGCGACGTTCGGCGATCTCAAACAGGTCGTCGATGGCGCTAATGCCGCCGGTGGGCGTGACGGTCAGCGTGCCGCATGAAAGCGTCCTGCTCCAAAGTGTGGTCATGGAATGTTCCTCATTGAACCTGGTTGGACAGGACGGAGTTGTAAGCGACCACGTCGCTCAGCGCGCGGACGGTGGCTGGCGCGAAGGCGCTGCGGGATTCGTCGATTGCCTGCTGCTGACTGATCAAGCCTAGCTGGCGTAGCGCAAACAAGCCGGGAAGATTTATGCCGCTGAAGCGCGTGTAACCAATGCCGCCGGAAGGACGCATATTGATCTCCAGTAATAACGGTTTGCCGCTGGCATCATTGCGCGTCTGCACGTTGATCAATCCATCGGCGCCCATGGCTGCAGCACAAGCTTGTGCCAGCTCAAAGGCTTCGCCGCTGTGCTCGAGATACTGCAACGCACCCTCTTTGCGACGCGCCACGGCGGCCAGCACTTTGCCGTTTTCCGCCAGCATATCGACGGAATATTCCGGCCCCGGCAGCCACGGCATTAATACCAGCGGTTCCATGCTGTCGGCGGCTTCAAGCGCCTGGAGGTAATATTTTGCATTAACCCGGCGTGCATCCGGATGAGTGAACGCCGCCATCGGCGAGACGCTTTCATCAAACTGCCAGAATCCCATGCCATAAATGCCTTTAACCGGTTTTACGCACAGCGGCAGATCGCCAAACGGCTGGCTGGCGATCAGCTCACGTAACTGAGCCGGTGAGTCGACGCGCAGCGAAGGCACCACCGGCAGGTTGAGGCTCTCCATGCGCTGGGCAAACGCGACTTTATCGTCAGCCAGATCCAGCATGGCGAGATCGCGCGCGCCCGTGGTTAAGCGTGCGCCGCTGGCTTCAATGGCAGCGCGATGTGCCTCAAACCAATGGGCATGGCGGCCAGTATGAATCGCCTGAATGGCGTATTTTTCTACGGTAGAAAGAATAAATTCGAGGCGCTGATTAACATCGTTGGGTTCTATTAATGCATGATCCGCCAAAGAAAGTATTTCATTACGCTGTTGGCGATGCGATGCATAAATCGACACATTGTAGTTATGTTTTTTAGCTGTAGACGTAATGCCAGTAATTATATCGCGCTGGGAGGATAAACCTTCCATTAGCCAAATTTTGTGAGACATTTCTAATTATTTCCGCAGGAGGCTTGCCGGTGGGTTATGGATTGCGAGTGTATTTATCACGCCGTAACTAGTCAATCATAATATGATTTTTTACCCTAACGTAACCTTATGAATTTTAATGTAAAGAATTGTCATGTTTAGTGCGTGGGTTGAACTGCGGTGATTTGCTTAAGTTGTTCTTATAAAACGATTTATTTTGTTTCATGAAATTGCTGTGAAAATTAATGCCGCTCATCAATATCATCATGATATGATTTTGGCCTCATGGAATTTGAAGCAAATATAAAACCCTTTTCAAACCTGTTTGAAGGAATTATGACATGGTTTCATTAAGCAAGAATCAGACGGTCTCACTCAGCAAACAAACCGCTTCGCTGAATAAACTCCATTTCGGCTTAGGCTGGGATCCAATTAAAAAGAAAGGCTTCATGGGCAAGCTTTTCGGTGGCGGCAGTGATTCAATTGATCTCGATGCCAGCTGCGTATTACTGGATCAAGCCGGTAATGCCATTGATACCATCTGGTTCCGCGCATTGACCTCGAAATGCGGTGCCGTTAAGCACAGCGGCGATAACCGTACCGGCGAAGGCGATGGCGACGATGAAGTGATCAACGTCGAATTATCACGTCTGCCGGCCAACGTTGAGTATCTGGCGTTTACGGTGAACAGCTTCCAGGGCCAGACCTTCAACGAAGTGGAAAATGCTTTCTGCCGCGTCGTCGATCAAAATGGCAAAGAGCTGGCGCGCTATGAACTGACCGAGCAAGGCAGCCACACCGGCATCGTGATTGCTTCCCTGCACCGCAACGGCGGACTGTGGGACTTCACGGCGCATGGCCGCGCGAGCGCGGGTCGTACCATCGACGCGATGCAAAACGACATCGTTGCCGCAGTGGTGCGCTAATGAATATGACGCCGGGGAGCAATGCTCCCGTTCCCGCAAATCTGCTGACGGTGCGCGTGCTGTCTGGCGGCGCCGTTGATGCTTCGGCATTTCGTCTGTTCGCCAGCGGCAAAGTGAATGGCGATGCCGACATGGTGTTCTACGGTCAGCCGGATAACGATGATCGTACCATCAGCCTGAAAAGCGAAGGGCATAATTCTGCCTTTGCTGTCGATCTCAACCGCTTGCGTCCGGAGGTACAGAAAGTTGCTTTCACCGTCACCTGTGACGGCGGCCGCAACGTGTCGGGTTTGCAACGCCTGGCCATTCAGGTGGAGCAGGGCGGCGAAGTGCTGCTGAACGGCAGCGTGGAGCTGGTGGGACGTCAAGAAGCGGCGTTGATCCTCGGCGAACTGTACCGTCGCAATAATGACTGGAAATTCCGCTTTATTGCACAGGGTTTCAACGGCGGCCTGCAGCCGCTGGCGGAACATTTTGGTGTCGATGTGGCTGAGCCGGCACCAACGCCTGCTCCAGCGCCGCAGGCGGCTCCAGCACCAGCTCCAGCTCCAGCACCAACGCCTGCACCGGCAAAAATCAATCTGAGCAAAGTTTCTCTCACCAAAGAGAAACCAGCCATCAGCCTGACCAAGCGCGATAACTTCGGTGAAATCCGCATTAACCTCAACTGGCATCGTGAGACGAACAGCGGTGGCGGCGGATTGCGCTCCTTCTTCGGCGGCAATAAAGGCGTGGATCTCGATCTCGGCGCCTTCGTTGAGCTGCAAGACGGTTCGCGCGGCGTGATTCAGGCACTCGGCGGCAACTTTGGCGCCATGCATGCCAAACCTTTCGTACACTTGCAGGGCGACGATCGCACTGGCGAGGTTACCGATGGTGAATGGCTG
Organism: Pantoea sp. GM01; assembly: GCF_000282675.1. Taxonomy (NCBI): domain Bacteria; kingdom Pseudomonadati; phylum Pseudomonadota; class Gammaproteobacteria; order Enterobacterales; family Erwiniaceae; genus Pantoea; species Pantoea sp. GM01. Next base: position 147,182 of record NZ_AKIU01000055.1, on the reverse strand, counting down.
CACATTAACGGTCGCGAGTGGAGCCAGATTCGTGAAGTGCTGATTTTTGCCTTCATCTACCAAGGCGCGGCCAGCTGGGACAAAACGGATGGCGTAGTGACGCTGCACATCCCAGACCAGCCACCGATTGAAACGCGTATGACGGAAGGGGAGAACCGCCGCAACATGTGTGCGATTGCTCGCCTCGTCAATGAGAACGGCAGTATCCGCGTCGAGCGTATCAATCAGTTCTTTAACGGGCATTCCGATATGGACAAAGCTTTCGGTTGGGGATTCAACTGGCGAGCCGGTTCCAAATAATTACAGACAGAGGATCTACTATGAGCTTTTTCAACAAGGTCAAAGGGGCATTTAACTCCGGCCGCGATGAGCTGACCAAACAGGTTAGCCGCTTTAAAAATAAGAAATTTATGCAGGGTACAGTCGCAGTCTGCGCGCGCATTGCGGTTGCAGATGGCGGCGTGAGCGCAGAAGAAAAACAGAAGATGATCGGTTTTCTGCGTGCGTCTGAAGAATTGAAAGTTTTTGATACCACGGAAGTGATTGAGTTCTTCAACAAGCTGGTAAGCAGCTTCGATTTCGATCTGGAAATCGGCAAGGGCGAAACCATGAAGTACATCCTGGCATTAAAAGATCAGCCGGAAGCCGCGCAGTTGGCGATCCGTGTAGGTATTGCCGTCGGTAAAAGTGATGGTGATTTTGATGCTGACGAGCAAAAAGCGGTGCGCGAAATCGCCGTGGCTTTGGGCTTCGATCCAGCAATATTTGGGCTTTAAGTTTCGTCCTTTAAGGGTTAATCATGGTATCTACACACATTGGCTTTCCAGCTGAAACCGTCGCGGTGTTCATCGCGCTGTCAGTGGGGGCTATTTTTATCGACCTGTTCATGCACCGTGGCGACAAGCCAATTTCGCTGAAAAGCGCGGCGTTATGGTCGGTGTTCTGGGTTGCAGTGGCGATGGGTTTCGCCGGCTTCCTCTATATCCATCACGGCGCTGAAGTTGCCAGCCTGTTCGTGACCGGTTACGCGCTGGAGAAAGTTCTTTCCGTCGATAACCTGTTCGTGATGATGGCGATCTTCTCGTGGTTTGCCGTTCCGGACCGCTATCGTCACCGCGTGCTCTACTGGGGCATCATCGGTGCTATCGTCTTCAGGGGCATCTTCGTGGCGATCGGTACCGGCTTGCTGAGCCTCGGTCCGTACGTCGAAATCGTGTTTGCGCTGATCGTAGCGTGGACGGCGGTGATGATGCTGAAAAGCGGCGACGACAGCGACGAGATCGAAGACTACTCGCAGCACCTTGCCTATCGCGGCGTGAAGCGCTTCTTCCCGATCTGGCCAAAAATGCGTGGCAACGCCTTCCTGCTGAATCAGAAGGAAGTCGATGAAGAGCTGCAGAAGCCAGAAAACAAAGATGTGACGGTCGGTCGCGGCAAGAAAGCGGCGCTGTATGCCACGCCGTTGATGCTGTGTGTGGCGGTGGTTGAACTCTCTGACGTGATGTTCGCCTTTGACTCGGTGCCGGCGATTATCGCGGTGAGCCGTGAACCGCTGATCGTCTATAGCGCCATGATGTTCGCCATCCTCGGCTTGCGTACTCTGTATTTCGTCCTTGAAGCATTGAAGCAGTATCTGGTTCACCTGGAGAAAGCCGTTATCGTGCTGCTGTTCTTCATCGCGGTGAAACTGGGTCTGAATGCTACCGATCATATCTGGCATCACGGCTACAGCATCTCTGCTAGCGCCAGCCTGTTTGTGGTACTCGGCGTGTTAGCGGTCGGTATTGTGCTCAGCGTGATGTTCCCCGGAAAACCCGAGGAAAAAGAAGAGAGCTGATCTTCAACCAGTAATGAGTCTGAAAAATCATTAACCAAGAGGTAATTACAATGAGCGTTTCTCTTTCTAAAGGCGGTAACGTTTCGCTAAGCAAAGCGGCACCAACCATGAAAAACGTCCTCGTTGGCCTTGGCTGGGATGCACGTTCCACCGATGGTCAGGACTTTGACCTTGATGCGTCAGCGTTCTTGCTGTCCGCCAGCGGCAAAGTGCGCGGCGATGCTGACTTCATTTTCTATAACAACCTGGTCTCTTCTGACGGTTCCGTTTCGCACACCGGTGACAACCGTACCGGTGAAGGCGATGGCGATGATGAATCGCTGAAAATCAAACTGGACCTGATCCCCGCTGACGTCGACAAAATTGTATTTGTGGTCACCATCCACGATGCACAGACCCGTCGTCAGAGCTTTGGCCAGGTTTCAGGCGCGTTTATCCGCCTGGTTAACGATGACGACCGCAGTGAAGTGGCGCGTTACGATTTGACCGAAGATGCTTCAACCGAAACCGCTATGCTGTTTGGCGAGCTGTACCGTAACGGTGCCGAGTGGAAATTCCGCGCGGTTGGCCAGGGTTATGTCGGTGGTTTGGCCTCGGTATGTGCTCAGTACGGTATCAACGCGTCTTAATTGCTGACTTAACTCTCACGGGCAGCCGCGCGCTGCCCGCATCATCCAATTAAAAGCAGGAGCTTTAAAATGGCAGTTTCTCTGGTAAAAGGCGGTAACGTTTCCCTGACTAAAGAAGCACCAACCATGAATGTTGCCATGGCGGGTCTGGGTTGGGATGCACGTGTAACCGATGGTCAGGACTTTGACCTTGATGCTTCAGTGTTTATGGTTGGCGACGACGGTAAAGTGCTGAGCGACAGCGGCTTTATCTTCTTCAACAATAAGCTGAGCGCTTGTGGTTCCGTTGAGCACCAGGGCGATAACCGCACCGGTGCCGGCGATGGCGATGACGAGCAGGTGAAAATTACCCTGTCTAAAGTGCCGGCTGATGTGAAGAAGCTGGTGTTTGCGGTCACCATTTATGATGCAGAAGCGCGTAAGCAGAACTTCGGCATGGTGAGCAACAGCTTTATGCGTATCTTCAACAATGATAACGGCGCCGAAATTGCCCGTTTTGACCTGTCTGAAGATGCTTCGACCGAAACCGCGATGGTGTTTGGCGAGCTGTATCGCAACGGCACAGAATGGAAATTCAAAGCCGTTGGTCAAGGCTTCGCAGGCGGCCTGGCAGCGCTGGCTTCGCAGCACGGCGTGAGCGTCTGATTTAAAATAGTGTTATTAAAGCCCCGGCTGGTCCGGGGCTTTTTACTATCTAAAGGACGCATCCTTAACAGGAGGTTAAAAGTATGATGTTACAACCGGGCCAGAATCTCCCGCTGCAAAGCCTGCAGCTGACGCTTCGCCTGCACTATGCCGCCACATCCACCTTCAGCGGTGAGTTGGATTGCAGCGTTTTCCTGCTTAATGCCAACGGCAAAGTGCGGGGTGATGACGACTTCATCTTCTTCAATCAGCCCGCCACAGCCAATCGCAGCGTGGTGATGCAAAACACGCCGCAGGGCTGCAGCCTCACGTTGGATCTGAATAAAATCGCTGCAGACGTAAGCAAGATTGCCATCACCTTAGTGATTGACGGCAATGAGACGCTGACCGCGCTCAACACGTTGACTCTGACAGCAGAGAATATTGCTCACTTCAGCCCGGAAACGCAGGGGCGCAGCGAGAAAGCGCTGATCCTGGCAGAAGTTTATCGTCACAACGGCGGCTGGAAACTGCGAGCATTAGGGCAGGGATTCAACGGTGGACTTGAACCTCTGGCACGCAATTTTGGCGTCGATATCGCGCAACCCGCTGCGCCAACGGTGGTTAGCCTGGAGAAAAAACTGCAGGAGATAGCGCCGCGGTTAGTGAGCCTGGCAAAAAATGCCACCGTTAGCCTGAGCAAATATCAGCTGCAGACGGTAAAAGCGAGAGTGGCGTTTGTGCTGGATGCTTCAGGATCGATGAAAGGGCAGTTTAGCAAGGGCAACGTGCAGGCGGTACTGGATCGTATTGCAGTGCTGGCGGCGCAGTTTGATGATGACGGTTCGATGGATGTCTGGGGCTTTGGTCAGCAACACGCAAAATATCCCGATGTCACGCTGGACAATCTTGATGGCTATATCGCTATGATTCAGCGTGGTGGCAAGCAGTCAGCGTGGGAGATTTTACCCGGACTGGGCGGCACCAATAACGAGCCGCCGGTAATGGAAGAGTTGATTGATACCTTCCGCCACAGTGACTTACCGGTATACGTAGTGTTTATTACCGATGGCGGAATCAGCAAAACGCGCGCCATTAAAGAGGCGATTCGCCGCTCGGCAAATTATCCGATCTTCTGGAAGTTCGTCGGGCTCGGCGGCAGTAACTACGGTATTCTGCAGGATCTGGATAACTTCAACGATCGCCGCATCGACAACACCCATTTCTTTGCCATCGATAACTTCGCCAGTCTGGCTGAGGATCGTTTGTATGATTTGCTGTTGGAGGAGTTTAAACCCTGGCTGGATGCGGCAAAGGCTGACCGGATTTACTGATCAGCCGATATAGCGCTGCTAAGGATCAAGACGCAACATGCGCAGTTTTTCCATCGGCACGCGGCGTTTTTTCCACGTTGGATGGAAATGACGCCAGTGCGGGTCCTGCGCGGCGGCCAGTAATTCAAAATCACCGCGCGTATCGCCCCAGGCGCGCAGGTGATAGTTATGCAGCGGGCCGTAGACGCTTTCCAGTCGCTTGACCTTTTGCCCGCAGCGGCAGTTGTGACCGGTAATCTTGCCAGTGAGAATGCCGTCCACCACCTCTAATTGGGTGCCGATCAGATTGATGCCCAAACGCTCAGCAAACGGCTCTAACACCATCGCAGGCGAGGCGGAACAGATGGTCACTTGCGCGCTGGAGTTCACCTCAGCAGCCACCGCCAACAGGCCTGCCGGGCGCATCAACTTGTTCCAGTTTGCCGCGCAGAATAGCTGCGCCTGCTGACGAATCCACTTCTCCTCGACGCCGGTCAAAAAGGTTTTAATCAGCACTTCTTTCAGCTCATCACGCGTCAGCTTTTTCCGCATGCAGTGCAGCGTGGGCAGCGCTAGCCTGGCAATTTTGCGCGCAAAAGCGCGTTTGCCAAAACTGAAGCGCAGAAACGGGATGAAGCTATCGTGAATGGTCAACGTGCCGTCAAAATCAAACACTGACAGCACCTGATTTTCACGCGCTAAGGAGGATTCCATGGACATGTTGTTCTCTTTTCGTGCAAGCCGTAATGAATGCAACGATGATAGCAAATGGTGAGACGATATTCTCATGCAGGATTGCGGCTACCGATAAACGGTAGCCGTTTGAAATGCTTACTCGTGAATCTTTCCCTCTTCCTCGCGGGTTTTACCTTCCTCGATAAACTCTTCGTCGATCTCTTCTGAGTTCTCACGGTTATCGCGGCCGGAGAGCAGATTCCAGCAGGCAATAAACAGCGCGGCAATGAGCGGTCCAATCACAAAACCGTTGATGCCGTACACTTCCATACCGCCCAGCGTTGAGATCAAAATCAGATAGTCAGGCATTTTGGTGTCTTTACCCACCAGCAGCGGACGCAGGATGTTATCCACCAGACCCACCACCACCACGAAGAAACCAATCAGGAACAGGGCTTTCCAGATGGCGCTGGTGGCGAAGAAGAAGATGGTCGCTGGCACCCAAACAATCGCCGAGCCCACCGCTGGAATCAACGACAGGAACGCCATCAAGGTGCCCCATAACAAGCTGCCATCAATGCCGGTGATCCAGAAGGCGATGCCGCCAAGCACCCCTTGCACCACTGCAACCACCACCGTGCCTTTTACTGTGGCACGCGATACCGCCGCAAACTTCATCATCAAATGATGTTTAACGTAGGTTGAAAGCGGCAGCGCTTCCAGCATCAGATTGACCAGCCAGGCGCCGTCTTTCAACAGGAAGAACAGCAGGTAAAGCATCACGCCAAAACCAACGGTAAAGGTGAAGGTGCCTTTCCCGATCAGGAACACGCTGCCAGCCATGTACTGGCCGCCTTTCAACGCAAAGCCAGAAAGCTTTTGCTGAATCTCTTGTGCGTTGTTCAGGTTGTTTTCGGCGAGATAATTGCGCGCCCAGGAAGGCAGATGCTGCAGCAAATCAGCAAACACCGCCGGGAACTGTGCGGAGTTGTTTTGCAACTTGGTGTACACCGTGTTGACTTCAACCACCATCGAAGAGGTGATCAGCGCCAGCGGGGTGAACACAATCAGGCAGATAATCAGTAACGTCGCAAACGACGCCAGGCCGTTACGATCGCCCATTTTGCGGCGCAGCAGCGACTTTAAGGGATGGAAGATCACCGCCAGAATCGCGGCCCAGAAAATGGCAGAGAAATAAGGTGTCAGCACATCAAAAAAGGCGAAGGTAACGATCGCCAAAATAACGATAAAAAAGCCTAAATTAAGTCCTTTAATACGCATTACATAGTCTCGTCAGTAGATATCGCGACTGAACTATAGAACGCCTGACGGGGATTGTAATGTTTTTAGCAAAGATGGTTCGCTTATAGCCGTCATCAATCAATCTGTAGGGGGGTGGGTTCGCAAGTCAAACGCTCGCGATTCATACACTTGCCGTCTTTTTACCTTACATGGCCTCAAATACACTCTGTCCCTATTTGTCCGCTTGATGTCTGTTCATTGGCTGGTGCAGCGTCACGATTACGGTAATGATGGTGGCTGTAAATCTCAGGAGGAAAATCATGCTGGAACTACGTCCCAACTGCGAATGCTGCGACAAAGATTTGCCGCCGGAGTCGCCCGATGCGCGCATTTGCTCATTCGAATGCACCTTCTGTGTCACTTGTGCGGAAGGCTCGCTGGCGCAGTGCTGTCCGAACTGCAGCGGTGAACTGGTGCGACGACCGATTCGACCGGCGGCGGCGTTAGCGCGTCATCCTGCATCAACCACGCGACATTTATCCGCCTCCGCCACACGTTGAATCAACGCGGTCAGCTGTGATTCGGCAAACACTTCGATGCCGTGCTGCAGGAGCAATGCGGCAGCAACGCCTTGACCGGATTGCCGTTGGCCGCTAAAACTGCCGTTATAAACCTGCTGACTGCCGCAGGTTGGGCTGCCATCGGTGAGCAGAGCAAACCGGCAGTGTGCCTCTTGCGCCGCGCGCAGCGCTAACCACGCGGCTAATACGTAATGCTGCGTGACATCCCGGCCATCGGATTCAATGATGCGCGCCGCGCCGGTAAGCACCTGTTCCGCGCTGCCACCGGCAATTTCGGCCGGTAAACGTGGCGTGTGTAAACCGGCCGCCAACTCCGGACAGTGAATTACCAGCCGCTGTTCGCTGCGCCAGCGCGCTAACGTTGCTGAGACCAGCGCTTTATCGCTGCCGTTATAGCGCACTGCATACCCCATAAGACAGGCGCTAACTAATATTTTTTCCATGTAAACGTTTTCCTTAAATAACGGCGCTGGCAAAACCGTAGTATTAAAGTGTTACGTAACAAACGTAATATTGAGCGCAGTATTAATCACTGTCGTGTATTAATGGGGCGCGCAGGTGATGTTATCGTATTAATAGCGGGGAGAATGGTGAATAACGCTGAACTCTGATCGGTAAATCAACGTTTTTAACATGAGTGTTATGATCATTTTATTGATAATTATGACTTTTATTGATTGGGGGGATGGTCTCTATGTCATCTTTATAGCCCGATTTTTTATCTGCGTTGCGTTCTGGTCAGAGCACAGACCTTATTTATATTGAAACAACGTTGCGAAAAATTTTATTTTTTCCTGACGATTAATTTTTGCGTATTTTTCTGAAAAACAGCGCTTTTCCAAAGAAATTTTCACATTTAAATGGTATTGTTTATCGGCAATGCTAGTGATGTGGCGTTGTGTGCTTCAGTTTTACCCTCAACGTTGTAGGGTTTACCCTCTTGATGTTATTTATGGAAATTGAATTATCCTCCCGATCCTGGCGATCGGGCTTTTCTTTTATTTCCTGGCCTGCCACCAATAAACGCGGTCACGTGCCTTCGATCCCGTTAATGTCAGAAAATAAACAATCGTTAAGAAAGTGATAATTTGGCGTAATTTCCTGTAAGTATCGGGTTTTTAAGAGTTTTGGAAATGCTTTTCTGTCTCCATTTAATCAATAGTAATGCTTAACGGCAGCGCAACCGCCGTTATCATTGGAGGCAACATCATGAAAAAAACAACGCTCACTCTTATTGCGTCACTTATTGCATGCAGCACACTGTTTTCAAGCACCTCGTGGGCGGATGGCCCGGGGGATCAGCGCTGGCAGTCGCACGGCGGCGATCAGCATCAGGATCATGGACGCGGCCCGGATCATGGCGGTGACCGTGGACCGGATCGCGGCAATAATCACGACCGCAGCGACCGTCACGATCGCGGACCTGGCCCGGATCGTCACGACCGTTATGCCGACCACCGTATGCCGGAAGGTCATCACGGCGGCGATCGTTTCGCCTGGGGCGGTCATGATTTCCGCCGCGGCTATCCGGCACCGCCGGAGTTTCGTGGCTCGCACTATCGCGTAGATGACTGGCGCGATCGCGGTTTATATGAACCACCACGTGGTGAGCATTGGGCCAACATTGACGGTAATTATGTGCTGGTGGCCGCAGCAACCGGTATCGTCACGGCGATTCTGCTCAACGGCGGCTTTAACTAATTTCCCCTCACGGATGGCAGCGGCCATCCGTGTTTCTCTCCGCTTTATCCGCTCACCAGGTTATCCTCTCTACGACCCGTTTTTCCTTTCAATACGTTAAGGAGTGATGATGACCGTGGTAAAAATGGTGGCGGTGGATAAAGACGGCACCTTCCTCGACGACAAAAAACAGTTCAATCGCGCGCGTTTTCACGCCTGCTATCAGCAAATGAAACAGCGTGGCATCAAATTTGTGGTAGCCAGCGGTAACCAATATTACCAACTCAAATCCTTCTTCCCCGATATCGCCAGTGAGATCGCCTTCGTGGCGGAAAATGGCGCATGGATTATCGATCGCGATGAAGAGTTGTTCTGTGGTTCGTTCTCTCGCCAGGACATTGATGCGGTGCTGGATACGTTACACAACGGCAATTATCCCGAGTTGCGCTACATTCTGTGCGGACGCGAAAGTGCCTACTACTTCGAAGGCCTCGATGAAAAATGGCTGGTGAAGATGCGTCACTATTGCCATCGCCTGAAGGCTATCCGCAGCCTGGATGAGGTGGCAGACGATAAGCTGTTTAAGTTCGCGCTGAATCTGTCGGATGATTATGTTGAACCGCTGATGGCGGACATCGAACGGCTGCATCACGGCGCCGCAGCGGCAACCTCCAGCGGTCACGGTTCAGTGGATTTGATTGTGCCGGGCAACCATAAAGGTCACGGCCTCGACCTGCTGGGCCAACGCTGGGGCATCGATCGCAGTGAAATTCTGGTGTTTGGCGACGGCGGAAACGATCTCGAAATGCTGCAGCAGTCCGGCTTTAGTTTTGCCATGGCTAACGCGCCGCAAAAGGTGAAAGACGCCGCGCGCTTTGCAGCGCCCAGCAACAATGAAGAGGGCGTGTTACAGGTGATTGAGCAGATGCTGGCCGGTAAACCGCCGTTTAATATCTCAGAGTAGCGTCTTATCGCGCAGCGGGCGGCTTAGGCTGCCCGCTCACACTTAGACGATGCGCCAGGCGGCGGTGATCATCTCGGTTAACGTTGGTGCATCGTAGCTAACCCAACCGTTTTTGCTGTTGGCGCGTGCGACAATCCAGTCAACGTCGGTGGCTGACAGCGTGGGACCGTCCAGCCAGAAGGGCGTAATTGCGTGCTGCTGGATCCACGCTTTCAGCGCTAAGGCCGGCGGGGCGGGATCGTCCGGCAGCAGCTGTTGACCGAGTTGCGCCATCAAACGTTGCTGCTCGGCATGTTCGGTTTCTGCCAGCACATCGAGGAACGGGAACAGCAAACGGCCACACACTTCACCGTGATGGAACGGTTTGATAGCCCCCAGCTCGCCGGCAATTCCGTGGATCACGCCTAATCCGGCGCTGCTTAGACATACGCCGCCTAACCAGGATGCCATCATCATCGCTTCGCGCGCGGCATCACCACGCCCATCTTCACAATTCAAATCCGGCCACGCTTTGAAGAACAGCTGCAGACCGTTGAGCGCGGTTTGCTGAGTGAACAGGTTGCCTTTGCGCGACAGGTAAGCTTCGAATAAGTGGGTGAAGGCATCGATCGCGCAGGTTGCCAGCACGCTGTCCGGCGCGCCTTTCAGCAGGTCGGGATCGAGAATCGCCACCTGCGGCACAAATACCGGATGGCGCAGCGAAGCTTTGACCTGAATGTGTTGCTGATCGGTCACCACCGCGTTTTGCGTGGCTTCGCTACCGGTGCCTGCCGTGGTGGGGATGGCGATCAGCGGCAGGGTCACGGCTTGTACCGGCGTATCGCCCACTTTCTCCAGATAGCGTGCGGTGCTGAGCGGATGCTGCATCATGGCGCTGAAAGCTTTGGCGGCATCCAGTACGCTGCCGCCGCCAATCGCTACCACACGATCAACATGGCCGCGCCAGCGCCGCACCCAGCCATCGATCTCATCCGGCGAGGCTTCATGGCTGACGATCTCATAACCGATGATCTGATCGTTGAGCGCGTTCCCTAAACGCGCCCAGGCAGGACCATTCAGAAATGAGCGGCCACAAAACAGTAGCGTGGGCTGGGTATTGGCCGCCAGCAGCGGAATTAACTGGTCAATACTGCCGCGACCAAACAGGGTTTGTTGATTACTGTACAACTCGATCAGATTCTCACTCACCTGCACATCCTTCTTGTTTGGCGTAAAGACTTTAGTGTAACCAAAAGCCGTGACACTCCTTCTGCAAACATTCTGATAACCCGCAGGAAAAAAGTTGATCACCTTCGCAAAACAGAAATTCCGCCGCTGCGCCAGGTGCTTTATGCCCAATGTTACCCTTAACATGATACCCGTAACATCGTCGGAAAGGGGAGGTTCCTGTTCCGCATGCTGCTTAATCTTATGTCCTCTGGGATAACCATAACAAACCGCTGCCGGTATCTCACCGCGCGCAAAAGTGGAGAAAAATTATGCCATTACTCTATGTGGCGATTGGCGTAGCGTTACTGCTGCTGCTGATGATCCGTTTCAAACTGAACGGATTTATTGCGCTGATTCTGGTAGCGCTGGCCGTGGGCGTGATGCAGGGCATGCCGGTCAATAAAGTTATCATCTCGATTAAAACCGGTGTTGGCGGCACGCTGGGCAGCCTCGCGCTGATCATGGGTTTCGGCGCGATGCTGGGTAAATTGCTGGCGGATTGTGGCGGGGCGCAGCGTATTGCTACCACGCTGATCGCGAAATTTGGCGAGAAGCATATTCAGTGGGCGCTGGTATTGACCGGTTTCACCGTGGGCTTTGCGCTGTTCTATGAAGTGGGCTTTGTCCTGATGCTGCCGCTGGTATTCAGTATCGCCGCTTCCGCACGGGTGCCACTGCTGTACGTTGGTGTGCCCATGGCCGCCGCGCTTTCGGTAACGCACGGTTTTCTGCCACCGCATCCGGGCCCAACGGCGATTGCCACCTTGTTCAACGCTGATATGGGTAAAACGCTGCTGTACGGTACGCTGCTGGGCATTCCCACGGTTATTCTCGCTGGTCCGGTTTATGCGCGTTTCCTGAAGAGCATCGATAAGCCGATCCCGGAAGGCTTGTGGAATCCAAAAACCTTTACTGAAGCAGAGATGCCGGGCTTTGGCGTTAGCGTCTGGACCGCATTGGTGCCGGTAGTGCTGATGGCGTTACGCGCAGTGGCAGAGATGCTGCTGCCGAAAGGTCACGTGCTGCTGCCGTACGCGGAGTTCTTTGGTGATCCGATCATGGCCACCCTGATTGCGGTGCTGATTGCTATCTTCACGTTCGGGTTGAACCGTGGACGCAGCATGGATGAGGTGATGGGCACCATTAGCGATTCGATTAAAATCATCGCGATGATGCTGCTGATCATTGGCGGCGGCGGGGCGTTTAAGCAGGTGCTGGTGGACAGCGGCGTCGACAAATATATCGCTAATATGATGCATGAAACCAACCTGTCACCGATCTTCATGGCGTGGTCGATTGCTGCCGTGCTGCGTATTGCGTTGGGTTCGGCCACCGTGGCAGCGATCACCGCAGGCGGGATTGTCGCGCCGCTGATCGTTACCAGCGGTGCCAGCCCCGAGTTGATGGTGATTGCGGTGGGTTCCGGCAGCGTGATTTTCTCTCACGTTAACGACCCGGGCTTCTGGTTGTTTAAGGAGTACTTCAACCTGACTATCGGCGAAACCTTCCGCTCATGGTCCGCACTGGAAACCATCATTTCAGTGTGCGGGCTGGTGGGGTGTTTGCTGCTCGCCAGTGTTATCTAAATCTTAAGGCTGAGGCGCTCTGCCTCAGCCGTTTGCGGTTTACTGCGTTAGTGCGCGGAACGCCGCAAGTTCTTCGGGCGGCATGCCTGCTTGCCGCGCTGCCTGGCAAATTTGCTCCCAGCTGTTGCTATCCAGTGGAATGCCGTCGCGGCCGCGCGTCACTCTGTTTTGCTCTTCCCACTCGCCCGGTACCTGAATGGGAGCATCGCCGCTTTGCGGTGACTGTTTCACCCAATCAAGGAATGATTCCGCTTCTTCCTGCATCGCCGGCGCGTCAAAAGCATCCGGATTAACAATGATGGTGGTCATGCAGTTAAAAATGGCATCGTGGCTGGTAACCAGCGTTGCATCGTGCGTGGTGCGGCCGCCGGACAGCGCTCCGCCAAGAATTTCGCATAGTGTTGCCAGCGCATAGCCTTTATGCAGCCCAAATGGCATCAGCGAACCGTATGGTTCCTGATGCATCACGCCGGGTTCGGTAGTGGGTTGGCCCTGATGATCGATGAGATAACCTGGCGCAACCTGCTGCTGTTTATTCCACGCCACCCGCGTTTTACCGAAGGCGATACCGCTGGTGGCGAAATCCAGCAGCAGCGGTGTGGCATTACGACGTGGGAAAATGGCACAGAAAGGATTGGTACCAAAACGGCGATCGCTGCCGTTAAACGGTGCCACCATCGGATCGCCCATAACGTTGACGAAGTGAAAAGAGACAAAACCGGCTGCAGCACACTGTTCCGCCCAATGACCGATGCGGCCAATATGGTGTGAATGGTGTAAACCTACCGCTGCAATACCTAACTTAGCGGCACGTTCGATGCCGAGCTGCATCGCCTCAAAGGCCGCAACCTGGCCAAAACCGTTATGACCGTGCAGCGTTAATACGGCGCCGGCATCTTTTTCGAGGGTGGCATGTTGATTAAGCTGCAGAAAACCTTGTGCCAGAGAATTCATATAGCTGGGAATCATGCCGACGCCGTGTGAATCATGGCCAGCCAGGTTTGCGGCAACTAAGTGATCAGCAACCAATTGCGCTTCTTCCGCGCTGCTGCCTGCATGGAGCCAAATGGCCCGGACAAACTGATGAAGGTGGGAAGGGGGAATACGATGCTGGCTACTCACGCGGTCAATCTCCTTATCATGGTCAATAGCGCATCCTGCGACGAAAACAGTGATAACCGCAAGTCAGCAATGCATAAGCAAAGGGCCACAAGCTGTGGCCCAAAAACTCAGTGCGGCTGTTCGAAGCCCGCTTTAACCATCTGATCGCGCAACGCACGCGTGATTTCACGGTTCCCGCCCGTGATGGGATAAATGACATTGTTGACGACATCGTCAAGATAGTGCTCTTCAAACTCCTGCATGGTGAGTTGCGTACCACCTTCATCGTTGATGGCAATGCTGCCACTGATGTGGTTGCCGTAATCCTTTGCCTTAAGGCTATAACGCCCCATGCTGGTATTAATCGTACTCATAAGAATCTCCTTGTTACGTAGGCATTGATAACAATTGAGGCCTCTTCAGGCGCTGTAAGTTTAGACTGCGTACAGCCGCTGAGTGCGTTAACACAGGGGAAGAAAATCGAAGGCTGCGACCCGTCTCGCAGAAATTAATTTGTGGCAAGCGAAACGCAGCAAATGCACGTGACCATGTTCGCAGTGGGCGGCGAAAGCAGAATAATCATCTATACTGGTTTGCAGACACGTTATTTTTCATACTTGAAGGAGCGAACAATGAAAATAATTCTGTGGGTTATCGCCATCATCTTCATCGTTGGGTTACTGACGCTTACGGGTGTGTTTAAACTGATTTTCTGACAAGTACAGGCACCTGCGGGTGCCTGAATTTTTTATTCGGCATAGGATTTGACCGCCTCCTCAGGAATTGTCTTTTTACGGACAATATCGCGCAGATCAAGCGGCTTATAACACTTCGCGCAGCAGGCACCATGATGGTGTGGTAAATCGACCTTTTCGTTAGCAGACAACGTGTAGAAAAATTTAGCGCAACCGCAGCGGCTACAGCAAATAGTCATCTCAATTCCTTCCTCTCCGTCCTGGAGTAGCGAGATTTATCTTATTCGTGCGGTGAGTTCAATTGATAAATTTTATTAACTTATTCCCTGAGTGAATGATTAGCGCTAAGTCACTGAATGCTATCTTATTGCCAAAAGTTATCATCACTGCATGTTTGCATTTTTTGTATATATCCCTGCGTGACCTACCTGTTTACCCGCCATTTCGAATCCTGTCTGCTGATTGAGGTAAAATTGACCACTCAATCAGTAAACAACCAAGAATCGGCCTGGAGTGATTGCGCCGTTTTTTTAATACACTTTTCGCTAATAACCTTAAAACGCGGGAGTTGATAAGCGTGTAATGATTGCTTATTGCTCACTGTCGTTTTCTGCATGACTTAATGGGAAATATTGTTGTGAATCGGCACTTTTCTGCAGCGTTATTGAGCTGCATTTTGACCTCTTCGGTCACCTTTTCAGCATCAGCGGTAACAGCATCACAAGCCATCAAATCTGGCTGGAATACCTTTAGCGACAACGTTTCTAAAACCTGGTCGCAACCACAGAACTACGATTTTTATCTGCCCGCCATAACCTGGCATAACCGCTGGACTTATGACGATGAGCACATCGACAAGTACAACGAGCGGCCGTGGGGTGTTGGTGCAGGCGTATCGCGCTGGGACGAGAAAGGTAACTGGAACGGCCTGTATCTGATGGCGTTTAAGGACTCATTTAACAAATGGGAGCCGATAGGCGGTTACGGCTGGGAAGCGACCTGGCGACCGTTAAACGATCAGAATTTTCACGTAGGTGCAGGTTATACGGCGGGCGTGACGGCAAGGGACAACTGGCGATATATTCCTGTTCCCTTGATTTTACCTTTAGCATCAATTGGATATGGTCCAGCTACTTTCCAAATGACTTACATTCCCGGTACTTACAATAACGGTAATGTCTATTTTGCCTGGTTGAGATTTGAGTTTTAAGCGTTAGCGCCGTGCAGAAAGTGTGATCAGTATGCAAAAAATCAATATTTATCACTTTTTCATCAAATCGCACTGGACAAATGTCACCGCAATTGCTGTACTAGACGTCGACACAGTTTAGTGTCCTTTTTTCATGTAAAGGTAATATAGATGTCTAAGATCAAAGGTAACGTAAAGTGGTTTAATGAGTCGAAAGGCTTCGGTTTCATTACTCCAGAAGATGGCAGCAAAGATGTATTCGTACATTTCTCTGCAATCAACAGCAACGGTTTCAAAACTCTGGCTGAAGGTCAACGCGTTGAGTTCGAAATCACTGACGGCGCTAAAGGCCCATCAGCTGCTAACGTTATCGCACTGTAATTTAACAGTTCGAATTCTGAAAACCCGCCTTCTGGCGGGTTTTTTTTATTCTTTTTTTAAGCATGCCACCAAACAAGTATCCAGGCGATAACAGCAAACGTGGTTAAACTCATCGCCATCAACTCATCGAATGAACGCGGTATCAAATCTTTCATTTTATCGGCCTCATAAGTTCATTTTCCCCAGCATGACAACGACAGATTAAGCCCGCCTTAAGCCGCCATGACATTTTCGTGACAAGGCAGATTCTGCGGCGCATCTCACAGATAGCTTGCGTAACATCCCTACAACAATCCTTACTTGCAGATTTTTGTCCGGCAACGCTATATAACTGCTCAGGGAAAAGTGAGGAGGCAGGATGAATATACGTCAGGCACAGGCAAAAGACAGTTTTGCCTTGAGTGCGCTGTTAACCGAATTGGGATACAGCGCAACGGAAGGATTTATCGATACGCGTTTGGCTCAGCTTTGTAACCATCCAGATGAAATACTGCTGGTGGCGGAACACGGCAGCCAGGTGCTGGGTTTTCTGTCATTACACTTTATTCCGCAACTGGCATTGGCGGGCGATTTTGCCCGTATCAGCTATTTCTGCATAGCCGAAGGTGAGCGCAGCAAGGGCAGTGGGCAGCAATTGTTGAATCATGCTGAACAGCTGGCGCGTTCACGCGGGTGTGATCGTATGGAAGTGCACTGCCACTCATCGCGTCTTAAAGCCAACCAGTTTTATGCGCGGGAAGGCTATGTGGAGTCACCGCGCTATCACATCAAAGCTCTGAGCTAAGGTTAAGCTCACGTCCGCTAGCAATCACAATGGCATCGGCGATGCTGTCGAGCTGGGCAAAAGGCAGCAGCGCCGCGCTGACGCGAATGAATTGCCGGCTGTTAATGCTACAGCGTTCTCCTGGCAGCACGGCGATACCGCGCGCAGCTAGCGTGATCATGGCGTATTGCTCGGATTCCACTGGAATCCACACGCTCAATCCATCACGCTCATCTAACTGCAGACCGCGTTTCGCCAGGGCGGCCAGCAACAGCTGGCGACGCTGCGCATAAGTCGCTTTGGCGTGCTGAATACGTTGCTGAGTATCTTCATCGTTAAGCATCCACGCCACGGCATCCTGCAAAATACGGCTGGTCCAGCTCACGCCGAAGTTACGCCAGGCTTGCAGGCGTTGCACCATTTCTGAGGTGGCGGATAACACTGCCAGGCGCAAATCCGGGCCATAGGCTTTGGAGAACGAATGCACATGCAGCACACGTTGCGGATAGTGGAAGCCAAGGCTCCATACTGGCCAGCGCGACAAATCGCCAATGCCATCATCCTCGACGATAATGGTGTTGCTGTTGGCCAGCACGCGGGCTAATTCCGCGCTGCGTCGTTGGCTAACGCTGTGGCCGGTGGCTGAATGCGTACGCGGCTGATAGATAAACATCGCCGGTGATTTCTGCATCAGCGTGGCCAGTGCGGAGGGGATCGGGCCTTGCTCATCGCACGGAAGTGGCAAAATCTCGGCACCAATATTGTCCAGAATATCCAGCAGACGCGTGGCCGTCGGATCTTCGATGACGACACGATCGCCTGGCGAAAGCAGGGTTTGCACGATGAGATTCATCGCATCAAACCCGCCGTCGGTGGCTAGCCAGGCTTCGGCAGGATAGGGCCAACGCGGTGTCACCGCATCCTGCAATTGAGGTGAAATGGCCTCGCGCTGATAGCTATTCAATTGTGGAGAAGCAATGCCTGCCAGCATCGCCTGGCGCAAATCGGGTAGCAATGACGGATCGGGCGAGGCCATCGCTAGTGATGCCTGAACATTCTCACCGTAATTCCCAATTTTCTCGAAACGAATCGGTCGCGGCATCACGCTGTTACCGCTAACCCATACGCCGCTGCGACCTTTTCCCGCCAGCACTTTCTGCTTTTTCAGCTGTGACCAGGCGGCGGAAACGGTGGCCGGACTCACACCTAATCGCTCCGCCAGCTCGCGCACCGCGGGCATTTGCATGCCAACAGCAATCTGTCCGTCGCGAATCAGGGTTGATGCCGCATGCGTGATGCCTTTCACCGAAGCGTCAGTAATTTGCTGACTGAGCCAGTCCAAATCCACACTTTGCGTCATAAGAAAATCCTTTGTTCAGTAACAAATAATAGATTGTTCAGATTAGTATTCGCGTTTTAGACTCAAATTCAAGCACTATTTGCTGCATAAATAATCACAGCCACAGGGCTGGCAGAACAGACGAGGAAGGCATAACTATGATTACCATCAGACTGGCGGTGCGTGACTGGGATTACTTCACCCCGCTGGCGCTTGGCGATATCAAGCCGGAAGGTTTTGCGCTGGAGATCGATCGCGTCGGCACTCTGGTGGATAACCTGGCGACGAGCGAGCAATACGATGCGGGCGAAGTATCGTTTAGTCGATTTGCTCAGGCGCGGGCGAAAGGTGACACCTCGTTGTTGGGCTTGTCACACTTTCTGATGCGCGGTTTCCGTCAGCGCTGCATCATCACCCGCGCCGATAGCCCAATCACTTCACCGGCACAGCTGAAAGGCAAAAAGATTGGCGTGACCGGCTGGCAGGATTCGGGCAATACCTGGACGCGCACCGTGTTACGTGAAGCGGGCGTGGAGATCGATGATGCGTACTGGTTTGCCGGTCGTTTAACCGCGGATCATCCGATTGTTGATCGTTTGGCCGGTTTTGGTCGTCCGGGCCGTATTGAACCGGCGCCAGGTGAACGTCCACTGATCGAACTGCTGAAAGCCGGTGAGCTGGATGCGGTGTTTACGCCATTTATGCCGGAAGGCTTTTTCCTCGCCGATTCTGGATTGCGCCAGCTGCAGGTCGATTTCGCTGGCGCTGAACGCGACTACTTCAATCGCGTCGGTTATGTGCCGGGCATTCATATCCTGGCGATCAAGCCTGCGCTGGCAGAAGCGCATCCGTGGCTGCCGCAGGCGCTAAGCGAAATCATCGACCGTTCCTACCAGATGTGGATGAAGAAGCGCGAGAAATATGCCGACACGACGCCGTGGCTGCTGGATGATTTGCGACGCACCGCGCAGGAATTACCCGCCAACTGGAATCATAACGGCTTTACCGCTAACAAAAAGATGATTGCCGACTTTGCTAATGAGCTGTTCCAGCAAGGTTTAACCCAAACATTGCTGACGCCGGAAGCAATTTTCCCGGCAGCGGCGCAAGGAGAGTAAAAGATGAAAGTAGCAATGGGGCAATTTGCCGTCAGCCGTGAATGGCAGGAAAACACCGATATTTGCATCGGACTGATGCAGCAGGCGCTGTTGGGCGGCGCAGATCTGCTGGTTTTGCCGGAAGGCGTGCTGGCGCGTGATATCGCCGATCCCGATTTAGTACTGAAAGCCGCGCAGCCGCTTGACGGCCCGTTCGTCACGCAGCTGCTGGCCGTCAGCAAAGGTAACAACCTGACCACCATGATGAGCGTGCACGTGCCAACTGCAGGCGAGAAAGCGCTCAATGTACTGATCGCCATTCGCAACGGTGAAATCATCGCGGAGTACGTGAAACTGCACCTTTACGATGCCTTCGCCATGCAAGAGTCGCAGCGCGTCAATCCCGGGCATGAGATTCCGCCGCTGGTCGAGGTGGCAGGCATGAAAGTGGGCCTGATGACCTGCTATGACGTGCGCTTCCCGGAGCTGGCGCGTCGTTTAGTGCTGGATGGCGCGGATGTGCTGGTGCTGCCCGCGGCGTGGGTGAAAGGCCCGCTAAAAGAGATGCATTGGGAGCTGCTGACCACGGCGCGCGCGCTGGAAAACACCTGCTATATGGTGGCGGTTGGCGAGTGCGGCCCACGCAATATTGGTAACAGCTTGGTGATCGATCCGCTGGGCGTAGCGATTGCCAAAGCGCCTGAATCGGCCGCGCTGGTGTTTGCCGATCTCGATCCGCAGCGCATTGCCTATGCGCGCAGCGTGCTGCCGGTGCTGGAAAATCGCTGTTTTTCTCGTCCTGAACTTAAAACACGTTGATTGCTGGGGAATCTAACTGATGAAAACTATTGCTACCGCCATCGCGCTGTCATTGGGCCTGACGGCCTGTTTCGCTCAGGCAGCTGATGCGATTCGCACGCAGAAAGTAGACCAGGCTCTGCACGATCGTCTGCCTGCGGAGATCAAGAGTAGTGGAAAGATGATCTCGGTAAACAATGGATCCTTTCCGCCATATGAGATCGTCAATGGACCGCATTCCATGGATGGCGCCTCTGCCGATCTGACCGAAGCGCTGGCTCAGCTGCTGGGCGTGAAGATTGAACATGCCACCGTCAGCGGCCTATCGGGCGTGTTGACTGGTATCAATTCTGGCCGTTATCAGATGGCGATTGGGCCGATTGGTGATTACCCGGATCGTCAGCAGAAGGTCGATTTTATTGATTTCGTGCAGGAGTTCGTGGTGTTTGGCGTGCAAAAAGGCAATCCGTCAAAGATCAACGGGCTGGAAGATACCTGCGGCAAGCGTATTGCGGTGATGGCGGCGGGATCGGCCGAACAGGTGATTCGCAAGCAGTCGGATGTCTGTGTCGCCGCGGGCAAACCGGCGGTGGTAGTGCAATCTTTTACCGATCAGCCGTCATCGATTTTAGCCGTGCGCTCTAAACGGTCCGATGCCTTCTTCTCCTCACAGGCGCCGCTGACGTACTTTATCGAACAGGCCAATGGACAACTGGAGCTGTCGGGCAAAGGCAAGAAAAACGGCTTTGGTGATATTTTCCAGGGCACCGTGGTGCCGAAAGGATCCGAACTGGGCAATGTGGTGCTTGATGCCTATAAAGAGCTGTTCAGCAACGGCACTTATACGGCGATCATGAAGAAGTGGAAACTGGACGGCAACGTACTGCAGCAACCGGGACGTAACCTGGCGCAAGGGGCAGCAAAATGAGTTCAGTCACCAACAATTCGCGAGCCAGGGATAAGGCCGACGTGCAGCAGCGCGATGTGGCTTTTGCCCGCAGTGCGCCCACTTATGGACGCTGGATCTCATGGATTGTGGTGCTGGTTATCGCCGCTAACTTTCTTTGGTTGGTGGCGACCAATCCCAATTTTGAGTGGCATGTGGTGCTGCAGTGGTTCACTGAAGGTTCGGTGATGAAGGGCCTGCAGGTCACGCTCGGCTTGACGGTGGTATCGATGATCCTCGGTACGCTGTTGGGGCTTCTGCTTGGCGTGTGGCGGCTGTCTGAAAACAGATTGTTGAGCGGTTTATCGTCGCTCTACATCTGGTTTTTCCGTGGCACACCGCTGCTGGTGCAGCTGATCTTTTGGTACAACCTCTCGACGCTGTTTCCAACGCTGTCGATCACCCTTCCGTGGACGGATATCACCTTTGCCAGCTGGAATACCAACGATCTGATTACACCGCTCACCGCTGCAATTGCCGGATTAGCGCTCAATGAAGCCGCCTATATGGCAGAGATTATTCGTGCTGGATTGCTGTCAGTGGATAACGGCCAGGTGGAAACCACCCAGGCGTTTGGCATGAGCCGCAGCCGCGCGCTGCGTCGGGTGATTATTCCGCAGGCGATGCGTTCGATCATCCCGCCAACCGGCAATCAGTTGATCAGCATGATCAAGGCCACTTCACTGGTGAGCGTGATTGCCATGGGCGATCTGTTGTACTCAGTGCAGGCGGTCTATAACCGTACCTTTGAAATTATCCCGATGCTGATGGTCGCGGTGATTTGGTATCTGTTTATCACCTCGATCCTCAACGTTGGCCAGTCCGCGATTGAGCGCTACTACGCGCGCGGTACGACGCGCACGGTGGTGAATAAACGTCGCGTAGCTGCCAACGATCAAGCACCTGCCGTTGCGCACCGTCTGAAGGAGGATGTATGAGTGAGGTTCAGCCGCTGGTACGCGCGCGCAATGTGCAGAAGAGCTACGGCGACAATGAAGTACTAAAAGGTATCGATCTCGATGTGTTTCCCGGTGAAGTGGTGGTGATTTTGGGACCCTCCGGTTCAGGAAAATCGACCTTCCTGCGCTGCATCAATCATCTGGAAGATATGAATGCCGGTTCGATAATGGTCGGCGAGGATCAGATCGGTTACGAACTTAAACGCGGAATTTTACATCGTCTGTCGGCGCGTAAAATTGCGCATCAGCGCCAGAAAATCGGCATGGTGTTCCAACAGTTCAACCTCTATCCGCACATGACGGTGTTGCAAAACATCATCGAAGCGCCGATTGGCGTACACAAGTTTCCGCGTCAGGATGCGCTCAGGCATGCGCATGAACTGCTGGCGACCGTCGGACTCAGTGATAAAGCCGATGCCTGGCCGCGTCACCTTTCGGGTGGCCAGCAGCAGCGTGTGGCCATTGCGCGTGCGCTGGCGATAAAACCCGCCCTGATGTTGTTTGATGAACCGACTTCGGCGCTCGACCCTGAATTAGTTGGCGAAGTGCTGGCCACTATGCGCACGCTGGCCGACCAGGGATTGACGATGATTGTGGTGACACATGAAATTGGTTTTGCGCGCGAAGCGGCCGATCGGGTGGTGTTTATGGATGGTGGCGTGGTGGTGGAGCAGGGCAGTCCGGAACAGGTGATTGGTAACCCGCAGCATCCTCGTACGCAGGCGTTTCTTAGCCGCTTTATCTGAGCCAACGGTCTCACTCTGTTACAGATTGCAGTTGAGGCCGGCTATAAACTGCGCGTTAATAGTCGGGTCCGTTTTTCACAATGGTTGAAAGGTAAATTATGGAAGGTATCAGTATTGCCAAACTGCTGATCATCGGTGCTCTCATCGTACTGCTTTTTGGCACCAATAAGTTACGTTCACTGGGTGGCGATCTGGGTTCCGCAATCAAAGGCTTCAAGAAAGCCATGAAAGATGATGAATCCGGCGCACCTAAAAGCAGCGTTGAAGAAGTGCCTGCTGAACGCGTCAGTCACAAAGAGTAATCTCTGCGCCGAACGTCAATAAATGTAAATATTTATTACGTTAAAAAAACCAGACTGCTATCAGTCTGGTTTTTGTTTTTACGGCTTAATGCCAGATGACGCTGGCATTCCCCAATGCATCTAAATCGAAGATATCCGCATGATGCAACGGTTCAAACAGATCTAATCCATTCTGCATTTGCCAGTTGTCGAGCAACCCTTCAGTTAATACCAGCGGCGCTAAGGTCACCGGCATTTCATCTTGTTGTGTCACCAACTCGATTAAGGCGTTATCGATCATCTCCAGCTCACTCTCATCGATCGGCATGAGAATCGCCCCGATTTTTGAGCGAATGACAAATGGCACATCGATTTTGTCACCAGGGATGCCTTGCGGACCAATGGGTACTGCACTGAAGATATGCTGAGCGGCAGGAAGTTCGGCCGGCACGGCAAATTGCCACTGGCCTTCGTTATCGATCTCCGTGCTGCCTACCAGCACATCATCAATGTAAAAGTTGAGTAATGTGCCAGCAGGCGCGACACCGCTGAATGTGATCTCATCGTCCTGTTGATACTCGCTATTCAGGATGACTTCACTTACCTCGCTGGTCGTTGCGTCAACTCTCGACTGCTGTTCAGGCTCACGCACGCTGGGCTCAATCAGATCGATGGCTTCTACGCTGACAATCGGCGGGTTGACATACAGCGGCGAAAGCGTCAGCAGAGGGAGGCTAAACTCGCCTTCCTCTGGATTATCGTTCCAGCGATAGTCAGCCTCATAAGGTAACAACGCCAGCGTAGCGGGCAGAACGTCAGGATGGGTCATTTCTGCCACCATCGCTGCCGTCTGATGAAGTGTTTCGGCAGGAGCGGCATCGGCTGTTTTAACCCTCAATGGCAGCTGCATCTCATCGTAGCGATGTTCAATGCTGATAGCGGTAGCGATAAACGCATTGGCACAAGAGGCGTGAGAAGAAGTATAGGGATTAGTGTTGTCTATCGGCGTAGTTCGCGCTTTTAGCGCTTCCAGGCTCTCACCTGATGCGCTGTAACGCCGCACATCTGAGGGTGGACCTGACACATCCGGTGCTCGGGAAAAATCGAGCCCCTCTGTATGAAAGGATGTTTGCATTATCTGACCTTCAAAAAAATCACACTGAGAAAAAGAATAGGCTCTTATGGCCTCAGCGGTTAAAGCGACAGAGTTAAGACGAGGATTAATAGCGTGGCGGTGATTTTTAGCGATTGCGCCCAGGCAGGGCGCAATCGTGAAAGGAAATTACTTAACTTCCATACCTTTAGCTTGCATGTCGGCATGATAAGAAGAGCGCACGAACGGGCCGCAGGCTGCATGGGTGAAGCCCATCGCCATCGCTTCTTCTTTCATTTCATCAAACTCTGCCGGGCTTACGTAGCGCTGTACGGGCAAGTGGTGACGACTCGGCTGCAGATATTGGCCCAGTGTCAGCATGGTGACGCCATGACGACGCAGATCGCGCATCACTTCAATGATTTCGGCATTGGTTTCACCCAGGCCAACCATCAAACCCGATTTGGTGGGTATTTCCGGATGCGCTTCTTTAAACCGCTCCAGTAGTTTCAGTGACCAATCGTAGTTCGCGCCCGGACGCACCTGACGGTAAACGCGCGGCACGTTCTCCAGGTTGTGGTTAAACACATCCGGCGGCGTGGCATTGAGGATTTCCAGCGCACGATCCATACGACCACGGAAGTCTGGCACCAGCGTTTCAATTTTGATTGTTGGGCTTTTTTCGCGAATCGCGCTGATGCAGTCGGCAAAGTGCTGAGCGCCGCCGTCACGCAGATCGTCACGATCCACTGAGGTGATGACCACATAACGCAACGCCATATCGGCGATGGTTTGCGCCAGCTTCAGCGGCTCGTTAGCATCGGGCATGTTCGGACGACCGTGTGCCACATCGCAGAATGGGCAGCGACGAGTACAGATTGCACCGAGGATCATAAAGGTTGCCGTGCCGTGGTTGAAACATTCCGCGAGGTTAGGGCAGGAGGCTTCTTCGCACACCGAGTGCAGACCATTTTTACGCATCGCGGCTTTGATGCCCTGAATGCGGCTTGAATCCGCAGGCAGTTTGATCTTCATCCATTCCGGCTTACGCAGAATTTGTTCACGCTCTACCACCACGGTTTTCACCGGGATTAGCGCCATCTTGTCGGCATCGCGATATTTGACGCCACGTTCCATCTGAATTGGTTTACTCATAAATCTGCAGGTTCCGGTCGGGATTGCGATTTGAAAGCTTCCTCACTCAAACTGAGAACCAGGCTTTCAACTTTTTTTGAAAATATGGCAAAAATTATATCATCTCATCGGCCCATAAGCAGCCGATAAGCCGAGGCAAAAGTTACAATTTTGTAAATACGCACGTACAGACAAGGTCAGACGGCGGCATCATTTTTCCATGCCAGTTGGGTAAATCCGGTCAAGCGCGCGAAATGTTGTACCAGACGTGGTTGTACATCTGCGGGGGTAACGCCCGGCTGAAACTGGCTTAACTGCGTCATCTTCATCCCGGCATAACCGCAGGGATTGATACGCAGAAAAGGGGCTAAATCCATCGACACATTAAGCGCCAGACCGTGAAACGAACAGCCTTTACGGATGCGCAGCCCCAGCGAGCAAATCTTCTCATCACCAACATAGACGCCTGGCGCATCAGGACGTGCACGGGCGCTGATGTCGTAATCGGCCAGCGTGGCAATCACCGTCTCTTCTAAGGCAGTTACCAGCTCACGTACGCCCATTTTGCGGCGCTTTACGTCGATCAGCACATACATTACTTGTTGGCCTGGGCCATGATATGTCACCTGGCCGCCACGATCGCTTTGCACTACCGGAATATCGCCCGGCATCAGCAAATGCTCGGCTTTGCCTGCCTGACCTTGAGTAAATACCGGATGGTGTTCAACCAACCAGATTTCATCGGCAGAGTGGCTGTCACGCTGATCGGTGAATTGATGCATCGCATCGGAGATGGGTTGCCAATCGCGCTGGCCGAGTTGACGAACAAGAAGCGTATTAGCTGACAAAGCGAAGATCCGGTAAAGAGTGGAACGCAGAGTATAACGCTGGCAAAGCGGACTTTGCCAGCGCCAGAATTACAGCACCATACGTACAATTTCGATGTTGCCTAACTCTTCATAGAGCGTTTCAACTTGCTCAATATGCGTCGC
Source organism: Pantoea sp. GM01 (assembly GCF_000282675.1). Lineage (NCBI taxonomy): Bacteria > Pseudomonadati > Pseudomonadota > Gammaproteobacteria > Enterobacterales > Erwiniaceae > Pantoea > Pantoea sp. GM01. Next base: position 121,328 of record NZ_AKIU01000055.1, on the reverse strand, counting down.
GATGATGGTAATTGAAACTGAGTGATAGTTGCCTTTGCTGCTTGGCTTAATATCTGGCTTGTAGTCGCCTGGCGCGTGGCGCTGCACCACTTCAACCACTTGATCAACCAGCTCCGGTTGCGCCAAACCCATCACTTTGTAAGTAAATGGTGTAGGGAATTCGAGCAGTTCATTCAATTTGGTTTTCATACAATGACTCCGGTGCTTAAAAAACAGGCTCCCGCCGAGGCGGGAGCAAAGATAGTAGCTTATTTGGGGGCAAATTGGCGTTTTTTCAAGCGCGCCTTAGCCGAACCAGTGGTGGAACATCAGTTTGATGTAATCAATAATGCGACCGAAGAAACCGCCTTCCTGTACTTCGTTCAGCACCACCAGCGGACGCTGTTCAACCGTTTTGCCATCAAGCTGGAAGTTGATGCTGCCAACTACCTGATTTTTCTGCAGCGGCGCGTGCAGTTCAGTGTTGTTCAGCACATAGCTGGCTTTCAGATCTTTCATGCGGCCACGCGGGATGGTCAGATAGGCATCTTTCTCCACGCCCAGCTGCACGCGATCGCTGTTACCGAACCACACCGGCTCAGAGGCAAACTCTTTACCCGCTTTCAGTGGCGCTACGGTTTCAAAGAAGCGGAAGCCCCACGTCAGCAGCTTTTTACTCTCGGTTTCGCGGCCTTTATAGGTACGCCCACCCATTACCGCCGAGATCAAACGCATCTGACCTTCCGTCGCAGAAGCCACCAGGTTGTAGCCTGCTGCATCCGTGTGACCGGTTTTAATGCCGTCGACGTTCAGGCTGGTATCCCACAGTAAACCGTTACGGTTGGTCTGGCGGATATTGTTGAAGGTGAAGTCTTTTTCGCGGTAAACCGCGTACTCATCCGGCACATCACGGATCAGCGCCTGGCCGATCAACGCCATATCGCGCGGGGAGCTATATTGGCCTTCAGCATCTAAACCGTGCACGGTTTGGAAGTGGGTATTTTTCAGGCCCAGCGCGCCAACGTAGTTGTTCATCAGGTTAACGAACGCGTCCTGGCTACCCGCAACATAGTCAGCCATGGCAACGCAGGCATCATTGCCCGATTGCAGCACGATTCCGCGCGTCAGCTGTGAAACCGGTACACGATCGCCTGGCTTCAGGAACATCAGTGATGAACCTTTAAATACGGGATTACCGGTTGCCCAGGCATCTTTGCCGACGGTAACGATATCATCGTTATGGATTTTGCCGGCTTTGACCGCCTGACCAATCACGTAACTGGTCATCATTTTGGTCAGACTTGCCGGATCGCGACGCGCATCGGCGTTCTTTTCGGCCAGCACTTTACCGGAGTTATAGTCGATCAGCACATAAGCTTCAGCATCAATGTCCGGTACGCCCGGAATCATAGTCTTAAGATTAACATCGTCCGCAAAAGCGACATGGCTGAGAGAAAGGGCGATCAGTGATCCCACTGTCAGGCGTTTCAGAAAACGAGAAGGTTTCAGCGTATTCATGTTCAGGACTACAACATCCGTGGGTTTAGAGTGAAAAAAGTGCCTAACTATAGCAAACGCCCGATCGGGCGACATCTTGCTTTGCAAATCAGTTTCAGCAGGAAATGTCACTGACCGTTACATTGACGGGCGGGCAGTGGTGATAAATGAACTCATTTGCGCCTCGGTGTTCAGGCGCTGCTGCAGTGCCGCCGCTTCAGCGCGGCTGTTAAACCCACCTAGCTGAATACGATAGACGTTGCCATTCGCTTCAACCGCACCCGGCACGCCAAAGCGCTTACCAAGGCTTTCCGCCAGTTGACGCGCGCGGACCGGATCGTTAATCGCACCCACCTGTACCACATAACCGCTGCCCGCATGAGCATTCTGGCGGGTAGCCGGCGCGGCGCTCGCGGTTGGGGCGACAGGCGTTGTCGATGCCGGCGACGCTGCAGGCTCGTTGCCTTCCAGCACGCCATTTGCTAACGGCTGCGGCGCACCGAGAAAACCACTGCTCTGGACTGGCGCACCCATGTCGCCATTATTCTGCAGCGTGCTGTTATCAACGGCGCGCACATCTTGCGGGGCAGGCGCTGGCGTAGTATTGGCGCTACCGCCCATCATCACCATGCCACCGCCGAGGTCTGGACGCGCGGGCAAGGCGTAGCTCTGCTTAGCGACGGTAGTACCGATGGAGCCAGGACCCGAAACGGAACCATCCGGCGCGACTTTAATGTAATCCACTCGTACGCGGGTATTGTTGGAGATATTCAGGCGGTCGCCCGCTGCGCGCGACAGATCAATAATGCGGCCCGGCGTGTAAGGACCGCGATCGTTGACGCGCACCACAATTTGGCGGCCATTAGCGAGGTTAGTGACGCGCACATAGCTTGGCAGCGGCAAAGTAGGGTGCGCAGCCGTCATGGCTTCCGGATCGTAGGTTTCTCCGATAGCGGTACGGTTACCTTGCGCTTCATCGCCATACCAGGTAGCCAAGCCGACTTCGCTGTAGTTCGACGGATCTTTAATCACGCGGTAATTTTTACCGTTGACGCTGTAATCCTGGCTGGTAGAGGGATTGATCGGTTCATAACGCGGTTCCACGCCAGGAATTTCCACTACCGGGCCGTTGTAGGCCGGTTGCGGGGGCGCAGTATTATTTTGCGGTTCCGGTGTGGAACAGGCAGCCAGTACCAATGATGCCAGTGCAACCCCAAGCCAGTCCTTACGCATGTGCAGCCTCTTAAACGCTTTTAGATAACATTTTTCGATGAGTATGGATCGACATCACGATGCCAAATCCAGCCATTAACACAATCAATGCCGATCCGCCGTAACTGACCAGCGGCAGCGGTACGCCAACCACCGGTAAGATACCACTTACCATGCCAATGTTAACGAAAACATAAACGAATAAAATCAGCATCAAACCGCCGGCCATCACGCGGCCAAAGGTGGTTTGCGCGCGCGCGGCGATGATCAAGCCGCGCATGATCAGCAGCAAATAGAGTACCAGCAATAACAACACGCCAACCAGGCCGAGCTCTTCCGCCAGTACGGCAAAGATAAAGTCGGTGTGACGTTCAGGCAAAAACTCCAGCTGCGATTGGGTGCCGTGCAGCCAACCCTTACCGCGCAAGCCCCCTGAGCCGATGGCAATTTTTGATTGAATGATGTGATATCCGGCACCGAGCGGATCGCTTTCCGGGTCCAGCAGCATCATGACGCGGTCGCGCTGATAATCGTGCATCAGGAAGAACCACAGAATCGGGATAAAGGCCGCCACCAGCAGCACCGCAATGCCAATCAGTTTCCAGCTCATGCCGGATAAGAACAGCACAAACAGGCCTGAAGCGGCGATCAAAATAGAAGTACCCAGGTCAGGCTGCGCCGCCACTAACAGCGTGGGCATGAAAATCAGCACTAACGCGATACCGGTGTTTTTTAGCGTCGGCGGACAAACATCGCGGTTGATAAAGCGCGCCACCATCAGCGGCACGGCAATCTTAGCGATTTCCGAGGGCTGAAAACGCACGAAGCCGAGGTCGAGCCAGCGCTGCGCCCCTTTACTGATATGGCCAAAGGCATCCACCGCAATCAGCAATATCACGCAGACAATGTAGAGGTAGGGCGCCCAACTTTCATAAACGCGCGGCGGCACCTGCGCCAGCACCAGCATAATGACAATGCCCATGGCAATCTGGCCGAATTTACGTTCGGTCATGCCCGGATCCTGTCCGCTGGCGCTCCAGATAACGATAGCGCTGTACGTTAGCAGGCTGAGAATGATCAGCATAAATAGCGGATCGATATGGATGCGCGTCCAGATCGATCTTTTCTGCGGATTATCGTTCATGGACATCTTTATTCACCTTCGTAGCCGGGCGGCGTCGGCGCCGCTTCTGGCAGCACGGTATTATTGTCGCCTAACATAATGTGGTCGAGAATCTGGCGCATCACGGTGCCCACAGCCGGACCCGCACCGCCATTTTCCAGAATCATGGTGACTGCTACGCGCGGCTTATCGTACGGGGCGTAAGCGGTCATTAATTTATGGTCGCGCAGACGCTCAGCAATCTTGTGCGCGTTATAGGTCTCATTCTCTTTAAGGCCGAAGACCTGCGCAGTACCCGATTTCGCCGCGATTTTGTAGGGCGCATCGGCAAAGCTTTTATGCGCGGTACCGTTGGCGCGGTTGGCCACGCCATACATGCCATCTTTGGCAATTTCCCAGTAGCCGGAATGAATGTCGCCAATCGGCGCATCAGGTACCTGGCGATAAGGCACCATGGTCTGACCTTCACGGGTCGCGCGCAGCAGATGCGGCACTTTAATCACGCCATCGTTAATCAGAATCATCATCGCTTTGTTCATTTGTATCGGCGTCGCGGTCCAGTAACCCTGGCCAATCCCTACGGGAATGGTGTCACCCTGATACCACGGTTTCTTAAAGCGCTTCAGTTTCCATTCACGCGTTGGCATGTTGCCCGCGCTCTCTTGCGGCAGGTCGATACCGGTGCGGTGCCCATAGCCGAACTTGGTCATCCATTCTGACAGACGATCGATGCCCATGTCGTAAGCGACTTGGTAAAAGAACGTATCCGCTGATTCTTCCAGTGATTTCGTGACGTTCAGGCGGCCGTGGCCCCATTTTTTCCAGTCACGGTAGCGCTTTTCTGAACCTGGCAGTTGCCACCAGCCGGGATCGAATAGGCTGGTATTGCGGTTGATTACGCCAGCGCTTAAAGCAGATACCGCAACGTAAGGTTTAACGGTGGAAGCGGGCGGATAGGAGGCTTGCAGCGCGCGGTTATACAGGGGACGGTTTTCGTCGCTTAACAGCGCTTTGTAATCTTTGCTGGTGATCCCGTCGACGAACAGGTTCGGGTCGTAGCTGGGAGTGGAAACCAGGGCGAGAATTTCACCGGTACGCGGATCGCTGACCACGACCGCCGCGCGGCTGCCGGTCAGTAAGGTTTCGATATACTGCTGCAGTTTGAGATCAACCGTCAGGTAGATATCTCGGCCGGCCTGCGGTGACTGCTCATGCAACTGACGTATCACACGGCCGCGGTTATTAACCTCAACCTCTTCATAACCGGTTTTGCCGTGCAGTACATCTTCGTAATAGTTTTCAATGCCCAACTTGCCGATATCATGCGTTGCAGCGTAGTTTGGCCATTTTCCTTCCTGATCGAGGCGCGTGACGTCGCGATCGTTAATTTTCGATACGTAGCCAACGACGTGCGTTAGCGTTTGCCCGTAAGGATAGTAGCGGCGCTGATAGCCTTTCACTTCCACGCCGGGAAAACGGTACTGATTGACCGCGAAACGCGCCACCTGTACCTCATTCAAACCAATTTTTACCGGAATAGAGGTGAAGCGTCGCGAACGTTTGCGCTCTTTTTCGAAGGCATCGATATCGTCGTCGGTCAGATCTAACACCGGGCGCAGGTTCTGTAATGTCTGCTTAAGATCTTCGACCTTTTCCGGCATTAGCTCAGCCTGATAGATGGTGCGGTTCAGCGCCAGCGGCACGCCGTTGCGATCGAAGATAATGCCGCGGCTCGGTGCCACAGGCACCAGCTTGATACGGTTTTCATTCGATCGGGTGCTGTAATCATCAAAACGCAGGATTTGCAGGTGGTACATATTGACCACCAGTACGCTGGAGAGCAGCAGAATGCCAAAAAACGCCACCAACGCTCGGCGGACAAAGAGTTTCTGTTCGGCAGTGTAATCGCGAAAGGCGTTGCTCTGTAATTTCATCCGCTACATCTATTGTCTGGGGGTTGTCAGGCGTTTATTCACGATGATAAGGATGATTCGTGGTGATGCTCCAGGCACGATACAGGCTTTCCGCTACCAGCACACGCACCAGCGGATGTGGCAACGTTAATGCTGACAGTGACCAGCTTTGCTCGGCAGCCGCTTTACATGCCGGCGCCAGTCCTTCCGGACCACCGATCAACAGGCTGACATCGCGGCCATCCTGCTTCCAGCGTTCCAGCTGCTGCGCCAGCTGTGGGGTTTCCCACGGCTGTCCTGGAATATCCAGCGTAACAATGCGATTGCCTTTGCCCACCGCGGCCAGCATCGCTTCACCTTCTTTTTCCAGAATGCGTTTGATGTCAGCGTTCTTACCGCGCTTACCGGCAGTCACTTCGGTCAGTTCAAACGGCATATCCTTCGGGAAGCGGCGCAGATATTCCATGAAACCGGTCTGAACCCAGTCGGGCATTTTGGTGCCGACGGCCACAAGCTGCAGTTTCAAGGCTTAGCTCCAGAGTTTTTCCAGCTCGTACAGCTGGCGGCTCTCTGCTTCCATCACGTGTACAATCACGTCACCGAGGTCAACCACCACCCAATCAGAGGCAGTTTTACTGTCAACACCGAGCGGCTTAAGACCCGCAGCGCGTGATTCCTGTACCACGTGATCGGCGATTGAGGCGACGTGACGCGTTGAAGTACCGGTGCAAATAATCATGCAATCGGTGATGCTGGATTTGCCCTGAACATCGATAGCAATAATGTTCTGGCCTTTGAGATCATCAATCTTATCAATAACGAACTCTTGGAGTGCTTTACCTTGCAAAAGGTTCCCCTTAAAAACAGGTGATTACGGACGGGCTAGCGATTCGAGAAAGGTAGCCGAAAATGAAGCGGCGCAGTATAGCATGCCACCTTTAGCTGCGATATAAGCCAACGCTATTGATATAGCCGATGACCGCCTCAGGCAGTAAATCCGCGCAGGAAGCGCCCGCATGGCGACGTTGACGAATCTCAGTCGCTGAGATGTTGAGGAGCGGCGTATCAGCCAGCCAAATCTTTCCTGCGGGTGAGTGATGCAGCTGCTGCGCATCATCGGCAAGATGATCATCAAGCCACTGCTGCATTTGTGGCGTGTCCATTTGCGTGGCGTAACCCGGACGTTGGCAAACCAGTAAATGACACAGCGACAGCAACTCCTGCCAGCGATGCCATTTGCCTAACGTTAGCAGAGAATCCTGACCAATGATAAACCCCAGGGGCTGTTTTGCGCCGCGCTCGGCACGCAGTGCTTCCAGCGTGGCGACGGTCCATGAGGGCGTTTCACGCTCCAGCTCGCGTGTATCGATATCAAACAAGGGGCGGTCAGCGATAGCACAGCGCAACATCTCAACACGCTGCTGCGCACTGGCCTCAGGCTGCGGACGATGCGGCGGCACATTGTTCGGTAAAAGCGTCACCTTCTTCAAACCGACCTGCTGTGCCAGAGCTTCTACCGGGCGCAGATGACCATAATGAATCGGATCGAAGGTGCCGCCAAACAGGGCATAGAGTTTAGACATCGGTAAAGCTCAAGGGGAAATCGCGGTGGCACAGCAGCAGCGACAGCGTTTCCAGCTGTGGCCATAGATTTTGCCCGTAATCCTGCTTCATGCTGAGCTCCAGCTCTGCCAGCAGCTGCACCGCACGCTGTAAACGACGTGCATCAAGACGCTGTAGTGCTTCGGTAAACAGTGCGCGGCGGTTTTGCCAGATTCGTTGCTGATCCATCAACGTACGCAGTGCTTGTTTCGCCTGATTACGCTGCAGGTGCAATAAGGTGAGCAAATCGCGCTGTAGCGTACGCAGCAGAATAACGACTTCGCTGTCCTCTTTCTCCAGCTGATGCAGAATATGCAGGGCACGTTTACTTTTCCCTGCCAGTAGCGCATCAACCCAGTGAAACGGGGTAAAGTGCGCGGCATCGTTAACGGCGGCTTCCACGCGCGGCAAGGTCAATTTGCCATCTGGCCACAGTAGCGATAAACGTTCCAGCGCTTGAGCCAATGCCAGCAGGTTGCCTTCGTAGCAGTAGCAGAGCAGTTGGATTGCGGCGTCATCGACGCTGAGCTTCATCGTTTTGGCACGGCTGGCAACCCAACGCGGCAGCTGTGCTTGCTCAGGCGTTTGGCATGGCACCAGCACGGCATGCGCACTCAGGGCTTTGAACCAGGCGCTGTTCTCCTGCGCTTTGGTTAACTTAGCCATCCGCAACACCAGCAAAATATCGCTGTGCAACAACGTCGCCAGCTTCACCAACTGCTCGGCGATGGCGGCGTTAGGGCCGTTTTCCGGCAGCTGCAGGGTTAGCGTTTGGCGTTGGGTAAACAGGCTAAGCGATTGGCAACTGACGAAGATCGCATCCCAGTCAGTTTGTGCATCAAGAGTGACGCTGAAATGCTCTTCAAATCCTTGCGCTGTTGCAGTGACACGAATTGCATCCGCGCTTTCCTGTATCAGCAGCGGTTCGTTGCCGGTAAGAAAATAACAGGCGCGCAGCCCCTCACGAAGCTGCGCGCTCAGTTGTTCAGGATAAATCCTGATCATTGCAGACTGGTAGCTGACGAAGATGACACTTCCGGTGAGTTTTCTCCCGGCAAAATCACGTCAGGCTCTGACAACGTTTGTTTGTTATTTATCTGCGCGGCATGCACAGTCAGCAGTTTACGTACTAACTGTTCGGCGGCACGCTGACGCATCTCTTGCACAATCATATCTTGCTCGGCATCCTTCGCCAGTGCGGCGTTCGGGTTGTCGAAGAAAGAGCGATACACGGTAGTGCTAATCGGGTAGATGCCTTTACCCGGCAGCAGAACCTGCGCCGTCACCGTCATCACCAGAGAATATTCCGCGGTGGTACCGCTGATAAACACCGATGCAGTATCTCGTCCTTGCCTTGCTGAACCAAGACGTAGCGTTGGATACTTAGCACTAGCCTCATCACTGTCTTCAATAATATTCACATTGTTGATACGCAGCTGCTGGCGCACGGCGCGCGCCAGTGGACCATAGGGATCGCCGGTCTGGACGATGAGCGTTTTCATTTCACTCGGCACCGCCGTGGTGCCGCGCGGGTGAAAACCACAGCCTGCGGTAATCATTACCGCAAGCAGGACAAACAGCCTGATAATCAGTTGTCGCACAGTTCCTCCTGAACTTAACCCACAACCAGGTTAAGCAGTTTGCCAGGGACATAAATCACTTTACGAATGGTGACGCCTTCCAGATATTTCGCCACCAGATGCTCCTGTGCAGCACGCGCCTGCACCTGCTCCTGCGTTGCATCCGGCGCAACGGTAATCCTGCCGCGCACTTTGCCATTGACCTGAACCACCACCAGCAGCGAGTCTTCCACCATAGCGGCTTCATCGGCAACCGGCCAGCTCGCTTCGTCAATGCTGCCTTCGCCGCCCAGCGCCTGCCACAGCACGTAGCTGGCGTGCGGGGTAAACGGATAAAGCAGACGAGTCACCGCCACCAGTGCTTCCTGCAGCAGTGCACGATCTTGTTCGCTTTCCTGTGGCGCACGGATCAGCTTGTTCATTAGCTCCATGATAGCCGCGATAGCGGTGTTAAACGTCTGACGACGACCCACATCATCGGCCACTTTGGCGATAGTTTTGTGCAGATCGCGACGCAGCGCTTTCTGCTCGTCATTCAGGCCATTTACGTCCAGGGCAACGGTCGCGCCTTTGGCAACATGTTCGTAAGCCAGCTTCCACACGCGCTTCAGGAAGCGGTTGGCGCCTTCAACGCCCGATTCCTGCCACTCCAGCGTCATCTCTGCCGGGGAAGCGAACATCATGAACAGGCGTACAGTATCCGCACCGTAGCGTTCAACCATCAGCTGTGGATCGATGCCGTTATTTTTCGACTTCGACATTTTGCTCATGCCTGCGTATACCACTTCACGGCCTTCAGTATCGGTGGCTTTGACAATGCGGCCTTTTTCATCGCGCTCAACGGTCACGTCTACCGGAGACACCCAGTTACGCTCGCCGTTCACGCCGATATAGTAGAACGCATCGGCCAGAACCATGCCCTGACACAGCAGGCGTTTAGCCGGCTCATTCGAGTTCACCAGGCCCGCATCACGCAGCAGCTTGTGATAGAAGCGGAAGTACAGCAGATGCATGATGGCGTGTTCGATACCGCCAACATACTGATCGACCGGCAGCCAGTAATTCGCTGCCGCCGGATCCAGCATGCCTTCGTTGTAATGGGTGCAGGTGTAGCGTGCGTAATACCACGATGACTCCATGAAGGTGTCAAAGGTATCGGTTTCACGCAGCGCTGGCTGGCCGTTTACGGTAGTTTTGGCCCACTCAGGATCGGCTTTGATTGGGCTGGTAATACCATCCATGACAACGTCTTCAGGCAGGATAACCGGCAGCTGATCTTCTGGCGTAGGCATGACGGTGCCATCTTCCAGCGTCACCATTGGAATCGGTGCGCCCCAGTAACGCTGACGGGAAACGCCCCAGTCGCGCAGACGGTAATTCACTTTACGCACACCGACGCCTTTGGCAGCCAGCGCGTCGGCGATAGCATTAAAGCCCGCCTGATGATCCAAACCGTTGTACTCGCCAGAGTTGAACAGCGAGCCTTTTTCGGTCATCGCTGCGGCACTCAGATCCGGCTCGGAACCGTCGAGGTTCAGCACGACAGGCTTAATGTTCAGGTTGTATTTGGTGGCGAACTCCCAGTCACGCTGATCGTGACCTGGAACGGCCATTACCGCACCGGTGCCATATTCCATCAGCACGAAGTTAGCGACCCACACCGGGATCTCTTCACCGGTCAACGGATGGATTGCAGACAGGCCGGTGGCCACGCCTTTCTTCTCCATCGTTGCCATGTCTGCTTCGGCGACTTTGGTGGTACGGCATTCATCAATGAATTCAGCCAAAGCGGGATTCGTGGCGGCAGCTTGCTGTGCCAGCGGGTGACCTGCGGCAACAGCCAAATAAGTTGCACCCATGAAGGTGTCTGGACGCGTGGTGTAAACGGTCAGCTTCTCAGCGCTATTAACCACATCAAAGGTGATTTCCACGCCTTCTGAACGGCCAATCCAGTTACGCTGCATGGTTTTGACCTGTTCCGGCCAATCTTCCAGCGTATCAAGATCGTTGAGCAGCTCTTCCGCATAAGCGGTGATTTTCACAAACCACTGCGGGATCTCTTTGCGCTCAACTTTAGTGTCGCAACGCCAGCAGCAGCCATCAATAACCTGCTCGTTGGCCAGCACCGTCTGATCGTTCGGGCACCAGTTCACCGCAGAGGTCTTCTTATAGACCATGCCTTTTTCATACAGCTTAGTGAAGAACCACTGCTCCCAGCGGTAGTATTCTGGCTGGCAGGTCGCCAGTTCACGGCTCCAGTCGTAGCCAAAGCCCAGCAGTTTCAGCTGGTTCTTCATATAGGCGATGTTGTCGTAAGTCCACGGTGCAGGGGCAGTGTTATTTTTCACCGCGGCGCCTTCCGCCGGCAGACCAAATGCATCCCAACCGATGGGTTGCAGCACGTTTTTGCCAAGCATGCGCTGGTAACGCGCAATCACATCGCCAATGGTGTAGTTACGCACGTGGCCCATGTGTAGGCGACCAGAAGGATAGGGCAGCATGGACAGGCAGTAATACTTCTCTTTGCCTTCCTGCTCGGTCACTTTAAAGGTTTCGTTTTCGTCCCAGTGTTGTTGGACGCGGGTTTCTATCTCTTCCGGGCGGTATTGCTCTTGCATGGCTGCCTGTGGTCCTTTGTGAAAATCGAAAATCGCTAAGCATAGATCCGCATAGCATACCCATAAGGCTGCGCCTCAACAACTTTTCACGCCCCTGCAAACCGGATTTCTGCTGAATGCGCCGCCGCTTTCACCCTTTTGTGATTTCTCTCGTTGTCAGCGCTGCAAATGTGCCAAAGCAGCTAAACTTAACTGCAGCACCCGTAGCGGAAAGGAGAACAAAATGAATAACGTGGCGCAGGAATACCGTGCAACGATTGAAGCATTATCCCAACGTTTGGATCATGGCGAGCGTGATGTTGATGCACTGGTCGCGGAGGCAAGGCAAAGTTTGCTGGCGAAGAAGACGCTGTCGCCCGCCGAGGTGAATGAAGTGATGCGTGCCGTACGGCGCGATTTGCATGAGTTTGCGCTGAGCTATCAGGAGTCTTCTGATGTCGTCGGCGATTCGGTGTTTTTGCGGGTGATTCGTGAGAGCCTGTGGAAAGAACTGGCGGATATCACTGATAAAAGCCAGTTAGAGTGGCGCGAAGTGTTTCAGGATCTCCGTCATCATGGCGTTTACCAGAGCGGAGAAGTGGTCGGCTTGGGGAATTTAGTCTGCGAGAAGTGCGGCTTCACGCGGGCGATTTATACGCCAGAGAGCTTAACGCGCTGCCCGGAGTGTGGCCACGATCAGTTCCAGCGTCAGCCATTTGAACCCTGATTTTATGAACGAATAACCCCCGCGCGATGAATCGCGCCGCTACGAGTACGAGCACTTATCGTAGCGGCGCAATTTATGGCGCTAATCAGTGCAGGATCTTCGCCAGGAAGTCTTTCGCGCGGTCGGATTGCGGATTGTTAAAGAAGTCATCCTTATTGGTGTCTTCAATAATTTTCCCTTCATCCATAAAGATCACGCGGTTAGCGACTTTACGCGCAAAGCCCATTTCATGCGTCACCACCATCATGGTCATACCTTCATTCGCTAACTCAACCATTACGTCTAACACTTCGTTGATCATTTCTGGATCGAGCGCAGACGTCGGCTCATCAAACAGCATTGCTACCGGATCCATGCACAATGCACGGGCGATCGCTACACGCTGCTGCTGACCACCGGAAAGCTGCCCCGGGAATTTATCGGCGTGCGCTGCCAGCCCTACGCGTTTTAGCAGGTTCTGCGCTTTCTCGCGCGATGCTGCTTTATCCCGCTTCAGCACCTTGACCTGCGCCAGCGTCAGATTCTCAATGATGCTGAGATGTGGGAACAGTTCGAAGTGCTGAAACACCATGCCCACTTTGCTACGCAACTGGGCGAGGTTGGTTTTTTTGTTATTCACTTCGGTGCCGGTCACCTGAATGCTGCCTTTTTGAATCGGCTCCAGACCGTTGACGGTTTTAATCAGCGTTGATTTACCTGAGCCAGACGGACCGCAGACCACCACCACTTCACCTTTTTTTACTTCGGTGGAGCAGTCGGTCAGCACCTGAAAGTGCCCATACCACTTTGAAACATTTTTCAGGCTAATCATTTAAACCGTCCTTTTTCTTTTCAGATAGGTAACCAACAGCGAAGCGCTCAGGCTGATCACGAAGTAGACCAGACCGGCAAACAAAATCATCTCAACCTGGGTTCCGTCGCGCTCACCAATGGTAGAGGCGGTGCGGAAGAAGTCAGCCAGGCTCAATACATATACCAGCGAGGTATCCTGGAACAGGACAATACCTTGCGTCAGCAACAGCGGCACCATGGCGCGGAACGCCTGCGGCAGCACGATCAATTTCATCGATTGCCAATGCGTCATGCCCAGCGCCAGTGCGGCGTTGGATTGACCGCGCGAGATGCTTTGGATGCCCGCGCGGATAATTTCCGAGTAGTACGCAGCCTCAAATAACGCAAATGCCACCATGGCGGAGATCAGGCGGATATCCGATTTAGGCGATAAGCCCAGCACCTGTTGCAGGAACGCGGGCACGACCAAATAGAACCATAGCAGCACCATCACCAACGGCACGGAGCGGAACAGGTTGACGTAAAGCTTGGCAAACCAGCGCACCGGCGCAATCGGCGACAAGCGCATCACCGCCAAAATTGTGCCCCAGATAATGCCAAATACCACGGCAATCGCGGTGATCTTGAAGGTAATGATCAACCCATTCCATAAGTAAGGCAGGCTGGGAACAATCGAACTCCAATCAAACTCGTACATTATTTGCCTCCCATATTGCCAGGCAGGCGGATTTTGCGTTCTACCACACTCATAATCAGCATGATCACCAGGTTAATGCCGACGTACGCCAGGGTGATGGCGGTAAAGGATTCATAGGCATGGGCGGAATAATCCAACAGCTTGCCCGCCTGCGCCGCCATATCCACCAGACCGATGGTTGAGGCGATGGCCGAGTTCTTCACCAGGTTGAGCATTTCCGAAGTCATCGGCGGTACAATCACGCGATATGCATTCGGCAGCAGCACATAACGATAGGTTTGCGGCAGTGTCAGCCCCATCGCTAAGCCCGCATTTTTCTGACCACTTGGCAGCGACTGAATCGCCGCGCGTACCTGCTCACAGACACGTGCTGCGGTGAACAAGCCAAGGCAAATCGTGGATGAAACGAAGAATTGAATATTGGGGTCTAGCTCCGCTTTAAACCACATGCCAAGGTTTTCCCCGACCAGCTCTGGCGCCACCAGATACCAGAAGAAGAACTGCACAATCAGCGGGATGTTACGGAACAGTTCCACGTAGCAGGTGCCAATCGTCGCCAGCAGGCGGTTGGGCACGGTACGCAGAATGCCAAAGAAGGAACCTACCAGGAAGGCGATAATCCAGGCGCAGCAGGACACCGCAATGGTGACCTGAAATCCGGACCACAGCCAGCCAAGGTAAGTCGTATTGCCGAACGGGGCCTGTTCAAGAAAAATGCCCCAGTTCCAATCGATACCCATAACGAGCTCCGGTAAAAAAAGGGTAGCGAGGCTACCCATAAGATTGTTGAGCGGTGTCTTACGTCCTGCTTCAGGGGAACGGCCTGTTACAGTCTGTCTGTCCGCACCGCATGTTCAGCAATCGAGAGGGCAGCGGGGCTGCCCTTGTTGTCGTTGTTAATTCAGAGGGCTTTATCGTTCGGTGCTTTGAACAGGGCCTGCATGTCACTTGAAAGTTCGAAGTTCAGGTTCAGATTTTTCGGTGGAATTGGCTGTTTGAACCAGGTTTCAAACCATTTTGACGCCTCGCCCGAGGTCTGCGCCTTGGCAATAGTTTCATCCATCAGCTGTTTGAACTGGGGATCCTGATTACGCAGCATGCAGCCGTAAGCTTCTTTCGACTGCGGCGTGCCAACGATATCCCAGTTGTCAGGCTTCTTGGCCTTCGCACGTTCACCCGCCAGCAGCGCATCATCCATCATGAAGGCCACAGCACGACCGGTCTCCAGCGTACGGAAAGAATCACCATGGTCTTTTGCGCTGATGATGCGCATATCCATTTTCTTCTCATCGTTCAGCTTGTGCAGCAGCACTTCAGAGGTGGTACCGGAAGTCACCACAACGGTTTTACCTTTCAGATCATCGAAATCTTTGATGTCGCCGCCTTTTTTCACCAGCAGACGCGTACCGATGATGAACACGGTGTCAGAGAAAGCCGCTTGTTTCTGACGCTCAAGGTTGTTGGTGGTAGAACCACACTCAAAATCGTAGGTGCCGTTCTGCAACAGTGGAATACGGTTCTGTGAGGTAATCGGCAGCATTTTAATCTGCAGATCCGGCTTATTCAGCTTGGCCTTAATGGCGGCAATAATGGCGTTTGAGTAATCCTGTGAATAGCCAACCACTTTTTGCTGGTTGTCATAGTAAGAAAAGGGAACTGACGACTCACGATGCCCAACGACGATCACGCCGCTATCATTGATTTTTTTCAGGGTACCGGTGAGATCTTCCGCCTGGGCCGCTCCCGCTGCTGCTCCCAACAGCAAAAGAGATAATGCCACTTTGCGTATCTGCATGTTCCAACTCCTTCGTATGGATGTCGCGCAGAACATAAACTGCGCAGATTGTGATGTTGTGTGTATTTCGTGCTGCTTTTTTAGTTATCCCATAGCGCAACTGCACGCAGGATAGTGATTAACATAGCGAATTGTTAACGCAATGAAACAAAAAAGTTTCTTTTTTGCGAGCCGCTCCGCACCAATAAAAGGCAAAAATTTCCCGATGCGCTAACAGAGTGCACATCAATGCCATAAATTAGTGCGTAAAGGTTGCAATACGCTGACAAAAGCCAATGTTTGCGAAAATCACTGAAATAAATAGCAATGATCGTGCCAGCACGATGAATAACTGTAAAAAGACAGCAGAGAATCGGGGAAAGCGGGGCGGAAGAGAGAGAAAACAGCGGATAAAACAGGCGAAGTGTTTACTTCGCCTGTCGTGACAACAACCGGATTAGTGACGACGGCGCAAAATCGCTACCACGATGCCAATCAACGTCACAATCCATACTGGCCAGATACCCGCTTTGGCATACGGTGTTTCACCGCGGGTTGGTGTCACTTTGGCTTCCAGAACTTGGCGCGTGAACTGTGGCAGCTCCTTCTCCACCTCGCCGTTGGCGTTAACTACCGCGGTAACGCCATTGTTGGTAGAACGCAGCAGCGGACGTCCCAGCTCCAGCGCACGCATGCGCGCCATCTGGAAATGCTGCCATGGCCCGATCGAATGGCCGAACCAGGCATCGTTAGAGACCGTCAACAAGAAATTGGTATCCGGACGGAAGTTGGCTCGAACCTGTTCCCCCAGCACGATTTCATAGCAGATAGCGCTGGTTAGGTTATAACCCGACACTTTCAGCTGCGGCTGAACATAGGCACCACGGCTAAAGGATGACATCGGGAGATCGAAGAATGGAGCTAATGGCCGCAGCAGCTCCTCGAGCGGTACAAATTCACCAAAGGGTACCAGATGGTTTTTCTGATAACGGTTCTGGCTTTGATAGCTGTAAGGCTGCTCGCCACCCAATACAATGACTGAGTTATAGTCGTGATAGCGATGATCACCTTCCACGCGCGAATCCACGATACCGGTAATCAGTGAACTGCCACGCGCGCGCAGCTTAGCATCCAGCGCACGCAGAAACGGCTGCTGGTTGCTTTCCAGATCGGTAATCGCCGATTCCGGCCAGATGATGATCGGTGCTTTACCGATAAACGGCTGGCTGTATGAGGTGTAGACGCGCAGCGTATTCAGTAACTGCTGGGGATTCCACTTCATCGACTGTGGAATGTTGCCTTGCACCATGGCGACATCAACACTACGTTCTGGCAGCGGCTGATACCACTGCAGCATGCGCAGTGGCCACGGCAGCAACAGCAGTAACGCGGCGGCTATTAAACTTTTTACCGTGCGGTGATGTAACGCGTGAACCAGCAGGCCAGCGATAACCATCAGCAGGAAAGTAATGGTTTCTACCCCGGCTAACGGCGCTAACCCCTTCAGCGGGCCGTCAATCTGGCTGTAGCCAAACTGCAGCCACGGAAAGCCGGTGAGAACCCAGCCGCGCAGGAATTCGCTAACTTGCCATAAAGCCGGTGCTGCCAACGCCAAACGCCATAGCGTTGCGCGTGGCCAGAAACGGTTAAGTAAGCTGGCGAACAGCAGCGGATAAAGCGACAGATAGGCCGCCAGCAGAATCACCAGGAAGATGTTAACCGGGCCGGGCATGCCACCGAAGGTGGCTATGCTGACGTAGACCCAGTTGATGCCGCTACCAAACAGTCCAAATCCCCAGACGAAGCCGATGGCCGCCGCCTGTGCAGTGCGGCGTTCCAGCAGTAACAGCTGCAGACCAAACAGCGAAATTAACGCAGCGGGCCAGAAATCGTAGGGAGAAAAGGAAAGGGTGCCAATGGCACCCATAATTAACGCCAGCAGCAGGCGTACCCGCTGCTGCGAGTAAAGAGAGGCTAAAGCCATAAAATTATTCGTCTTCCAGTTGCGGTTGGGGTGAGTCTTCCGGAATTTTTACATGCACCTGGATAATACGGCGGCTGTCAGCCATTGCGACTTTGAACTGATAACCATCAATGACAATACTTTCGCCGCGAGCGGGAAGGTGGCCGAATCCCTGCATGACCAATCCGCCAATGGTATCGACTTCGTCATCGCTGAAATCGGTGCCAAAGACTTCGTTAAAATCTTCAATTTGCGTTAAAGCACGCATGGTGTAGGTGTAACGATTGAGCTGGCGAATATCACGACCTTCTTCATCGTCATACTCATCTTCAATTTCGCCAACAATCAGCTCAAGAATATCCTCAATGGTCACCAGACCAGAGACGCCACCAAATTCATCAATGACAATTGCCATGTGATAACGCTGCGAGCGGAACTCTTTTAGCATGCGGTCAACGCGCTTGCTTTCAGGCACCACCACGGCGGTGCGCAGCACCTTTTCCATGCTGAACGGCTCAGACGCGCTCGTCATAAACGGCAACAGGTCTTTGGCCATCAAAATGCCTTCAACATGATCTTTGTCTTCGCTGATCACCGGGAAACGTGAATGCGCAGATTCAATAATCACCGCCAGGCACTCTTCCAGAGTTTGGTTGCGTTTCAGGGTGATCATTTGTGAGCGTGGGATCATGATGTCCCGCACGCGCTGTTCGGCAATATCCAGCACCCCTTCGAGCATGTCGCGGGTATCCTGGTCGATCAGCTCTTTCTGCTCAGAATCGCGGATTAACCCCAGCAGTTCATCACGGTTTTTTGGCTCACCGTGAAACAGTTGGTTGATTAGCAGGGAGAAAAATCCCTTTTTACTACTGGGTGCGTCGCTGTTTTGAGAATGGTCGTCGCTCATGGCGTTTTTATTTCGTTCTCTCTAATGAGGGATTGGGGCTGCTGGCATCCGCGCCAGCAGCGCAATAACCTGAACCAACGGCTCAGGCGTCTTCTTTCTCCGAAATGTACGGATCAGGATAACCAAGAGCAAGCATTATCTCGGTCTCCAGCGCCTCCATCTCTTCGGCTTCTTCATCTTCGATATGGTCGTACCCCAGCAGATGCAGCGTACCGTGCACAACCATATGCGCCCAATGCGCTTCAACGGTTTTACCTTGTTCAGCAGCCTCTTGCTCGACAACCTGGCGGCAAATGATCAGATCGCCCAGTAGCGGTAACTCAATTCCCGGGGGGGCTTCAAACGGGAAAGAGAGCACGTTCGTCGGCTTATCTTTGCCGCGATAAGTCAGATTAAGCTCATTACTCTCCGCCTCATCCACCAGGCGAACAGTGACTTCGCTTTCCGGCTGAAAGGGTGTTACCGCCGCTTCCAGCCAGCGTTGAAAATCGCTCTCCGCAGGCAGATGGTTTTCATCGGCGCAGGCCAGCTGTAAGTCTAAAATCACCGCGCTCATGAACGCTCCTGCGGGCTGGTTTGGGTGACAAGCTGAGCCGCGATAGCTTCGCGTTTGCGCTCTTCTGCCTGTTGATCACGGCGTTTCTGATCGGCGGTTTCCCAGGCTTCATAAGCATTCACGATGCGTGCGACAACCGGATGACGCACCACGTCTTCGCTGTGGAAAAAGTTAAAGCTGATCTCATCGACTTCTGCCAGCACTTCAATGGCGTGGCGCAAGCCGGATTTGGTGCTACGCGGCAAGTCAATCTGCGTTATATCACCGGTAATCACCGCTTTGGAATTGAAGCCGATACGCGTCAGGAACATTTTCATCTGCTCGATGGTGGTGTTCTGGCTCTCATCAAGAATGACGAAAGCGTCGTTCAGCGTGCGTCCGCGCATGTAGGCCAGCGGAGCGACTTCGATGACGTTACGCTCAATCAGTTTCTCTACACGCTCAAAGCCGAGCATTTCGAACAGCGCGTCGTAGAGTGGACGCAAATAGGGGTCCACTTTCTGGCTGAGGTCGCCGGGCAGGAAGCCGAGTTTTTCACCGGCTTCCACCGCCGGACGCGTCAGCAAAATACGACGAATCTCCTGACGTTCCAACGCATCCACCGCGGCAGCCACCGCCAGATAGGTTTTACCGGTACCGGCCGGGCCAATACCAAAAGTGATGTCGTGCGCGAAAATGTTAGCGATGTATTGCGCCTGGTTAGGCGTGCGCGGTTTGATCACGCCGCGCTTGGTTTTGATATTCACCGCTTTGCCGAATTCCGGCACGCTCTCAGCGCTTTGTTCCAGCACACGGCTCTCTTTGATCGCCAGGTGAATCTGGTCCGGTTCGATATCTTTAATCTGACCACGCATCGGGGCGGTATCAACGTACAGGGTCCGCAGGATATTCACGGCAGCGTCCACGCACAGCGAGCGTCCAGTCAGCGTGAACAGGTTATCGCGACGTTTGATTTCAAGGCCCAAACGGCGCTCTAGCTGCTTCACATTGTCATCCATCGGACCGCACAAGCTCATCAGTCGTTGGTTATCTGCCGGTTCAAGGGCTATTTCACGCGTTTCGATATTCAAATGAATCCTTAAGGTCACTCAGGGCCAGTTGAAAAGGTGTGCCGGATGCTGGCATCAAAGCGTTCAGCATCTTTATGGAATTATTTATGGCGCTGCGCATAGGCGCAAGCTTCAGAAACGATATTTGGGCAGCGTCTGCGGAAAGCAAGGGCGACAGGATGAAACAGGCGACAGCGCTTTGTGCGCTATCGCTCAACGTTTGAGGTTTCAAGGCTGGAAAAGACCAACGCCGATGTCGTTCTCTTTGCGGGTACGGGCAATCACCGACGCTGGACTCTCTTCTACACGCAGCGCCATTTGCTCTTCGGTGCGCACCAGCACGCCACGCAGTGAGCTGGCGTAGACATCAACAATTTCAACATCAACAAACTTACCGATCATTTCAACCGGCGCTTCGAAATTCACTACGCGGTTGTTATCGGTACGACCGGTCAGCTCCATCACATTCTTGCGCGAAATTCCTTCGACCAGTACGCGCTGCGTAGTGCCCAACATGCGGCGGCTCCATGCCATTACCTGTTGATTGATGCGGTCTTGCAGGATGTGGAGACGCTGCTTTTTCTCCTCTTCCGACACATCATCTGGCAGATCGGCCGCTGGCGTGCCTGGGCGCATCGAGTAGATAAAGCTGAAGCTCACATCGAAATTCACTTCGCCCACCAGCTTCATGGTCTGCTCGAAGTCCTGCTGTGTCTCACCCGGGAAGCCGATGATGAAATCAGAGCTCAGCTGGATATCCGGACGCGCCGCTTTCAGCTTGCGAATAATCGCTTTGTACTCCAGTGCGGTGTGAGCACGCTTCATCAGGGTCAGGATACGATCCGAGCCGCTCTGGACGGGCAGGTGCAGGAAACTTGCCAGCTCGGGGGTATCACGATAGACCTCGATAATGTCATCGGTAAATTCAATCGGATGGCTGGTGGTGAAGCGAATACGGTCAATGCCGTCGATTGCCGCCACTAAGCGCAGCAATTCAGCAAAGGTACAGATATCGCCATCAAAGGTGGCACCGCGATAGGCATTGACGTTCTGGCCCAGCAGGTTAACTTCTCGTACGCCCTGAGCGGCCAACTGGGCGACCTCAAGCAGAATATCGTCGCTTGGACGGCTTACTTCCTCACCGCGGGTGTAAGGCACCACGCAGAAAGTGCAGTATTTGTTGCAGCCTTCCATGATGGAAACAAACGCGGTTGGGCCATCTGCGCGCGGTTCGGGCAGGCGGTCAAACTTTTCGATTTCCGGGAAGCTGATGTCTACGATTGGGCTTTTACTGCCGCGTACGGTGTTGATCATCTCCGGCAGGCGATGCAACGTTTGTGGACCAAACACGATATCAACGTAACTGGCGCGTTGACGCAGACGTTCACCTTCCTGCGAGGCTACGCAGCCACCCACCCCGATGATTACCTCAGGATTATCGGCTTTCAGCTTTTTCCAACGGCCTAACAGTGCAAAAACCTTCTCCTGCGCTT
The DNA here is from genome assembly GCF_000282675.1 of Pantoea sp. GM01. NCBI lineage: Bacteria > Pseudomonadati > Pseudomonadota > Gammaproteobacteria > Enterobacterales > Erwiniaceae > Pantoea > Pantoea sp. GM01. The sequence goes on along the minus strand of NZ_AKIU01000055.1, from coordinate 99,867 downwards.
TTTCACGAATTGAGCAGGTGTTGAGCAGCAGAACGTCCGCGTCTTCAGCTGCCTCAGTGAGGGTATAGCCGTGCGTACTGTTCAGCAGATCGGCCATCTTCGATGAATCATACTCATTCATCTGACAGCCCCAGGTTTTGATATGCAGTTTTTTGGTCATCGAACTAGCCATTGGTTAACGCGAAGTGCAGGGCGCGTATTGTAATGCCTCGCTGCAGCTGTGACCAGCTAACCCTGCATACTTCACGCATGCACGTCGCATCGAATGACGAATTTCCGGTACACTTTAGCTATCAACGTGATGCTGTAAGGTCTCACGGCAAAAAGAAGGATTAGAGTCGATGCAGGATTCACATTTTGATGTGGTGATCGTGGGCGGTGGCATGGTTGGCGCGGCGCTGGCGTGTGGTCTGGCGCAGCAACAGTTCCGCGTGGCAGTGATTGAACGAGCGGAGCCAGCGGCCTTTGATGCTAGCAGCGAGCCGGATGTGCGAATTTCCGCGATTGGTGCCTCCTCAGTCGCGCTGCTGCAGCAGCTGGAGGTTTGGCAGCGCGTTCTGGATATGCGCTGTGCACCTTATCGGCAGTTGGAAACCTGGGAGTGGCAAAACGCGCATGTATCATTTGATGCAGCGTCGCTTGGCTTACCTGAGTTGGGCTTCATGGTGGAGAACAGCGTGCTGCAGCGGGCGCTGTGGGAAAAGATGCAGGAAGAGGGCATCACGCTAATTTGCCCGGCAAGTTTACAGGGTTTGCAGCCGCACAGCGCTGGCTGGCATGTGCAACTGGATAGCGGCCAAACGCTGGATGCGCGTTTAGTGGTCGGCGCAGATGGTGCCAACTCGCGGGTGCGTCAATTAGCGGGCATTGGCGTGCGAGGCTGGCACTATGCGCAATCCTGCATGCTTATCAGCGTGGAGTGCGAGCAGGATGTTGGTGACTCCACCTGGCAGCAGTTTACGCCGCAAGGGCCACGTGCTTTCCTGCCGCTGTTTGATCGTCGTGCTTCGCTGGTGTGGTATGACGCGCCGGCGCGTATTCGTCAGCTGCAAAGTTTGCCGTTGTCACAGCTGGAGAAAGAGATTCATGCGAACTTTCCGGCCCGTGTGGGAAACTTTAAAGTCAAAACCGCAGCATCGTTCCCGCTGGTGCGACGTCATGCTACGCGTTATGTGATGCCCGGATTAGCGCTGGTTGGGGATGCGGCGCATACCATCAACCCGTTGGCCGGGCAGGGTGTTAATCTGGGCTATCGGGATGTGGATGCTTTGATCACTACGCTGGTTGAGGCGCGCAGCCAGGCAGAGCTTTGGGCATCGGATGCCGTGCTGCAGCGTTATCATCGTCAGCGTTATAAAGACAACTTACTGATGCAGGGCGGGATGGACCTGTTCTACTTCGCATTTAGTAATAAGCTGCCGCCATTACGCTTTGCGCGCAATCTGGCGCTGATGGCCGCGGAGAATGCCGGAGCGTTAAAACGCAAGGTGCTGCGCTACGCGCTAGGTTTATAAATCGTAGGGGCGCATCAATGCGCTCCGGGTTAATGCCCGAAAGCAGAAAACAATAAAGCCCGCAAAAGCGGGCTTTATTGTGCAATTTGGCTGGGGTGCAGGGATTCGAACCCCGGAATGCTGGTATCAGAAACCAGTGCCTTACCGCTTGGCGACACCCCAATAGGTGTTTAATCAAATTGTCTTTTTATGGCTGGGGTGCAGGGATTCGAACCCCGGAATGCTGGTATCAGAAACCAGAGCCTTACCGCTTGGCGACACCCCAATAATTTGGTGGCTACGACGGGATTTGAACCTGTGACCCCATCATTATGAGTGATGTGCTCTAACCAGCTGAGCTACGTAGCCTTGGTACTGCTTACTGCATCCGACGATGGCTGGGATACCTGGATTCGAACCAGGGAATGCCGGTATCAAAAACCGGTGCCTTACCGCTTGGCGATATCCCATTCGTCGATTTTGTATCCACAACATATTCCGGATTGGCTGGGGTACCAGGATTCGAACCTGGGAATGCTGGTATCAAAAACCAGTGCCTTACCGCTTGGCGATACCCCATCCGGCTGCCGAAGACTGAAATGGTGCGGGAGGCGAGACTTGAACTCGCACACCTTGCGGCGCTAGAACCTAAATCTAGTGCGTCTACCAATTTCGCCACTCCCGCAAAAAGATGGTGGCTACGACGGGATTTGAACCTGTGACCCCATCATTATGAGTGATGTGCTCTAACCAGCTGAGCTACGTAGCCATCTTTTTCGCGTAACCTTCATCGGCGTTGCGGGGCGCATTATGCGTATTGAGTCTTGTAGCGTCAACAATTTTTTTGCCGTTTTTCGCCTTAAAACGCCTGTTTGTCTGGCTTGTAACCAGGCTGGTGGTTTATTCGGCAATTTTCACTCATGACATCATCGATTGCACAAAAAAGGGGCTCATTTGAGCCCCTTATCTTGTTGAGTAAAAACCTTATTTATAAGCGGACTGATGCACACCTACGGCACGGCCTGAAGGGTCATCCATTGATTTAAAGGCTTCATCCCACTCGATGGCTTTAGCTGAAGAACAGGCCACCGATGGACCGCCCGGTACACACTCTGCAGCGCTGGCAATTGGGAACAACTCCTCAAAGATTTCGCGATACAGATACGCTTCTTTCGAGTTCGGTGTGTTGTACGGGAAGCGGAAATGCGCAGTCGACAACTGTTGGTCAGTGATCTGCTTCGCCGCCACTTCTTTCAGCGTATCGATCCAGCTGTAGCCAACACCGTCAGAGAACTGCTCTTTCTGGCGCCACGCCACGCTTTCTGGCAGATATGAAGAGAAGCATTCACGCAGAATGTGTTTCTCCATCTTGCCGTTACTGCCGCACAGTTTATCTTCCGGGTTGATACGCATCGCCACGTCGAGGAATTTCTTATCGAGGAACGGTACGCGCGCTTCCACGCCCCAGGCGGACATCGCTTTGTTGGCGCGAGCGCAGTCAAACATATGCAGAGCCAGCAATTTACGCACGTTCTCTTCATGGAATTCTTTAGCGTTTGGCGCTTTATGGAAATAGAGATAGCCGCCAAAGACTTCATCCGCACCTTCGCCTGACAGCACCATTTTGATGCCCATCGCTTTGATTTTACGCGACATCAAATACATCGGCGTAGATGCGCGAATGGTGGTCACATCGTAGGTTTCAATGTGATAAATCACGTCACGAATCGCATCCAGACCTTCCTGCACGGTGAAATGGATTTCGTGGTGCACGGTGCCAAGATGCTCTGCCACCGATTTCGCTGCTTTCAGGTCTGGAGAACCTTCCAGGCCCACCGCAAAGGAGTGCAGCTGCGGCCACCAGGCATCACTCTTATCGGCATCTTCTACACGTTTTGCGGCGAAACGCTTGGTGACGGCAGAGATAATGGAAGAGTCGAGTCCACCAGACAGCAGCACGCCGTAAGGTACGTCGGACATCAGGTGACTTTTCACTGACTCTTCCAGCGCATGTTTCAGCTCTGCTGCGTCGGTGGTGTTGTGCTCGACGGCGGAAAACTCCATCCAGTCACGCTGCCAGTAACGACGAATTTCACCATCGGCGCTCGACATGTAGCTTCCCGGCGGGAACTCTTTAATGCTACGGCATACTGGCACCAGTGCTTTCATTTCGGAAGCAACATACAGGTTGCCGTGCTCATCGTTGCCCATATACAGCGGGATAATGCCGATATGGTCGCGGCCAATCAGGTATTGCTGCTTAACGCTGTCCCACAGAATAAAGGCGAACATGCCCTGCAGTTCGTCGAGAAAATCAACGCCTTTTTCCTGATACAGCGCCAGAATAACTTCGCAGTCGGAACCAGTCTGGAAGGCGTAACGATCGCTCAGCTCGGCACGCAGCGCTTGATGGTTATAAATTTCACCGTTAACAGCCAGTACGTGGGTGTGGTCAGCGTTATACAGCGGCTGTGCGCCGTTGTTAACGTCAACAATCGACAAGCGCTCATGCACCAGAATGGCTTTATCATCCGCATAAACACCTGACCAATCTGGGCCGCGGTGACGCATCAGACGAGAAGATTCCAGCGCTTTCTTGCGCAGCTCAATAGGATCGCTCTTCAGATCCAGCACACCAAAAATTGAACACATAACTGACTCCTGATCTCACCTTGTGGCGAAGTTATTTCTACGTTTGTCCGGCAGCAATGACTGCGTGATGTATAAGAAAATGCGCTAAGTGATGGTGGTAGTGCAAGTGAAATCACGATTCTTTGATAAAAAGAATGTTGATAGGCGCGTAACGTTGAATTTTATTCAATAAATACACGTTTAATTTAGATAGTATCTAATGAATTTGAATTGTTGCTCAATTTGTGTTCAGGTGATGATCGCCGGAGGAGGGATTTACCTCATTAAAAACAAAAGCCCTGCTTGAGCAGGGCTATAAGAAGAGATTATGGCTGATATCAAAAGAGATCGATATCGGCGACCGATGGGTAAATCCAGTCCGGTCGGAATGGCATCGCATCAATATCACTGAGCGTTGAAACGCCCGACAGCACCAGAATGGTTTCCAGGCCGGCCTGGAAGCCTGCCAAAATATCGGTACGAAGGTTATCCCCGACAATCACCGTCTCTTCAGAATGCGCATGCATTTTGTTTAATGCCGCGCGCATGATGTACGGGCTTGGCTTACCAACATAAAACGGTTTGCGGCCAGAAATGGTCTCAATCCCGGCACAGAGCGCCCCGCAGGCGGGAACAAAGCCACGCGCATGCGTATCGGGATTGGTTGCGATAAAGCGTGCGCCGTTAGCAACGAAGAACGCCGCTTTATGCATCATGTCCCAATTAAATGAGCGCGTTTCACCCACGATTACGAAATCTGGATTGACGTCGGTGATAGTAAAGCCCGCTTTGTACAGCTCATGGATTAATGCACCTTCGCCAATCACATAGGCTTTTTTCCCCTCCTGACGCTTGAGGAAGTCAGCCGTGGCCATCGCCGAGGTATAAAACACCGAATCTGGCACCTCAACCCCCGCGTTCGCAAAGCGGTTGGCCAGATCAAGAGCCGTTTGTGATGGGTAGTTGGTCAATACCACCAATGGCATATCTTTCGCCAGAATGCGCTGCAGAAATTCGTTCGCGCCGGGAACGGCGGTGTTGTCGTGCATCAACACGCCGTCAATGTCACAGATTACGCTTTTAATCGTCATAGATTGCATCCGGTCGGGCCTGCCAGATAGCAGGCTGGTGATTACTCTTCCAGCAGATGTTGCAACAAAATGCCATTCAGCATAGCGCGTTTTGCTAAGGCAAAGGCGCCAATTGCCGAGCGATGATCGAGCTCGGAACGCATCACCGGCAGATTCTTACGAAATGCCGGAAGTGTCTGCGTATTGATGCAACCTTCAATGGCAGGAAACAGCACTTTGTCGGCTTCAGTGATTTCACCGGCCAGCACCACTTTTTGCGGATTGAACAGGTTGATGGCGATGGCAATCGCTTTACCCAAATAGCGGCCGACGTATTCGATAACTTCGCACGCCAGCGCGTCACCTTGATTAGCTGCGCGACAGATCTGCGGCATCAGGCAATCATTAAGTGTTAGTGAGCTGGGATAGCCCTGATTAAGCAGGTGCCGCACGCGATTTTCAATCGCACCATTGGCAGCGATGGTTTCCAGACAACCGAAGTTTCCGCAATGGCAGCGTTCACCTAACGGATCGACCTGAATATGGCCGATCTCGCCAACGTTACCGTTGCTGCCGAGGAAAATATGGCCATTGGCAATAATGCCAGCGCCGGTACCACGGTGTAAACGCACCAGAATGGAGTCAGCACAGTCGCGGCTTGCACCGAAGTAGTGCTCTGCCAGTGCCAAACTGCGAATGTCATGACCAACAAAACTGGTGACGTTAAAGCGTTTTTTCAGACTGGAAACCAGTGGCCAGTGACTTACCGCGATATGCGGCATATAGCGAATGATGCCATTAATCGGATCGACTAAACCCGGCAGAATCACCGCAATGGCGATCAGCTCATGAATCTTACGCTGATGTGATGCCATAAAAGCGCTGATGGCATTGAACAGCGCATTCTCCAACGTTTCCTGGGTGCGCTCCGGCAGCGGATAATCTTCCTGCGCCAGTGATTTTCCGCTCAGATCGAATAGCGTCAGCGTGGCGTCATTACGCCCTAAGCGTACGCCGATAGTATGAAAATGACGGGTTTCGGTAATAATCGAGATGGCGCGGCGCCCACCGGTGGAGGCTTGTTGCTCCACCTCTTTGATGAGGCCGCGCTCAATGAGCTGGCGGGTGATTTTGGTGACACTGGCGGGCGCAAGCTGACTGTGTTCGGCTATCTGTATGCGCGAAATGGGCCCTTGTTGATCTATTAGCCGATAAACGGCTGCACTATTAAGTTGTTTAACAAGATCGACATTTCCTATTTGAGACTGGCCGCCAGTGGTCATTCAATACTTACTCGCTGAGGACGTTGTCTCCGTTGACTAACGTCTTAGTGATTTGATAATCGCGGGTAAAGACAGTCAGGTTGGCGACTTTTCCTGCTTCAACCGTACCTAACTGTTTCTCCACACCCATTGCCTGCGCCGGATAAAGTGTTGCCATACGCAGCGCTTCATCAAGAGCGATGCCACAGTGTTCAACGCTATTCTGCACCGCTTCAATCATGGTTAATGCAGAACCGCTGAGCGTACCGTTCTCATCAACGCAAAGGCCATCGCGATAGTATATTGTTTTGCCTGCAAAAATGAATTGATCAATCGAAGCGCCAGCTGGTGCTGTGGCATCCGTCACTAACACCAGTTTGTCGCCCTTGATGCGTTTTGCATTGCGCACATTAGCGTAATGGACATGTAAACCATCTGCAATGATGCCGCAGTATACATCAGGCGAATCAAACAGCGCACCAATCAGACCTGGCTCACGTCCGGCAAACGTTGGCATTGCATTATAGAGGTGCGTGGCAAAGCTCACACCGGCGCTAAAGCCGATTTTTGCCTCTTCATAGGTCGCATTAGAGTGACCCGCTGAGACGATAATTCCCGCATCACGTAATTGACGAATCACGTCACTGCCGGCGTTTTCAGGGGCCAGCGTGACTTTAGTGATGACATCCGCGTTTGCACAGAGAAAATCCACCAACTCAGCATCCGGCAGACGAATTAATTCAGGATTGTGCGTGCCTTTTTTGGCTTTGTTCAACCACGGACCTTCCAGGTGCAGGCCCAGCGCCTGATTCTGATGCTTAGCCAGATAAGCGCGCATGGTTTCGATTGCGCGTTTCATTAGCGCATCGGTGCTGGTAATCAGCGTTGGCAAATAGCTGGTACAGCCTGATTTTTCATTGGCACGCTGCATAATCTCCAATGTATCCACACTTAACGCATTGATATCGTCATTGAACTGCACGCCGCCGCAGCCATTCAGCTGCAAATCAATAAAACCAGGAGCGATAAACGCACCAGCCACATCCTGCTGTGCCATTGCCGCGTCCAAGGCATCACGCGGACACACACGCTCAATCAGGCCATCCGCAATCACAACTGCATGATTGTCCAGAATTTCATGACCGGTAAAAATCCGGCCGTTCACTAATGCGTACATCGTTTTATCTCTCCCGGCTAAGCCTGCCGCCAACCAGCAGCAGGTTTTTTTACAACGTGTTTTCACACACCTTTCATATTTTCCGCTTCCATTTCGCGGAAATATTTCACGGTTTTCACTTTCAGTTCCATCGTTGCTGGTTCATCACATACCACGACGGATTTTGCATGCAGCTGGAGGCAGCTGATGGTCCACATATGGTTGACGTTACCTTCAACCGCGGCCTGCAGCGCTTGCGCTTTCAAATGACCTGTTACCAGAATCATTACCTCTTCTGCATCCAGCAGCGTACCAACGCCAACGGTCAGCGCGTATTTGGGTACCTGATCCACATCACCGTTAAAGAAGCGAGAGTTTGCGATGCGGGTATCGTGCGTCAGGGTTTTAATGCGGGTACGAGATGAGAGGGATGAAGCCGGTTCATTGAAAGCAATATGACCATCGTTGCCTACGCCGCCCATAAACAGGTTAATTTTGCCGTAAGCGCGGATCTTCTCTTCGTATTGGCGGCATTCTGCGTCAATATCTTCGGCATTACCATTGAGAAGATTGATGTTTTGCTCTTGAATATCAACATGATCGAAAAAATTACGATACATGAAGCTGTGGTAACTTTCTGGATGCTCTTTTGGCAGACCTACATACTCATCCATATTAAAGGTGACCACGTGCTTAAAACTAACCTGGCCCGCTTTGTGCATGTCGATCAGGTGCTTGTAGGCTTCCAGCGGTGTTCCACCAGTTGGTAAACCCAACACAAAAGGACGTTCTGCGCTAGGCTTAAACGCATTAATGCGGTTAACAATGTGGCGTGCAGCCCATTTACCCACTTGGGTCGGTGTGGCCAAAGGGATCAGTCTCATGTCTTCACCTCAATTAAGATTGGAAATGTGGAGTTGCCGTTTCTCTGACAGTATTCTGCCCTTAAGCGTAATGCGTTTAAGCGTAGCCATTAGGGAAAAGTGCGACTCGATATTTTTCATCATAAAATAAGTTTGTGGTGCTGGCTAGCATTTCGCATTATCAAACCATCATTTTGGTGATTAAAGTCACAGTTGGAGTGGTTTTAATTTGCGAGGCGAATTAATTTATCTTTACACTGCGCCTCGTGGTCAAAAGTGTCATCAAGGTACCGGGCGACGGGATAATAAAATCAACTCGCGCTACGGCAAAACGCCAGTCTCATAGGGGGAGAATAAGGTGAGTATTCTAGGATATCTGCAAAAGGTCGGCCGCGCGCTTATGGTGCCGGTAGCGACTTTGCCGGCAGCGGCAATCTTGATGGGTGTTGGATATTGGATTGATCCAGATAGCTGGGGTGCAGGTAATGCACTGGCGGCACTGCTGATCAAATCCGGTTCGGCAATCATCGACAATATGTCCGTGCTGTTTGCCATTGGTGTGGCATACGGTATGTCAAAAGATAAAGACGGTGCAGCAGCATTGACCGGTTTCGTGGGCTTCCTGGTGGTAACCACACTCTGTTCACCGGCAGCGGTAGCGATGATTCAGAAAATGCCGGTGGAGCAAGTTCCTGCCGCCTTCGGTAAAATTAACAACCAGTTTGTCGGTATCCTCGTCGGTATCCTCTCTGCTGAGGTTTACAATCGCTTCAGCCATGTTGAGCTGCCAAAAGCGCTGTCATTCTTCAGCGGCCGCCGTCTGGTGCCTATTCTTGTCTCCTTCCTGATGATTGCCGTGGCCTTCGTGCTGATGTATGTCTGGCCGCTCATTTTTGGTGGGCTGGTGAGCTTCGGTGAGCACATTCAGAAGATGGGCTCAGTGGGTGCGGGTGTCTATGCCTTCTTTAACCGCTTGCTGATTCCTGTTGGCCTGCATCATGCGCTGAACTCAGTGTTTTGGTTCGACGTCGCGGGTATCAACGATATTCCTAAATTCCTGGGCGGCGCACAGTCTATCGCGGAAGGTACGGGTATCCCAGGTATCACCGGTCGTTATCAGGCGGGCTTCTTCCCAATCATGATGTTTGGTCTTCCGGGTGCAGCGCTGGCAATTTATCACTGCGCCCGTCCAGAAAACCGCGCCAAAGTCGGCGGTATCATGCTGGCGGCAGCATTTGCGGCCTTCTTTACCGGTATTACCGAACCGCTGGAGTTCTCCTTCATGTTCGTGGCGCCGGTACTGTATGTGATTCACGCTGCACTGACCGGTCTCTCCGTGTTCATCGCCGCGAGCATGCAGTGGATTGCCGGTTTCGGCTTCAGTGCGGGTCTGGTGGATATGGTACTGTCGACGCGCAACCCGTTGGCCGTCCACTGGTGGATGCTAATCCCACAAGGTCTGGTGTTCTTCGTTATCTACTATGCGGTGTTCCGCTTCACCATTCAGAAATTTAACCTGATGACACCGGGTCGTGAACTCTCTGCGGGCGATGAAACCGATGGTTATGATGTGAATGTCGACCATAGCGGTAATGGTGAAAGCCAAACCGAATCTTTGGCGCGCCGTTACATTGCAGCCGTGGGCGGTTCTGAAAACCTCACGACCATCGATGCCTGTATTACCCGACTGCGTCTGAACGTCAAAGACTCTGCACAGGTAAATGAAGGCGTCGCTAAGCGTCTGGGTGCTTCAGGTGTGATTCGCCTGAACAAACAGAGCGTACAGGTTATCGTCGGCACCCAGGCTGAAAGCATTGCTACAGCGATGAAAACGGTACTGAGCAAAGGCCCGGTTGCGGCATCCGCAGCGGCGTCACCTGTAGCACCGGCTCCAGCGGCAAAACCGCAGGCGGTACTGAACAGTGAAAAAGCGGTAATCGCTACGTTACTGGCTCCGGTTACCGGTGAAATTGTTGCGCTGGAAAATGTTCCTGATGAAGCGTTCGCCAGTAAAGCAGTGGGTGATGGTCTGGCAATCAAGCCAACCGGAAAAACCGTTGTCGCGCCAACTGCTGGCACCGTGGTGAAGATCTTCAACACTAACCATGCGTTCTGCCTCGAAGCGGAAAATGGCGTTGAGATTGTGGTGCACATGGGTCTGGATACGGTTGCGCTGGAAGGTAAAGGTTTCACGCGTCTGGTGGAAGAGGGCGCAACGGTAACTGCAGGTCAGCCAATCCTCGAAATGGATCTGGATTATCTCAACGCCAACGCGCGCTCGATGATCAGTCCAGTCGTCGTCAGTAATAGCGATGATTTCGCGGGTCTGAATTTACTGGCAACCGGTTCAGTGGTTGCAGGTCAAACTCCGCTGTACGAGGTTAAAGGTTAAGTCCTTGTGATTGAGCCAGAAGGCAGGAAGCGATTCCTGCCTTTTTTGTTTTAAAACGACCAACAAACGGTTGTTTCCCTCCTGCGCTTTGTGGATCATACTCCGTTACTTCGTGGTACAAATCACCCGTTATAGCTTTTGAGGATTTTGAGATGAGTGAGGCTGAAGCCCGCCCAACGAACTTTATTCGTCAGATCATCGACGAAGATTTGGCGAGCGGTAAGCACAACACTGTGCATACCCGTTTCCCGCCTGAGCCCAATGGTTATCTGCATATTGGCCATGCGAAATCTATCTGCCTGAACTTTGGTATCGCACAAGATTACCAGGGGCAGTGCAACCTGCGTTTCGACGACACCAACCCAGTGAAAGAAGATCTGGAGTTTGTCGAATCCATAAAGCGTGACGTGCAATGGCTGGGCTTTGAGTGGAGCGGCAACATTCGTTACTCCTCAGACTACTTCGACCAACTCTTCAACTATGCCGTTGAGCTGATTAATAAAGGCTTGGCGTATGTTGATGAATTGTCGGCAGATGAGATCCGCGAGTATCGCGGTTCTCTCACAGCACCAGGCAAAAACAGTCCGTATCGCGATCGCAGCGTGGAAGAGAACTTAGCGCTGTTCCAGAAAATGCGCGATGGGGGCTTCGAAGAGGGCAAAGCCTGTTTACGTGCTAAAATCGATATGGCATCCAGCTTTATCGTAATGCGCGATCCCGTGCTGTATCGCATCAAGTTTGCAGATCACCATCAGACTGGCAGCAAGTGGTGCATCTATCCAATGTACGACTTCACTCACTGCATTTCTGATGCGATTGAAGGTATTACGCATTCTCTCTGCACGCTGGAGTTCCAGGACAACCGTCGTCTGTACGATTGGGTGCTGGATAACATCACCATTCCGGTGCACCCGCGTCAGTATGAGTTTTCACGTCTGAATCTGGAATACGCAGTGATGTCCAAGCGTAAACTGACTCAGCTGGTGAGCGAAAAAGTTGTGGAAGGCTGGGACGATCCGCGCATGCTGACCGTTTCCGGTTTGCGTCGTCGTGGTTACAGCTCGGCTTCGATTCGTGAGTTCTGCCGCCGCATTGGCGTTACTAAGCAGGACAATATCGTAGAAATGGCTTCACTGGAGTCGTGCATTCGTGACGATCTCAATGAAAACGCGCCGCGTGCGATGGCCGTGATGGATCCCCTGAAGGTGGTGATTGAAAATCTGCTAGCGGGTCACGAAGAGATCATCACCATGCCAAATCATCCCAACAAACCGGAGATGGGTACGCGTGAAGTGCCATTCAGCCGTGAAGTGTGGATCGATCGCGCTGACTTCCGCGAAGAAGCCAATAAACAATACAAGCGTCTGGTGCTGGGTAAAGAAGTGCGTCTGCGTAATGCTTACGTGATCCGTGCTGAACGTGTAGCGAAGGATGATGAAGGCAATATCACCTGTATCTACTGTACTTGCGATGTTGATACGCTGAGCAAAGATCCTGCTGACGGGCGTAAAGTGAAAGGCGTTATCCATTGGGTTTCTGCAATTCACGCGCTGCCGGCGGAATTCCGCCTGTATGATCGTCTGTTTAGTGTGCCAAATCCGGGCGCGGCTGAGGATTTCCTCACCACCATTAACCCGAACTCACTCGAAACCAAACAGGGCTTCGTTGAGCCTGGTCTGCGCGCGGCCGATTCAATGGCACCGTATCAGTTCGAACGTGAAGGCTACTTCTGTGCTGATAGCGTTTATTCGCAGCCGTCAAAACTGGTGTTTAACCGCACCGTTGGATTGCGCGATACCTGGGCGAAAATCGGCGATTAATTATTTTGTCGCTAGCACGATAAGATCATGAAAGGGCGAGCAATCGCCCTTTTTTATTGCCTCTATTTGGCCACCCGCAATCTTTTATGCTGCCTCCCTGTTGATGCGATTAATTCCTCATTTACGACTATTCTGACTTTAGCAAAATTAAACCATTTGCCAGTGTGAAAAACTTTTTTTCAGGTAGGCTATGCGCACTCAAACGTTGCTCCGCGGGTTATCAAAGGATAAAAAATGACAAGTCTTGCCCTGGAAGCCAAGCACAGTGTGGTTGTATTACATCAGCTTATCGAACGTATTTTCAATCAGGTTGAAGGCAGTGATGACAGTATTGATCTGTTTTTATCGCACTTTCATCCCGAATTTAAAATGGTGACACCGCAAGGCAAACAGTTGGATCTCAATGAGATGGAAAAGCTGTTTCGCCAATTGAATGGGCAACGCGAAGGCATGCGTATTGCGACCAGTGAGCACGCTATTATCTCGCAGCAAAGCGAAGAGGTGACGATTCAATATCGTGAATTACAAATGATGAATGGCATCAATCAGAGCCGCATTTCACTGGCGGTTCTCGATTGCAGCACCAGCATTCCGCGCTGGCGTTACCTGCAAGAAACCATCGTTGCCTGATTTCAGGTATAAAAAAACCGGCTCAAGCGCCGGTTTTTTTATACTGCATAGCACACTCAATTACTTATCGTGGAGCGTGTCGTCTTCGCGGCAGTCTCCCAGAGCACAGTGACCGTACAAGTACAGGCTGTGGTTACTGAGCTTGATACCATGGCGAGTCGCAATTTCACGCTGACGCGTTTCAATTGATTCATCGCTGAATTCGATAACCTTGCCACAATCGAGGCAAATCAGGTGATCGTGGTGATGTTGCTGGGTCAGTTCAAAGACAGATTTACCGCCTTCAAAATTATGACGGGTAACGATGCCCGCGTCGTCAAACTGGTTAAGAACGCGATATACCGTTGCCAGACCAATCTCTTCGCCCATATCGATCAGGCGCTTATACAAATCTTCCGCACTGACGTGATGGGACTCGGGTCCGGGTCCCTGAAGCACTTCCAGAATTTTCAGTCTGGGGAGCGTGACTTTCAGGCCAGCCTTCTTCAATGCGGAGTTGTTGTCAGTCATGCGGATATTGTCCTGTTACTTTGCTAGTCACTTGCGGCGCAGGGGCCTTGAATGTTTAGGTCAACGCGCATTCTCATTTGCGTCTCATTATAGAACTCAAGCAGTGAAATGAAAACCAAGGCAACGTCCTTAATCACCAAAAGCAGTAAGGATAATGTCACTAACGCCTTCAAGACGCTTGGATTTTGGATTCCATTTCACTCAGCCTCATTCTACTGCCAGAGGAATAAGCGGATGACCATTGCGGGTATTCTACAGATTTGCGGGGAAAAGTTAAAAAACCGTAGCTATTATTTTTATAGGAAATTCCGTTGCCCGATGTGAACTTGCGCGCACATCGGGCAGAGCAGGGGATTACGCTTCAATAATCTCTTTCAGCTGCAGTTCATCGAAGATCTGCTTCACCCAGGTTTCAACGCGCTCATTGGTCAGTTCGGGTTGACGGTCTTCGTCAATCGCCAGACCGAGGAAGTGTTTATCATCGGCCAAACCTTTAGATGCTTCAAAATGGTAGCCTTCGGTTGGCCAGTGGCCGACGATGACTGCACCATTCGGCTCAATGATGTCGCGGATGGTGCCCATCGCGTCGCAGAAGTATTCGGCGTAATCTTCCTGATCGCCACAACCAAACAGCGCTACCAGCTTGCCATTGAAATCAATCTCTTCCAGCGTCGGGAAGAAATCATCCCAGTCACACTGCGCTTCACCATAATACCAGGTTGGAATGCCCAGCAGCAGGATGTCGAACGCATCGAGATCTTCTTTGGTGCTCTTAGCAATGTCATGCACTTCGGCGACATCTTTACCCAGTTGTTTCTGGATCATTTTTGCAATGTTTTCAGTGTTGCCGGTATCGCTGCCGAAGAAAATGCCTACGATTGCCATGGGTTAGGTAACCTCTTAGATCCTGATTGTGAAAGTAAGTCAGTTGACTGCACAGTAATGCGAATAATAGCAGACCGGTAAAAAGTGCGGAACTTGTAAAGCCGTGACTTTGTGTTCCAGCGTGCGGTCTTCGCGCGTTACGACAGTTTGAGCTGTGCCAGCAGCATTTGTTCAATCAATTCGCTGCGACTGATGTTTTGCTGATCGGCCAGCGTGCTGAGCGCGTCAACCGCCTCACTGGACATCTTCAGCTCGACACGACGCAGCCCACGCACTTTATCGCGCTTGAGCTGATTACGTTTGTTGATGCGTAATTGTTCATCACGCGTCAGCGGGCTGGTTTTCGGGCGACCAGGACGCCGCTCGTCTGCAAAGAGATCAAGCGTAGTGCGGTCTGTCTGTTCTTTTGCCATGGTTTGTAAAACTGAGTGGGCGCGAACGGCGGAAAGGCGCTGCGCGATTAAAACATTATCGGCCCGACCACGGTGAAAAAATCATCCGTGGCAAATTTTTAGCGCGACATCATACTCCAGCGCCTTCCTTGACGCCAACCCTAAAGCGCAAGCGGCAAGCTTTTGCTTTTACAGGTTAAAAAATCGACGCACCGCGCGTAGCACCGCCTCAGGTTTCTCTGCATGCACCCAATGTCCAGCCCCGCTAATCACATGCGCGTGTGCCTGTGGGAATTGACGCAATAGCGCATCGCGATGCTGATTATCCAGATAGGGCGAGTCGCCACCACGAATAAACAGCGCAGGGTGCGGCCATGCAGGCACCTCTTCCCAGCCGGAAATGGTGGTGTAATTCTCCCACAGCACCGGCACATTAAAGCGCCATTCACCTTCGGCAAACGACTTGAGGATGAACTGGATCACGCCATCCTCATTAATGTGCTGACGCATCACCTCAGCCGCTTCACTGCGGCGCGTCACGCCAGCAGCGCTAACGGCACGAATAGCGGCAAAGATTTCGTCATGGCGGCGAGTTTGATAATCAACCGGCGCGATATCGATCATCACCATTTTTTCTATGCGTTCTGGCGCGATGGCACTGAGCGCCATAGCGATTTTGCCGCCCATTGAGTGGCCGATTACGCTAGCGCGTTCAATGTTGTGCGCATCCAGTGTTTCGACCATGTCCTGCGCCATTGCGTGATAATTCATCACCTCACTGCGTGCGGACAAGCCGTGGTTACGCACATCAACCTGCAATGTTGGGCGTGCATCACGCACCCCGCGCGCTAATACGCCGAGGTTATCAAGGCTGCCAAAAAGACCATGGATTAACAGAATGGGTATGGCATCAGAGGCTGATTGTTCAGTTTGCAGACGGGCGTTCAAAATCATGGCTAAAGTTCTTACGGTTGTGACCTTGGCTTAGGTTATCATGGATTCACCTGTCCAGCAGTCAGGCCGGCGGGCATTAGGGCATATTCCGACTTTTGCCCGGAAACGTTGCCAACGCTATCGGCTGCCACGGATTTAACTTTATAATCCTTATGTTAGAACCCGCTCACGTTTTGCACGACTGGATTTTGCTAAGGCCGTTGCAATAATGCGTGGTTCTGTCATTTGCCAGAATCGTACGGAAAAAGATGAAAACGATTGAAGTTGACGAAGAACTCTACCGTTATATTGCCAGCCACACGCAGCACATTGGTGAAAGCGCCTCAGATATTTTGCGCCGCATGTTGAAGTTCACCGCCGGCCAGAGCGCACCTGCTGCGCCCGCCGCGGGTGCGTCAGTGAAAGAAGCACCTTCAGCGAGTCGCGAAGCGCGCCCTCAGGATCGTGTGCGCGCGGTACGTGAGCTGCTGCTTTCCGACGAATATGCCGAGCAGAATAAGGCGGTAAACCGCTTCATGCTGGTACTGTCAACGCTCTATCGTCTTGATCCGGCTGCGTTTGCTGAAGCTACGGCTTCGCTGCAGGGCCGTACCCGCGTCTACTTTGCGGGCGACGAGCACACGCTGCTGCAAAATGGCACCCATACTAAGCCGAAGCATGTTCCCGGCACGCCGTACTGGGTGATCACGAATACCAATACAGGTCGCAAATGCAGCATGGTGGAACACATCATGCTGGCTATGCAGTT
Organism: Pantoea sp. GM01; assembly: GCF_000282675.1. Lineage (NCBI taxonomy): Bacteria > Pseudomonadati > Pseudomonadota > Gammaproteobacteria > Enterobacterales > Erwiniaceae > Pantoea > Pantoea sp. GM01. Next base: position 83,061 of record NZ_AKIU01000055.1, on the reverse strand, counting down.
CCCTCAGGAACTGACAGAGAAAGTTCGCGGCACCATTTAACTGAAGCGTCAGGGAGAAGCGCCAATGGCCAATCACCCCCGTGCCGGGCAGCCTGCCCAGCAGAGCGATTTGATTAACGTTGCACAATTAACCTCGCAGTATTACGTCCTGAAGCCCGATGTGGCGAATCCGGATCATGCGGTGAAATTTGGCACTTCAGGCCATCGCGGTAGCGCGGGACGCCAAAGCTTCAACGAACAGCACATTTTAGCGATCGCGCAGGCGATTGCTGAAGAGCGCAAAAAGAACGGCATCACCGGACCGTGCTACGTGGGTAAAGACACGCACGCACTGTCTGAGCCGGCGATCTTGTCGGTGCTGGAAGTGCTGGCCGCTAACGGCGTGGACGTGATTGTACAGCAAGACAACGGTTACACGCCGACGCCTGCCATCTCTAATGCCATTCTTGAGCACAACAAACGCGGCGGCGCGCAGGCGGACGGTATCGTTATCACGCCTTCGCACAATCCACCGGAAGATGGCGGTATCAAATACAATCCGCCAAACGGTGGACCGGCGGATACCAACGTCACCAAAGTGGTGGAAGATCGTGCTAACCAGCTGATCAAAGGCGAGCTGAAGGATGTTAAGCGTCTGCCGCTGGATCAGGCTTGGGCAAGCGGCCATATCGTTGAGCAGGACCTGATCCAGCCATACGTTGAAGGTTTGGCGCAGGTAATCGATTTCGCGGCCATCCAGAAAGCGGGCCTGAAAATTGGCGTCGATCCATTAGGCGGCTCGGGTATTGCTTACTGGCAGCGCATTGCTGAGCACTACAAGCTTGATCTGACCATCGTTAACGATGCTATCGATCAGACTTTCCGCTTCATGCATCTGGATAAAGATGGCGTGGTGCGTATGGACTGCTCGTCCGAATGCGCGATGGCGGGTTTGCTGGCGTACAAAGACAAATTCGATTTGGCCTTTGGTAACGATCCTGATTACGATCGCCATGGCATCGTCACGCCAGCCGGTCTGATGAATCCGAACCACTATCTGGCGGTGGCAATCAACTACCTGTTCCAGCATCGTCCGCAGTGGGGCAAAGAGGTGGCTGTCGGTAAAACGCTGGTTTCCAGCGCGATGATCGACCGCGTAGTTAACGACATTGGCCGTAAGCTGGTGGAAGTGCCGGTTGGTTTCAAATGGTTCGTTGATGGCCTGTTCGATGGCAGCTTCGGTTTCGGCGGCGAAGAGAGCGCGGGCGCATCGTTCCTGCGTTTCGATGGCTCAGCCTGGTCAACCGATAAAGACGGTATCATTCTGTGCCTGCTGGCCGCAGAAATCACCGCGGTAACCGGCAAGAACCCGCAGCAGCATTATGACGAGCTGGCCGCGCGCTTTGGAGCGCCGAGCTACAATCGTCTGCAGGCACCGGCAACTTCAGCACAGAAAGCGGCACTGTCTAAACTGTCTCCAGAAATGGTGAGCGCGGATACGCTGGCGGGTGATCCGATCACCGCACGCTTGACTGCTGCACCGGGTAACGGCGCATCAATCGGTGGTCTGAAAGTGATGACGGAAAACGGCTGGTTTGCCGCTCGTCCATCGGGCACGGAAGACGCCTACAAAATCTACTGTGAAAGCTTCCTCGGCGCTGAACACCGTCAGCAGATCGAGAAAGAAGCGGTTGAGATTGTTAGCGAAGTACTGAAAAACGCCTGATTGGCAGTGAAGAGAAAAGGCCGCTAAGCGGCCTTTTTTTATGGCATAAAACGGTAGCCGATACCGGTTTCGGTCAGCAAATGGCTGGGCTGGGTGGGATTCGCTTCCAGCTTTTGCCGCAAATGGCCCATGTAGATGCGCAAATAGTGGCTGTGCTCCACCGCATTCGGTCCCCAAACCTGGTTCAGCAACTGACGTTGCGTCAGCACCTTTCCGGCATTATTCAATAGCAAGCTGAGCAGACGGAACTCGGTTGGCGTCAGATGCACTTCCTGTTCACTGCGCAGCACACGGCGTGCCGCCAAATCGACACTCACTTCACCAAATTTCACAATCGGTTCTGGCTGGCTGCTTTGATGCCGCCGCAGCGCCACACGCACGCGCGCCAGCAACTCACCGATGCCAAACGGCTTAGTGAGATAATCATCTGCACCTGCATCCAGCGCATCGATCTTATCCTGCTCGTCGCTGCGTGCCGACAGCACAATCACCGGCATGCTGCTCCACTGGCGCACTTCACGAATAAAGTCATTACCATCGCCATCGGGCAAGCCAAGATCGAGGATCACCAGATCGGGCTTACGCGTTGCCGCCTCAATCAGACCCCGCTGTAGCTGTTCCGCTTCCACAATCTTTAAACCTTCGCTCTCCAGCGCCAGGCGCACGAAACGGCGAATCTCTTTTTCATCTTCCACAATCAAGATGGTCGTCACGCTGCCTCCAGCGGCAAAAAGTTAACGCATCACTTTAGCAATAAAGCGGCTCCGCGTCCGTCATATAGTTTTTAACCTGCTGCGATCTTATCGATCACAATTCTGTAACTAAATTTCATTTCCAGCAAAATGGTGCAAAAAAACAGCAAATAAAGTGGTCGGATGAGTAGTAAAATTACACAATTCCGGGTAATATCTGAACCAGATCACATTTCAACGCAATGTTTACCACAAGGGGGCCAAGATGGATCGAGCATATCCACTGTATAAAATCGTACTGCGCCGTGTGCTGGTGGTATCAATCGGTTTGCTGGCGCTGCCAGTGATGTTATTCCGTCAGGATCGCGCGCGTTTTTATAGCTACTTGCATCGCATCTGGTGCAAAACCAGCACCAAACCGGTATGGCTGGCGCAGTCGGAAGCGGCTGCTGGCATCTACTGGTAAACGAATTCTACGCATCATCCACCCGGCGCTTGCCGGGTTTTTTATGGCAAATTTCCCCTCAAACCCGCTTCCCCGCTGTTATCCCGTGCCATTTCAGCTACACTTAAAACCTCTACAAGTTTTATGAGATTGTACAAGTATGAGCGAAAAAATTCCTGTTGGTATCAGCGCTTGCCTGCTCGGGGATAACGTCCGATTCGATGGCGGCCACAAACGTTTTGCTTTCGCGACTGACGAGCTCGTGCCATTTGTGCGCTTCGAACCTGTATGTCCTGAAATGGCGATTGGTTTACCCACGCCACGCCCGGCTTTGCGGCTGGTGAAAGAGAGCGATGACAATATTCATCTCTGCTTCAGCAAGGATGGCGGCGAGGAAGTCACCGATGAGATGCAGCGCTGGTCCGCCGAGCGCGTGAAATCGCTGCATCATCTGTGCGGGTACATTCTGTGTGCCAAATCGCCTAGCTGTGGGCTGGAGCGCGTTCGTGTTTACGAGCCCGAAACCAACAATAATCGCAAAGCGGGCACCGGCATGTTTACTGCATTTCTGCAGAAAGAGATGCCGTGGTTGCCACTGGAAGAGGACGGCCGCCTGCATGATGATGCCATCCGCGAAAACTTCATTGGCCGCGTTTATGCGCTGCACGAATTCAATGAAATGTGGCGCAGCGGTCTGTCGCGCCACAAGCTGATGGCCTTTCATAGCCGCTATAAATTGCTGCTGCTTTCCCATGCGCAGGATGAGTACCGTGAAATGGGGCGTTTTGTGGCGGCAATGGATCAGTGGGATTCGCTGGAAGATTACGCCGCTGAGTATCGCAATCGCCTGATGCATCTGATGTCCCATCAGGCATCGCGCCGCAATCACACCAACGTACTGATGCATGTGCAAGGCTATTTCCGCCCGCAGTTGAGTTCGCCGCAGCGTCAGGAGTTGGCGCAGCTGATCGATCGTTATCGTCTCGGCGTGCAGCCGTTACTCGCACCGATCACCATGCTGAAACATTACATGGCGGAATATCCGCATCCTTGGCTGGCTCAGCAGCGTTATTTTGATCCTTATCCAGAAGCGCTGCGTTTGCGCTACGGACAATAATTTCGGGGCTTTATGACCACCCATTTAGTTTGGTTGCGCAACGACCTGCGCATCAATGACAACATGGCGCTGGCCGCCGCCTGTCGCGACAGCAATGCCAACGTGATGGCGCTGTTTATCGCCACGCCACAGCAGTGGCAGCAGCATCACATGGCACCGAAGCAGGCGGCGTTTATCCAGCAAAATCTCCGCTTATTACAGGCGTCATTGGCGGAACGCGGTATCCCTTTGCATTATCATCAGTGTAATGACTTTGCTGCCTCGATTGATTTTCTCAGCGAGTTTTGCCATCAGCAGCACGTCGACGCGCTTTATTACAACTATCAGTACGAAATAAACGAACGTGAGCGCGATGCACAGGCCGAAAAGCGGCTGGATGCGCAGGGCGTGATTTGTCAGGGATTTGACGATAGCCTGCTGTTGCCGCCGGGCAGCGTACAAACCGGCAGTAACACCATGTTCAAAGTGTTTACGCCATTCAGCAAAGCCTTTGTCCGCCGTCTGCATCAGGGCTTGCCGGAGTGCTATCATGCTCCGAAAGCCCGCCCGAATGCACCAATCCGTATCGAACAGCACATCCCAGCATTTGATTATCCTTGCGAAGATGTTGATGAGAGCTGGTTCCCTGCCGGTGAAGAGGCAGCGTTAAAACAGCTGCGTCATTTCGCCAAACAGGCGGTGCAATACTACCCGGATCAGCGCGACTTACCGGCGATTGATGGCACCAGCCGCTTATCGGCTTATCTGGCGATTGGTGTGCTATCGCCGCGCCAGTGCTTACATCGGGTATTGAAAGAGCACCCCGACGCGCTCAATGAGGGCAAGGCGTTTACCTGGCTGAACGAGCTGATCTGGCGCGAATTTTACCGCCATCTGATGGTGGCATTCCCGGCATTGTGTAAGCACCAACCTTTTGTCGATTGGACGCGCAACGTGGATTGGCAGAAAAATGATCATCATCTCGCGGCCTGGCAGCAGGGTAAAACCGGCTATCCAATTGTCGATGCGGCGATGCGTCAGCTCAACACGCTGGGCTGGATGCACAATCGGCTGCGCATGATTACCGCCAGTTTTCTGGTCAAGGATCTGCTCATCGATTGGCGTGAAGGTGAGCGCTACTTTATGCAGCAGCTCATCGATGGCGATCTGGCCGCCAATAACGGTGGCTGGCAATGGGCGGCATCAACCGGCACCGATGCCGCGCCTTATTTTCGCATATTCAATCCCACCACTCAGGGCGAACGCTTCGATAAACAGGGCGACTTTATCCGCCAGTGGTTGCCGGAACTGCGCTCTGTGCCAGACAGCGATATCCATCAGCCACAGGTTTGGGCGCAGAAAAATAACAAGAAACTCGATTATCCGTCACCAATCGTGGAACATAAGGACGCACGTAAAAAGACACTAGACGCCTTTGAGCGCGCTCGCAGCGCGGCTTGAGGCGATCAGGGAGCCGTAATGAACAATGTTGAATTAGAACAGATCGTCAATCAGCAGCTTAACAACAGCGCCTTCAGCGATTACGCACCGAACGGTTTGCAGGTTGAAGGACGCACCGAAGTAAAAACCCTCATCACCGGCGTAACGGCTTGTCAGGCGTTGCTGGATGAAGCGGTGAAGCGCAACGCTGATGCGGTGCTAGTGCATCACGGCTACTTCTGGAAGAGTGAAGCGCCGGTGATTAAAGGCATGAAGCGCCAGCGCCTGCGTACCTTGCTGGCCAATGATATCAACCTGTATGGCTGGCATCTGCCACTGGATGCGCATGCCGAGTTGGGTAACAACGCGCAGCTGGCGCGTCTGTTTGATATCGAGGTGAAAGGCGAAATTCAGCCGCTGGTGCCGTGGGGCGAATTGGCACAACCGTTGAGCGGTGCGGCGTTGGCGGAAAAAATCGCCCAGCGTTTAGGCCGTACGCCGCTGCACTGCAGTGATAACGCGCCTGCGCTGATCAAACGCGTTGCCTGGTGTAGCGGTGGCGGTCAGGGCTTTATCGATAGCGCGGCGGCATTTGGTGTCGATGCCTTTATTACCGGTGAAGTTTCTGAGCAAACCATTCATAGCGCGCGCGAACAGGGGTTGCACTTCTTCGCTGCTGGCCATCACGCGACCGAGCGCGGCGGGATTAAGGCGCTCGGCGAATGGCTAGCGACACATCACGGTCTTGATGTGACCTTTATCGACATCGACAATCCTGCCTGATTGCTCCTCTCTCACGCCCTTAACACACGTTAAGGGCGCAAATTTGTTGACACATCTCTGTCACTTTCGCATAACGTATTGCCTTTAAGCATAAACGCGCACCCGGTCGCCATAAATGGCGCCGCGCTAACCTGATGGTGCGGGTTGTGTAGGGTGCGCATTAATGCGCACCTCAATTATCTGTTTTTCGGCATGTTTTTTACCAGGAGGTCGTTTTTGCAACGAGCACGTTGTTATCTGCTAGGTGAGCGCGCAGTGGTATTGGAACTGGAACCGCCGGTTTCGTTGACCAGCCAGCAGCGCATTTGGGGATTGTGTCAGCGACTGCAGCAGAACGAGCAGGTAGAGGAAGTGATTCCTGGCATGAACAACCTGACACTGCTGCTGCGCGACCCGCAACTGAATGCGCTGGACGCTATTGAACGTTTGCAGCGCTGGTGGGAAGAGAGCGAAGCGCAGCTGCCGGAATCGCGCCGGGTGGAAATTCCAGTGGTGTACGGCGGCGAAGGCGGACCGGATCTGCAGGTGGTCGCTGAGCGCGCAAATATGACGCCAAAACAAGCGGTGGAACTGCACAGCAGCATTGATTACGTGGTCTATTTCATCGGCTTCCAGCCCGGTTTCCCTTATCTCGGCGGACTGGATGAGCGGTTACACACGCCGCGCCGCGCCGAGCCGCGAGTGATTGTGCCAAGCGGCTCCGTGGGCATTGGTGGCAGCCAAACCGGCATCTATCCCTTAGCCGCACCGGGCGGCTGGCAGTTGATAGGCCATACGCCGCTTAGCCTGTTCGATCCGCTGCAACATCCGCCAACCCTATTACGTCCCGGCGATAGCGTGCGCTTCGTGCCGCAGCAGGAGGGCGTATGTTAAAGATTCTACGCGCGGGCATGATGACCTCGCTACAGGACCACGGCCGTACCGGTTTTCGGCAATATGGCATCAGCGTTGGCGGCGCGCTGGATCAACCGGCGATGCGCACGGCCAATATGCTGGTGGGCAATCCCGAGCAAAGCGCGGTGCTGGAAATCGTGCTCGGCCAGTTCAAAGTGCAGTTTACCCGCGATGGCTGGTTTGCATTGACGGGCGCCGGCTGTAATGCCGATCTGGATGGCCAACCGGTCTGGACCGGCTGGCGACTGCCGGTGAAGAAAGGTCAGGTGCTGACGTTAGCAACGCCAACGCGCGGCATGCGCAGCTATCTGGCGGTAAACGGTGGCTTTGCCGTGCCGGAAATGCTCGGTTCAGTCAGTACCGATCTCAAGGCGGCGTTTGGCGGCTGGCAGGGACGAAAATTACAAGACGGTGACGAATTGCCGTTAGGCCAACCCACGCGTGACTTCAAAGACAAAGCCGGCGTGCGCCAGCTGCTGTGGGGCAATCGCATTCGCGCTCTGGCGGGGCCTGAATACAGCGAATTCTCGCGTGAAGCGCAGCAAGGTTTTTGGCGCAGCCCGTGGAAACTCAGTCCGCAAAGTAATCGCATGGGATATCGCCTACAGGGACGTCAATTGCAGCGCGACGCGACACGCGATTTGCTGTCGCACGGTTTAGTGCCCGGCGTGGTGCAGGTGCCGCCCAATGGCCAACCGATTGTGTTGATGGCCGATGCGCAAACCACCGGTGGTTATCCGCGTATCGCCTGCATCATCGAAGCCGATCTCTATCATCTGGCGCAAATTCGTCTCGGCGAACCGATTCACTTCATTCATTGCACGCTAGAAGATGCCATTGCGGCTAAGCAGCATCAGCAGCGCTCGTTTGACCAAATTGCCTGGGGACTGGGACATGAAGATTGATCTTAATGCCGATCTTGGCGAAGGCAGCGCCAGCGATCGGGAACTGCTCACGCTGGTCAGCTCGGCCAATATCGCCTGCGGCTTCCACGCCGGTGATGCGCAAACCATGCTGCAATCAGTGCGCTGGGCGAAAGCCAGTGGCGTGGCGATCGGTGCGCATCCCAGTTTCCCCGATCGGGAAAACTTTGGTCGTAGCGCGATGCAACTGCCGCCGGAAACAGTGTATGCGCAGATGATTTACCAGATTGGCGCGCTAAAAAGTATCGCGGAGAGCGAAGGTGAACGTCTGGTGCACGTCAAACCGCACGGCATGTTGTATAACCAGGCGGCGGGCGATCCGCAGCTGGCCGATGCTATCGCGCGCGCGGTGAAAGCCGTGGATGCGGGATTAATTCTGGTGGGATTGGCGGGCAGCGCCTCGATTGCGGCGGCGGCTCATCATGGTTTGCGCACACGCGAAGAGGTATTTGCCGATCGCGGTTATCTGGCGAGCGGGGCGCTGGTGCCTCGCAGTCAGCCTAACGCGATGATTGAAGATGCCGACCAGGCGCTCGCGCAAACGCTGGCGATGGTGCAGCAGCGTCAGGTGCAGAGCATCAGCGGCGAATGGGTGCCGGTCAACGCGGAAACCGTGTGTCTGCATGGTGATGGCGCCCACGCGCTCCAGTTCGCCCGTACGTTGCGCGCCGCCTTTGCGACCAATCAGATTGCCGTTACCAGCGCATAACATTTTACTGATTGCCCGGCCTCACGCCGGGCTTTGTCTTTTCACATAAGGGAACAACATGGATAACGTGGTAAACCTCTGGCCGCTACTGGGCATTGCCGCCATCATTGTGGGTTTTGTGCTGCGCTTTAACCCGGTGCTGGTGGTGATAGTGGCGGGCTTCGTCACCGGGCTGGCGGCGCATCTGCCGCTGGCGGATATTCTGGAAAAACTCGGTTCTGGCTTCCTCAATACGCGTAATCTGCCGCTGATTCTGCTGCTGCCGCTGGCGGTTATCGGCTTGCTGGAGCGTCATGGTTTGAAAGAGCGCGCGCAGAGCTGGATCGCGCAGATCAAAACCGCGACCGCCGGGCGCTTGCTGATCGTCTACCTGTTCGTGCGTGAAGCCACTGCGGCGCTGGGCTTAACCAGCCTTGGCGGTCATCCACAAATGGTGCGTCCGCTGCTGGCGCCGATGGCCGAAGGGGCCACGGAAAACCGCTACGGCGAAGTGCCGCCAGACGTGCGTCATCGCCTGCGCGCCATGTCGGCCGCCACCGATAACATTGGTCTCTTCTTTGGTGAAGATATCTTCGTCGCTTTTGGCGCAATTATCTTCATGCATAACTTTATGCAGGAGTCTGCCGGTATTAGCACCGAACCGCTGCATATCGCGCTGTGGGGCATTCCCACTGCACTCTGTGCTTTCCTCATTCATTCAGCCCGCCTGGTACGCCTTGATCGTCAGCTGGCGCGAGAACTGGGCGCGTTGAATCAGCAGGCGCTGAACGCCAAAGGAGGGAAGTAATGTTCCAGCAACAATATTTGATGTGGCTGGCAGGGGTGATCCTGCTGGTGGTGGCGCTGCTTTCCTGGCGCGACAGCGCCAACCCGCGCCGTTTTACCACCGGGCTGTTCTGGGCCTTGTATGGGCTGATTTTCCTGATCGGCGACGGTGCTTATCAGTTGATGGGGCAATGGGCGGGCGATGCCGAACTGGGCCGCCGCTGGTTGCACATCGCGGTCGGCGTGGCTGTGGTGGTGATGGCGTTGATTGCCGGTTTCGGCGGCGTGCGTCTGGGACGCTATCATCAGCGCAGCGACGAGCAGAAACAGGAAAGCGCCAAACGTCTGCACAACAAACTGTTCTTGCCGGCGCTGGCGATCCCGCTGGTCACCGTGATTGGCGTGCTGGCGTTTAACCACATTCCTGGGCTGCAGGACACCGTGTTTGGCCCCGGCAATCACTCAACATTGGTGACGCTATTCTCAATGATGATCGGCTGCCTGTTGGGCTGGCTGATTGCACTGAAAATCACCCATGAAAAGCCGCTGCAGTCGATGCAGGAGACCCGTCGCTTGCTGGATGCGGTGGGTTGGGCCTTTATTCTGCCGCAAATTCTCGCCACGCTCGGCCTGCTGTTCACCAGCGCCGGTGTCGGCACCGCGATTTCGCACCTGACCGAGCAGTATCTGGCGGTGGATAATCGCCTAATCGCCGTCGCGGTCTACGCGGGAGGCATGGCGCTGCTGACCATGGTGATGGGCAATGCGTTCGCGGCCTTCCCGATTGTGACGGCCGGGATTGGGATTCCGATTCTGGTGCTGCAACACGGTGGCAATCCGGCGGTGATGGCGGCGATCGGCATGTTCTCCGGCTATTGCGGGACTTTGATGACGCCGATGGCGGCCAACTTCAACATCGTTCCGGCGCGTCTGTTAGAGCTGCCGGACCGCAACGCGGTGATCAAGGCTCAGGTGCCAACCGGTGTGCTACTGTTGGTAGTGAATATTTTCCTGCTCTACTTCCTGATGTTCTTGTGAGGTTGCAATGAAAACGGTGTTAATGACGGCGTTTGAGCCGTTTGGTGGCGAAAGCATCAACCCTTCGTGGGAAGCGGTGCGCAGCTTTGACGGCAAAGAGATCGCCGGTGCGCGTATTGTGGTGCGCCAGCTGCCGGTGGTGTTTGCCACCTGCGGTGAAGTGTTAACGCGTGCGCTGGAAGAGATTCAGCCCGATCGCGTGCTGTGCGTTGGGCAGGCGGGGGGGCGATCCGACATTACCGTTGAACGCGTTGCCATCAACGTTGATGACGCGCGCATTCCGGACAACGACCAGCAGCAGCCGATCGATAAGCCGATTGAGGCCGATGGCCCGGCGGCCTATTTCTCCACGCTGCCGATCAAAGCCATGGTTGCCGCACTGCGTGAGGTGGGCGTGCCGGCGTCGGTATCGCAAACCGCCGGTACTTTTACCTGTAATCACGTGATGTACAGCCTGCTGCACTGGATTCATACCACCAACAGTAGGGCGCGCGGCGGTTTTATTCACATTCCTTACATGCCGGAACAAGCGGTGCATCATCCTGGTGTGGCGAGTATGGCCACCGTTAGCGTGATCAAGGCGCTGGAAACCTCGCTGCAGGTGATATTGAGTACCGAAAATGATATTCGCGTCGTCGGTGGCGCCACGCATTAACAGGAGTTGTTATGCCTGAGGGACCGGAGATCCGTCGTGCGGCGGATCAACTGGCAGAGGCAATGGAAGGCAAACCGCTTACCGATGTGTGGTTTGCCTTTCCCGAGCTGAAAACCTATGAACCCGCGCTGATGGGAACCACCATCAACGCGTTTGAAACGCGGGGCAAGGCGCTGCTCACGCACTTCTCAAATGGCCTGACGCTTTACAGCCACAATCAGCTGTACGGTGTCTGGCGTGTGGTGCCAACCGGCACGCAGCCGAATACCACGCGACAACTCCGCGTGCGGCTCGCCAATGCGGATAACACCATTTTGCTGTACAGCGCGTCGGATATTGAGCTGCTCAACGCTGCTACCTTGGCGGCGCATCCGTTTCTGCAACGGGTGGGACCGGACGTGCTGGATGCCAGCTTAACGGTGGAGGAGGTGCGCGAGCGTCTGCTGTCGCCGCGCTTTCGTCGTCGCCAGTTCAGCGGCTTGTTGCTCGATCAGGCTTTTCTCGCCGGTTTGGGTAATTATCTGCGCGTGGAGATTTTATGGCATGCCGGTTTGCTGGCGTCGCACCGGGCGCAGGATCTCAGCGAGCAGCAGCTCACGGCGCTGAGTGAGGCGATGCTGTCGGTGCCGCGTTTGTCATATCAGATGCGTGGCAGCATGAAGAAGTATCACGAAGATGCCGCGTTTCGCTTCGAGGTGTTTCATCGGCAGGGAAAGAAATGTCGGCGTTGCGGAGCGGTGATTGAGAAGGGCGTGTTGTCATCGCGGCCGTTTTACTGGTGTCCGGGATGCCAGCTGTAGCGGCACGATTTATCGCGCAATAAAAAAGGCGGCCGTTTGGCCGCCTTTTTCTTATTTATTCAGCGCCGAGGTAAATGGACGCTCGGTGTAACCGGTATACAGCTGACGCGGACGGGCAATTTTCATGCCTTCGTCATGCATCTCTTTCCAGTGTGCAATCCAGCCTACGGTACGCGCCATGGCAAAGATGACGGTAAACATGGAAGACGGAATGCCCATCGCTTTCAGAATAATGCCTGAGTAGAAATCGACGTTAGGATAGAGCTTACGCTCGATGAAGTACGGGTCGTTCAGCGCGATGTGTTCCAGCTCCATCGCCACTTCCAGCAGATCATCTTTCATGCCCAGTTCATTCAGCACTTCGTGACAGGTATCGCGCATCACGGTGGCGCGCGGATCGTAATTTTTGTAGACGCGGTGGCCAAAGCCCATCAGACGGAACGAATCGTTTTTGTCTTTCGCACGTTTAACAAACTCAGGGATGTGATCAACAGTGCTGATCTCTTCCAGCATGCGCAGTGTCGCTTCGTTGGCACCGCCGTGCGCCGGTCCCCACAGTGAAGCGATACCGGCGGCGATACAGGCAAACGGGTTCGCGCCTGAAGAGCCTGCGGTACGAACGGTAGAGGTTGAAGCGTTCTGCTCATGGTCGGCGTGCAGAATCAGAATACGGTCCATGGCGCGTTCCAGTACCGGATTCACTTTGTACTCTTCGCACGGCGTGGCGAACATCATGTGCAGGAAGTTACCGGCATAAGAGAGGTCGTTGCGCGGGTACACAAACGGCTGGCCGATGGAATATTTGTAGCACATCGCCGCCATGGTCGGCATTTTCGACAGCAGGCGGAACGCAGCGATTTCACGGTGACGTTCAATATTGACGTCTAAGGAGTCGTGATAAAACGCGGCCAGCGCACCGGTCACACCACACATTACCGCCATAGGATGCGAATCGCGGCGGAAGCCATGGAACAGTCGGGTGATTTGCTCGTGGATCATGGTGTGGCGGGTAACGGTCGTGCGGAACTCTTCAAACTGGGCTTGGGTCGGGGCTTCGCCATTCAGCAAGATGTAACACACTTCGAGATAGTTGGAGTGGGTTGCCAGCTGGTCAATCGGGAAACCACGGTGTAACAGAATACCTTCGTCACCATCAATAAAGGTGATTTTGGATTCGCAGGACGCAGTAGAGGTGAAGCCGGGATCGAAGGTGAACAGGCCTTGAGAGCCAAGGGCGCGGACATCAACAACATCTTGTCCCAGCGTACCTTGCATCACGTCCAGTTCAACAGACGTATTATCTTGTAGGGTTAGCGTCACTTTTTTATCTGTCATTATTTCGTCTCCATAGCGCCTTTAAGGTAAGGATCTTAGACACCAGAATAGCCTTCATGTTGCAAATATCAGCAAGCGATATAACCACAATCTTCACAGCATCACTCTGCGGTAACGTGGGTCGTGCAGGGTTACAGAGTAAACGCTGATTTGGGCCATTCGGTGGCGTCGGGGCATGACATGCTGCACATCGAGGATGTTAAAGTTCCTGTCACGACATAACTTCTTGGTAACCAATAACCTGATGCTTTGTATTGCTTGTATTGGCAATGTTACATAACTTGAGCTTAGGGGAAAGTGTATCCCCATAACTTTTGTGCATCATAGGGCTTTAATGCGATTGTTTGTAACTGAAATGTTGATCTTTTGTCAAATCAGATAATTAAAAATGTATAAATTGTGAAATTCGTGAGCATGATCACTGTTCAACCTAAATGTGACCAAAGAGATTGTAGGGGAATTGTAATCAGAATGTGATCCTCCTATACTGCGGCCAGGTCTCCGGAACACCCTGACACCAGGAGCCACCCAGCGTTTTACCCGCTTTATTTAACACTGGATGTTGCTATTTTGGTGGCGGTTGCAGTCTGAACACATGCTGTGTCTCTGATGCAACTCAGGACCGGAGGAAGCAAAATAAAAAAGAGCTGTGTGGGCAAAACCGTGAAAAAACAAAGACCTGTTAACTTGGATCTCTCGACGATCCGGTTTCCCGTTACTGCAATATCGTCCATTCTCCACCGCGTCTCCGGCGTGATCACCTTTGTCGCTCTCGGAATTCTGCTCTGGTTACTGGGTCTCTCTCTCTCCTCTCCAGAAGGTTTCCAGCAAGCGGCATCCATCATGGATAGCTTCTTCGCCAAATTCATCATGTGGGGCATTTTAACTGCGCTGGCGTATCACGCTGTGGGCGGTATTCGTCATATGTTGGCTGATTTTGGCTTTATGGAAGAAACCCTGCAGGTGGGAACCCGTTCCGCGCAAGCGGCTTTTGTTATCACTGTCGTGCTCTCAATTTTGGCTGGAGTCCTCGTATGGTAAGCAATGCTTCTGCATTAGGACGCAACGGTATCCATGACTGGCTGTTACTGCGTGCTGCTGCAATCTTAATTACGCTCTACATTCTCTACATCCTCGGTTTTGTCGTGATGACAGGCACGCTGACGTATGACGTCTGGCACGGCTTCTTCTCGTCCGCCTTCACTAAAGTGTTCACCATGTTGACGCTGTTCTCGATTCTGATCCACGGCTGGATTGGGATGTGGCAGGTGCTGACTGACTACGTGAAACCAGTAGTAACCCGGTTGCTGCTGCAGTTTGTGATTGTGGTTGCGCTGTTGTCGTATGCGATTTATGGAACCGTTGTCGTGTGGGGTGTGTAAATGAGTTTGCCAGTCAGAGAATTTGATGCCGTGGTGATCGGCGCGGGTGGCGCAGGAATGCGCGCCGCTCTGCAAATCTCCCAATCGGGCCAGACCTGTGCCCTGTTATCCAAAGTTTTCCCAACCCGTTCCCATACCGTATCGGCGCAGGGCGGTATCACCGTTGCGCTGGGTAACACCCATGAAGATAACTGGGAATGGCACATGTACGACACGGTCAAAGGTTCCGACTTTATCGGCGACCAGGACGCGATCGAATATATGTGTCATGTCGGTCCGGAAGCGATTCTGGAACTGGAACATATGGGGTTGCCTTTCTCCCGTCTTGATGACGGCCGCGTCTATCAGCGTCCGTTTGGTGGTCAGTCGAAGAATTTCGGTGGTGAGCAGGCGGCGCGTACCGCTGCGGCTGCCGACCGTACGGGCCACGCCTTGCTGCATACGCTGTATCAGCAGAATCTAAAGAACAAAACCACCATCTTCTCCGAATGGTATGCGCTGGATCTGGTGAAAAACGAAGACGGTGCGATTGTCGGCTGTACGGCTATCTGCATGGAAACCGGCGAAACCGTCTACTTCAAAGCCAAAGCGACCATTCTGGCGACCGGCGGCGCGGGCCGTATTTACCAATCCACCACTAACGCCCACATCAACACCGGTGACGGCGTCGGTATGGCGCTGCGCGCAGGCGTGCCGGTGCAGGATATGGAAATGTGGCAGTTCCACCCAACCGGCATTGCCGGTGCGGGCGTATTGGTTACCGAAGGTTGCCGTGGTGAAGGCGGTTACCTGCTGAATAAGCACGGTGAACGCTTCATGGAGCGCTATGCGCCGAATGCCAAAGATCTGGCGGGACGCGATGTAGTAGCACGCTCCATGATGGTGGAAATCCGTGAAGGTCGTGGTTGCGATGGCCCTTGGGGTCCGCACATCAAACTGAAGCTCGACCATCTCGGTGCCGACGTGCTGGAGTCGCGCCTGCCGGGCATCCTTGAGCTGTCGCGTACCTTTGCGCACGTTGACCCTATTAAAGAACCGATTCCGGTGATCCCAACCTGCCACTACATGATGGGCGGCGTGCCGACCAAAGTGACCGGTCAGGCGCTGCGCGTGAACGAGCAGGGCGAAGATGTGGTGATTCCGGGTCTGTTCGCCGTCGGCGAAATCGCCTGCGTATCGGTACACGGCGCTAACCGCCTTGGCGGTAACTCACTGCTCGATCTGGTGGTGTTTGGTCGCGCAGCTGGCGTGCACTTGCTGGAGTGTATTGAAGAGCAGGGCGAACTGCGTGAAGCCACGCAGGAAAATCTGGATGAAGCGATGGCGCGCTTCAACCGTTGGGAAAATAACACCACCGGTGAAGATCCTGTCGAAATCCGTAAAGCGCTGCAGCGCTGCATGCAGAACAACTTCTCGGTATTCCGCGATGGCGATGCAATGCGTGAAGGTCTGGAAGAGCTGAAAGTGATTCGTGAGCGTCTGAAATCAGCCCGTCTTGATGACCGTTCGCCGGATTTCAACACCCAGCGTATTGAGTGCCTTGAGTTGGATAACCTGATGGAAACCGCGTATGCCACCGCTGTCGCTGCCAACTTCCGTACTGAAAGCCGTGGCGCACACAGCCGCTTCGATTATCCGGAGCGTGATGATGCCAACTGGCTGTGCCACAGTCTCTATGTTCCGCAGACGGAAAGCATGACGCGCCGTGAGGTGAACATGCAACCGAAACTGCGTGCGGCCTTCCCGCCGAAAGCGCGTACTTACTAATTGCGGAGATGATCATGAGACTCGAATTTTCAATCTATCGTTACAACCCAGAAGTCGATGCCAAGCCGCGTATGCAGGAGTACACGCTGGAATCGGAAGATGGTCGCGACATGATGTTGCTGGATGCGCTGATCCGTCTGAAAGAGAAAGATCCGACGCTGGCTTTCCGTCGCTCATGCCGTGAAGGCGTGTGCGGTTCAGATGGTCTGAACATGAACGGTAAAAATGGTCTGGCGTGCATCACACCGATTTCTGCGCTCGGTAACGGTTCGAAGAAAATTGTTATCCGTCCTCTGCCTGGTTTGCCGGTGATCCGCGACCTCGTGGTAGACATGGGACAGTTCTATGCACAATATGAGAAGATTAAGCCTTTCCTGTTGAATAATGGGGAAAATCCACCGGCGCGCGAGCATTTACAGAGCCCGGCAGAGCGTGAGCATCTGGATGGTTTGTACGAGTGTATTCTCTGCGCCTGCTGCTCTACCTCATGCCCGTCGTTCTGGTGGAATCCGGACAAATTCGTGGGTCCGGCGGGTCTGCTGGCCGCTTACCGTTTCCTGATCGACAGCCGCGACACTGAAACCAATGCGCGTCTCGACAATCTAAACGATGCTTTCAGTGTTTTCCGCTGTCACAGCATCATGAACTGTGTGAGCGTGTGCCCGAAAGGCCTAAACCCAACGCGCGCTATCGGCCATATTAAGTCGATGCTGCTGCAACGCGGGGCGTAACAAAGAAGTCACTGTCCGGGAACTGAGGTTCCCGGATGTTTACGGAAGCCTCTATAAGCGCGGTATTGACCACGCTTATAAAGGTTCCCTTACGAGCCAGGCGCCGGTAGCGCACAGGTTCGTATCGCTGAACTCACTACGGCAAGCCGCGTAAGCGGTAACAAATGAAACCTCATAAAAAGCAGATTAATGCTTAAGGGATCACAATGCAGAACAGCGCGATGAAACCCTGGCTGGACTCCTCCTGGCTGGCCGGCGCGAACCAATCCTACATAGAGCAACTCTATGAGGATTTCCTGACCGATCCTGACTCAGTTGATGACATGTGGCGCGAGCTGTTCCAGCAGCTGCCGGGCACTGGCGTGAAACCTGAGCAATTTCACTCCACCACGCGTGATTACTTCCGCCGCCTGGCTAAAGACGCAACGCGTTACACATCAACCGTGACCGATCCGGCCGCCAACTCCAAACAGGTTAAAGTACTGCAGCTGATTAATGCGTTCCGCTTCCGCGGCCATCAGCATGCCAACCTTGACCCGCTTGGCCTGTGGAAACAGGACACGGTAGCCGACCTCGATCCGGCTTATCACGATCTGACCGACGCCGATTTTCAGGAAAGCTTTAACGTAGGCTCATTTGCTATCGGCAAAGAGACGATGAAGCTGGCCGATCTGTTTGCGGCGCTGCAGCAGACTTACTGTGGCTCAATTGGTGCAGAGTACATGCACATCAACAACACCGATGAGAAGCGCTGGATCCAGCAGCGTCTGGAGTCGGTGGTGGGCCACGCGTCTTTCAGCAGCGACGAGAAAAAAGGTTTCCTGAAAGAGCTGACCGCGGCAGAAGGCCTGGAAAAATATCTGGGGGCGAAATTCCCAGGTGCGAAACGCTTCTCGCTGGAAGGCGGCGATGCGCTGGTACCGATGCTGCGTGAGATGATTCGTCACGCTGGCAAGAGCGGTACGCGTGAAGTGGTGCTGGGTATGGCGCACCGCGGTCGTCTGAACGTGCTGATCAACGTCCTGGGTAAAAAACCGCAGGATCTGTTCGACGAATTCTCCGGTAAGCACAAAGAACATCTCGGCACCGGCGACGTGAAGTACCACATGGGCTTCTCATCTGATGTGGAAACCGAAGGTGGCCTGGTGCACCTGGCGCTGGCGTTCAACCCGTCGCATCTGGAAATCGTCAGCCCGGTAGTGATGGGTTCGGTGCGTGCGCGTCTGGATCGTCTGGCAGAGCCAAGCAGCAACAAAGTTCTGCCGATCACCATTCACGGTGATGCTGCGGTGATTGGCCAGGGCGTGGTGCAGGAAACCCTGAACATGTCGCAGGCGCGGGGTTACGAAGTGGGCGGTACCGTGCGCATCGTGATCAACAACCAGGTTGGTTTTACCACTTCCAACCCGAAAGATGCGCGTTCCACGCCGTACTGCACCGACATCGGCAAAATGGTGCTGGCACCGATTTTCCACGTTAACGCCGATGACCCAGAAGCGGTGGCGTTTGTGACGCGTCTGGCGCTGGATTATCGCAACACCTTTAAACGCGATGTCTTCATCGATCTGGTGTGCTATCGCCGTCACGGCCACAACGAAGCCGATGAGCCAAGTGCCACTCAGCCGTTGATGTACCAGAAAATCAAAAAGCATCCAACGCCGCGTAAACTCTATGCCGACCAGCTGGAAAGCGAAGGCGTAGCGACCAGCGAAGATGCCACTGAAATGGTTAATCTGTATCGTGATGCGCTGGATGAAGGCGAGTGCGTGGTGCCGGAATGGCGTCCAATGAGCCTGCACTCCTTCACCTGGTCGCCGTATCTCAACCACGAGTGGGATGAGAGCTACCCGGCAACCGTTGAACTGAAACGTCTGCAGGAGCTGGCGCGCCGCATCAGTAGCGTACCGGAATCGGTAGAAGTGCAGTCACGCGTCGCCAAGATTTACAACGATCGTAAAGAGATGGCCGAAGGCAACAAAGCGTTCGACTGGGGCGGTGCAGAAAACCTCGCCTACGCCACGCTGGTTGACGAAGGCATTCCGGTTCGTCTGTCTGGTGAAGATACCGGTCGCGGTACCTTCTTCCACCGTCATGCGGTGATTCACAATCAGACCAACGGCTCAACCTACACGCCGCTGCACCATGTCCATAACGGCCAGGGTCAGTTCAAAGTGTGGGATTCGGTGCTGTCGGAAGAGGCGGTACTGGCCTTCGAATACGGTTACGCCACCGCAGAGCCGCGCGTGCTGACCATTTGGGAAGCGCAGTTCGGCGACTTCGCCAACGGTGCACAGGTCGTCATCGATCAGTTCATCAGCTCCGGCGAGCAGAAATGGGGCCGTATGTGTGGCCTGGTGATGTTGCTGCCGCACGGTTATGAAGGCCAGGGCCCTGAGCACTCCTCGGCGCGTCTGGAGCGTTATCTGCAACTCTGTGCTGAACAGAACATGCAGGTGTGCGTGCCTTCAACACCAGCGCAGGTTTACCACATGCTGCGTCGTCAGGCGCTGCGCGGTATGCGCCGTCCGCTGATCGTCATGTCGCCGAAATCTCTGCTGCGTCATCCGCTGGCAATATCCACGCTGGAAGAGCTGGCGACCGGTAGCTTCCAGCCGGCGATTGGTGAGATCGACGATTTGGATCCGCAGCAGGTGAAACGTGTGGTGCTGTGTTCGGGCAAGGTTTATTACGATTTGCTGGATCAGCGTCGTAAGAACGAGCAGACCGACGTGGCCATCGTACGTATCGAACAGCTCTATCCGTTCCCGCACAAAGTCGTGCAGGACGTGTTGAAAAATTATGCTCATGTGCAAGATTTCGTGTGGTGTCAGGAAGAGCCGCTCAATCAGGGCGCATGGTATTGCAGTCAGCATCATTTCCGCGAAGTGGTTCCATTTGGTGCGTCACTGCGTTATGCAGGCCGTCCGGCTTCTGCTTCACCGGCCGTGGGCTACATGTCCGTACATCAAAAACAGCAGCAAGACCTGGTTAATGACGCGCTGAACCTTGGTTAATAAAAAGGAAAGAAAATGAGTAGCGTAGAAATTCTCGTTCCCGATTTGCCTGAATCCGTAGCGGACGCAACGGTTGCAACCTGGCACAAAAAACCTGGCGACTCTGTGAGCCGCGATGAAGTACTGGTAGAGATTGAAACCGACAAAGTGGTGCTGGAAGTGCCTGCTTCTGCAGACGGCATTCTGGAAGCCGTGCTGGAAGATGAAGGTGCTACCGTCACTTCTCGCCAGATTCTGGGCCGCTTGAAAGAGGGCAACAGCGGCGGGAAAGAGACCGCGGCAAAAGCGGAAAGCAACGAGTCTACTCCGGCTCAGCGCCAGACAGCTTCGCTGGAAGAAGAGAGCAACGATGCGCTCAGCCCAGCGGTACGCCGTCTGATTGCTGAAAACAACCTCGATGCTGGCCAGATCAAAGGCACCGGCGTGGGCGGCCGTCTGACGCGTGAAGATGTGGAAAAACATCTGGCGAAGAAAGCCGACAGCGGCAAAGCAGCGCCAGCACCCGCTGCTGCGGCTGCACCGCAGGCTGCTGTGGCTAATCGCAGCGAAAAACGCGTACCGATGACGCGTCTGCGTAAGCGTGTTGCCGAGCGTCTGCTGGAAGCAAAAAACAGCACCGCCATGTTGACCACGTTCAACGAAATCAACATGAAGCCAATCATGGATCTGCGTAAGCAGTACGGCGATGCGTTTGAGAAGCGTCACGGCGTGCGTCTGGGCTTCATGTCCTTCTACATCAAAGCGGTGGTTGAAGCGCTGAAACGCTTCCCGGAAGTGAACGCGTCTATTGATGGCGAAGATGTGGTTTACCACAACTATTTCGATGTAAGCATTGCGGTTTCTACCCCGCGTGGTCTGGTAACGCCGGTGCTGAAAGATGTTGATGCGCTGAGCATGGCCGACATCGAGAAGAAAATTAAAGAGCTGGCAGTGAAAGGCCGTGACGGCAAGCTAACGGTTGACGAGTTGACCGGCGGTAACTTCACCATCACCAACGGTGGTGTATTCGGTTCGCTGATGTCTACGCCAATCATCAACCCGCCGCAGAGCGCGATTCTGGGCATGCACGCCATCAAAGAGCGCCCAATGGCGGTCAATGGTCAGGTAGTGATTCTGCCAATGATGTATCTGGCGCTCTCTTACGATCACCGTCTGATTGATGGTCGTGAATCCGTTGGCTATCTGGTCGCGGTGAAAGAGATGCTGGAAGATCCAGCGCGCCTGCTCCTGGACGTCTAAATTTCGCCGGGCGCGCGGAGTGACGGCGCGCCCAAAATCTTACCT
Organism: Pantoea sp. GM01; assembly: GCF_000282675.1. NCBI lineage: Bacteria > Pseudomonadati > Pseudomonadota > Gammaproteobacteria > Enterobacterales > Erwiniaceae > Pantoea > Pantoea sp. GM01. The sequence continues at coordinate 61,603 of NZ_AKIU01000055.1, read as the reverse complement.
GAATGGATAGAACATCATGAACTTACATGAATACCAGGCGAAGCAGTTGTTTGCACGCTATGGCATGCCAGCACCGACAGGCTACGCCTGCACCACGCCACGTGAAGCCGAAGAAGCCGCTTCTAAAATTGGCGCCGGTCCGTGGGTAGTGAAATGTCAGGTTCATGCCGGTGGCCGCGGTAAAGCGGGCGGCGTGAAAGTGGTTAATAGCAAAGAAGACATTCGTGCTTTTGCTGAGCATTGGTTGGGCAAACGTCTGGTGACCTATCAAACTGACGCGCACGGCCAGCCGGTAAACCAGATTCTGGTTGAAGCAGCCACTGATATCGATCAAGAGCTGTATCTGGGCGCGGTGGTTGATCGTGCAACCCGTCGCGTGATCTTCATGGCCTCGACTGAAGGCGGTGTTGAGATTGAGAAAGTGGCAGAAGAAACGCCACACTTGATCCACAAGATGGCGCTGGATCCATTAGCGGGTCCACAACCGTATCAGGGCCGTGAGTTAGCATTCAAACTCGGTCTGACCGGTAAGCAAGTCAGCCAGTTCACCAAAATCTTCATGGGTCTGGCGACCATGTTCCTTGAGCGCGATCTGGCAATGGTTGAGATCAACCCGCTGGTGATCACCAAGCAGGGCGATCTGATCTGCCTCGACGGTAAATTGGGCGCAGACGGTAACGCACTGTTCCGTCAGCCGGAGCTGCGTGAAATGCGCGACCCGAGCCAGGAAGATCCACGTGAAGCGCACGCGACACAGTGGGAACTGAACTACGTTGCGCTGGATGGCAACATCGGCTGTATGGTGAACGGCGCCGGTCTGGCCATGGGCACCATGGACATCGTGAAACATCACGGTGGTGAGCCGGCAAACTTCCTCGATGTTGGCGGTGGCGCAACCAAAGAGCGCGTAACCGAAGCCTTCAAAATCATCCTTTCTGACGATGCGGTCAAAGCGGTATTCGTTAACATCTTCGGCGGCATCGTACGTTGCGACCTGATCGCAGACGGCATCATTGGTGCAGTGGCAGAAGTGGGTGTGAACGTGCCAGTGGTGGTACGTCTGGAAGGTAACAACGCCGAGCTGGGCGCTAAGAAACTGGCGGACAGCGGTCTGAATATCATTGCAGCAACCAGCCTGACAGACGCAGCACAGCGTGTTGTCGCTGCAGCGGAGGGTAAATAATGTCCATTTTGATCGACAAAAACACCAAAGTCATTTGCCAGGGTTTCACCGGTGGTCAAGGGACGTTTCACTCTGAGCAGGCGCTGGCCTACGGTACGCAGCTGGTTGGCGGTGTAACGCCAGGCAAAGGCGGCACCACGCATCTCGGCCTGCCCGTGTTCAATACCGTGCGTGAAGCGGTAGAAGCGACCGGCGCAACTGCCACCGTGATCTATGTTCCGGCTCCGTTCTGCAAAGACGGTATCCTGGAAGCGATCGATGCAGGCATCAAGCTGATCATCACCATCACCGAAGGTATTCCAACGCTGGATATGCTGACCGTGAAAGTGAAGCTGGATGAAGCCGGCGTGCGCATGATCGGCCCGAACTGCCCAGGCGTGATCACGCCAGGCGAATGTAAAATCGGTATTATGCCGGGCCACATTCACCAGCCGGGCCGCGTAGGTATCGTCTCGCGCTCCGGTACGCTGACCTATGAAGCCGTTAAGCAGACTACTGACATCGGCTACGGCCAGTCTACCTGCGTCGGTATCGGTGGTGACCCGATCCCAGGCTCTAACTTCATCGACATCCTGAAACTGTTCCAGGACGATCCACAGACCGAAGCGATCGTGATGATCGGTGAGATCGGTGGTAGCGCGGAAGAAGAAGCAGCTGCCTACATCAAAGCTCACGTGACTAAGCCAGTTGTCGGCTACATCGCGGGTGTGACTGCACCGAAAGGCAAGCGTATGGGCCACGCCGGCGCCATCATTGCCGGTGGTAAAGGCACCGCTGATGAGAAGTTTGCTGCGCTGGAAGCGGCCGGTGTGAAAACCGTACGTAGCCTGGCTGACATTGGTGACGCTGTTAAAGCGGTTCTGCCAATCAAATAAGCCATCATCGTAGTGATGTAAAAAGGCCACCTTCGGGTGGTCTTTTTTTTGGCAATATCCTGCTAAAAATCAGCGGAAAAAGCGCAACGGGTTAAAAAAGTGCGGCTATGCTTACTTTGGGTTCAAGGTAAAGAAGGGAAAAGGCGCTAGATCTCTGTCAAAGAATTGACGCGTAACTTTCCAGATATAGGTTAAATAATTGCGGAAAAGGTAATTATATTCTTAATTTTACCAACTGGTTGTGACAACTAATTAACAACCATTCTTACACTACACATCTGGAAATTTATAGCCTTAATCCAGATCAATAAATAGCGAGTTATAGCAAACTTTACCACTGGCTAAGCGCGGGCCAACCGGTTTAAATTGCGCTGCATCAATTCAGTCTACTTCATAATTTTTCAGGAGTTTGTGTCAGGCGTTGCTATATCAATTCTGTCGCCTCCTTAACTCACTTCTGCCTGAACCTGACTGGAAAGAGAGTTTATTTCGGGAAATTTTTATCACTGTTACTCGCTCACTTCGGGCAACAGGTTTCTCTGTTATCTCAGTAATAAAACTGGAATCAATAATCAGTCGTTCCTGAATCTAATTCTGCGCATCAATGTCAGTGTGTTTGCCGTTGTATCCGCAGAGCGAGTTTATGCGAGGAGCAAGGAGTCATCATGTTAGATATTGTCGAGCTGTCGCGTTTACAGTTTGCCCTGACGGCGATGTACCATTTCCTGTTTGTCCCATTAACGCTCGGTATGGCGTTTTTATTGGCAATCATGGAAACCGTATATGTTCTGACGGGGAAACAGATTTATAAAGATATGACCAAATTCTGGGGCAAGTTGTTTGGTATCAACTTTGCGCTGGGCGTGGCTACCGGTTTGACCATGGAGTTTCAGTTCGGTACCAACTGGTCATATTACTCACACTACGTCGGCGATATCTTCGGTGCGCCGCTGGCCATTGAAGGCCTGATGGCGTTCTTCCTCGAATCCACCTTTGTCGGCCTGTTCTTCTTCGGCTGGGATCGTCTCGGTAAGGTGCAGCACCTTGCAGTCACCTGGCTGGTCGCGCTCGGTTCTAATATGTCCGCGCTGTGGATTCTGGTAGCGAACGGCTGGATGCAAAACCCGATCGCTTCAGAGTTCAACTTTGAAACCATGCGCATGGAGATGCTGAGCTTCTCCGAGCTGGTGCTGAATCCGGTGGCGCAGGTGAAGTTTGTGCACACCGTTGCCGCCGGTTATACCGCGGGTGCGATGTTCATCCTTGGTATCAGCGCATGGTATCTGCTGAAAGGGCGCGATATCGCCTTCGCAAAACGCTCTTTTGCTATTGCAGCCAGCTTCGGTATGGCGGCGATTTTGTCGGTGATCGTACTGGGTGATGAATCGGGTTATGAGATCGGCGATGTGCAGAAAACTAAACTGGCCGCGATTGAAGCGGAGTGGGAAACCCAACCGGCGCCAGCCGCGTTTACCCTGTTTGGTATTCCGGATCAGGAGACGCAGGAAAACAAATATGCAATTCAGATCCCTTATCTGCTCGGCCTGATTGCCACCCGTTCGGTCGATACGCCGGTTACCGGGCTCAAAGATCTGTTGGCGCAGCATGAAGTGCGTATTCGTAACGGCATGAAAGCGTATGCATTGCTGAACGAGTTGCGTGGGGGCAGTAAAGATCCGGCAGTACGCAGCCAGTTTGAAGCGAGCAAACAGGATCTCGGTTACGGCCTGCTGCTGAAGCGCTACACCGCTGATGTCGCCAACGCCACGGAAGAGCAAATTCAGCAAGCGAAACAGGATTCGATTCCCCGCGTTGCGCCGCTCTACTTTGCCTTCCGCATCATGGTGCTGGGTGGTGTGCTGATGCTGGGTATTATCGCGCTCTCATTCTGGAGCGTCATCCGCAACCGCATTGGCAAATCTCGCTGGCTGCTGAAAGCGGCGCTGTACGGTATTCCTTTGCCATGGATTGCGATTGAGTCGGGTTGGTTTGTCGCTGAATACGGTCGTCAGCCGTGGGCGATTGGTGAAGTGCTGCCGACCGCAGTCGCTAACTCATCATTAACCGTAGGCGATCTGCTGTTCTCGATGATTCTGATTTGCGGTCTTTACACCTTGTTCCTTGTGGCCGAGATGTACCTGATGTTCAAGTTTGCGCGCCTCGGTCCAAGCAGCCTGAAAACCGGCCGCTATCATCATGAAACGCTGAAGACATCATCTCAGCCGGTGCGTGGATAAGGAGAGCTACCATGTTTGATTATGAAGTTTTACGCTTTGTCTGGTGGCTGCTGATTGGTGTCCTGCTGATCGGTTTTGCCGTCACTGATGGCTTTGATATGGGCGTTGGTATGTTGACCCGTATTCTTGGGCGCACCGATACCGAACGTCGCATCATGATTAACAGCATTGCGCCACACTGGGACGGCAACCAGGTTTGGCTGATTACGGCGGGTGGTGCGCTGTTTGCCGCCTGGCCGATGGTCTATGCCGCTGCTTTCTCAGGCTTCTATGTAGCGATGATTCTGGTGCTCGCTTCACTGTTCTTCCGTCCGGTCGGTTTCGACTACCGTTCGAAAATTGAAGATATGCGCTGGCGTGGCATGTGGGATTGGGGCATTTTCATCGGCAGCTTTGTTCCGCCGTTAGTCATTGGTGTGGCATTCGGCAACTTGCTGCAAGGGGTGCCGTTCCATGCTGACGAATATCTGCGCCTCTTCTACACCGGCAACTTCTTCCAGCTGTTGAACCCGTTTGGTTTACTGGCCGGCGTAATCAGTGTGGCGATGATCCTGACCCAGGGTGCAACCTATCTGCAGATGCGTACTGCGGGTGATTTGCACTTGCGCAGCCGTACCACCGCGCAAATCACCGCGCTGGTGATGATGGTGTGTTTCATTCTGGCCGGTGTTTGGGTGAAATACGGTATCGACGGTTATTTGGTGAAGAGCGTCATCGATCATCACGCGGCATCTAACCCGTTGGGTAAAGATGTGGTGCGTGAAGCCGGTGCGTGGATGGTGAACTTTGAGCAAACGCCGGTGCTGTGGCTGTTTCCGCTGTTAGGTGTGGTGCTGCCGTTGCTGACCATTCTCTGCTCGCGTCTGGAGAAGGGTGCCTGGGCATTCATCTTCTCTTCACTGACGCTGGCTTGCGTCATTATGACGGCGGGTATTGCGATGTTCCCGTTCATCATGCCATCCAGCACCGTGCCGGGCATCAGCCTGACTATGTGGGATGCCACATCTAGCTTGCTGACGCTGAAAGTAATGACCATTGCAGCCATCATCTTTGTACCCATTATCCTGGCGTACACCGCCTGGTGTTATTACAAGATGTTTGGCCGTATCACCAAAGAACACATTGAGAGCAATACGCACTCCCTGTACTGATTAAGGAGATTGAGCATGTGGTATTTTGCCTGGATTCTTGGCACCTTGCTGGCCTGTGCGTTCGGTGTGATTACGGCGCTGGCGCTGGAGCATGTAGAAGAGAGCAGCGCGAAGGACGAACAAGTCTGATGCGCGCACTGATTCAGACACTCTATCGTCTGATGGACAAGGGCCCACTGCGGGCCCTTTCGCTCATCCTTGCGCTGTGGCTGGCGGGCTGTGTGATTTGGCAGCCATCGCGCTTCGCCGCGCGGACCAGTGATTTAGCAATATGGCATGGATTAGTGCTGATTTGGGCAGTGTGCGCGGGCGTGGTGCACGGGACTGGATTCCGACCGCAGCGCCTACGCTGGCAGGCACTGTTTTCACCGTTGCCGGCGATGCTGGTGCTGCTGACAGGAATAGTCTGGTTCTACCATTAAGTCCTGTCTCAGGACTTAAAATTGCTGCTTTTTCAGGCGTTGACGTGAGTTTTTGTCAGTGCCAGGTCAAGAAACATCCCAAAAATCCTTCCAGTTGTTAACGTGTGATAATTATTTTCTCCTGGCTCTGGCGGACCATTCCCAAGCCGATCTCTCTTGCGTATAGTAGCAACGTTTAAAATGAGACCGGGATGTAGAGTGAGTACAACGCTGTTTCGCTGGCCGGTTCGTGTCTATTACGAAGACACCGATGCCGGTGGTGTGGTTTACCATGCCAGTTATCTTGCTTTCTATGAACGAGCACGTACCGAAATGTTGCGCCAGCGCCATTTCAATCAGCAAGTCCTGTTGGAAGAGCAGGTGGCTTTTGTGGTACGACGCATGACAATCGATTTTGTTGCGGCTGCCCGTCTGGACGATCTTCTGGAAATTCAAACAGAAGTGACCTCAATGACGCGTGCAACTATGACGTTCTCGCAGCGTATCGTGAATGCAGAAGGCAAAGTGCTAAATGAAGCAGAAGTCCTGATTGCCTGCATCAACCCACATCTAATGAAGCCAATTGCGCTTCCCAAGTCTATTGTCGCGGAGTTCAAGCAGTGACTGACATGAATGTTCTTGATTTGTTCCTGAAGGCGAGCCTTCTGGTCAAACTTATCATGTTGATTTTGATCGGCTTTTCTATTGCCTCATGGGCGATCATTATTCAGCGTACGCGCATTTTGAATGCGGCGGGGCGCGAAGCCGAAGCGTTCGAGGATAAGTTCTGGTCGGGTATCGAGCTGTCACGCCTGTATCAGGAAAGCCAGGGACGCCGTGATGAACTGAGCGGATCTGAGCAAATTTTCTATTCAGGTTTCAAAGAGTTTGCGCGTTTGCATCGTGCTAATAACCATGCTCCGGAAGCGGTGGTGGAGGGCGCGAGCCGTGCGATGCGTATCTCCTTCAATCGTGAACTGGAAACGCTGGAAAACCACATTCCTTTCCTTGGCACCGTGGGTTCCATCAGTCCGTATATCGGTCTGTTCGGTACGGTGTGGGGGATCATGCACGCCTTTATCGCCCTCGGTGCGGTAAAACAGGCAACGTTGCAGATGGTTGCGCCGGGTATCGCTGAAGCGTTAATCGCAACGGCCATCGGTCTGTTCGCGGCTATTCCTGCCGTTATGGCGTACAACCGTCTGAACCAGCGCGTTAACAAGCTGGAACAGGGCTACGACAACTTTATGGAAGAGTTCACGGCTATCCTGCATCGTCAGGCTTTCTCCACCGACAACACGAAGTAAGTCGAGGTTTACGATGGCCAGAACCCGTGGTCGCGGTAAGCGCGACCTTAAGTCGGAAATCAACATTGTTCCACTGCTGGACGTACTGTTGGTGTTGCTGCTCATCTTTATGGCAACCGCGCCGATTATTACCCAGAGCGTGGAAGTGGATCTGCCGGATGCGACAGATTCGAAAACCGTCTCAACTGATGATAATCCACCGGTGATTGTTGAAGTGGCTGGCGTTGGCCAGTACAGCCTGGTCGTGGATCACGATCGTATGACGCAGCTGCCGCCGGAGCAGGTGGTAAGCGAAGCGCAGCGCCGGATTGAAGCCAATCCGAAAACGGTCTTCCTGATCGGCGGTGCGAAAGACGTGCCTTACGACGAAATCATCAAGGCGCTGAACCTGTTACATCAGGCCGGCGTGAAATCTGTCGGTTTGATGACGCAGCCGATTTAAAGCGAACCGTTTTTGGGAACCGAGAGTGTCGAAGGCAACCGAGCAGAACGACAAGTTAAAGCGCGCGATAATTGTTTCGGTGATTCTGCACATCGTGCTGATCGCCTTACTGATTTGGAGCTCGTTTAACGAAAAAATCGAATCCAGCGGCGGTGGCGGTGGCAGTGATATTGACGCAGTGATGGTCGATTCAGGCGCCGTGGTTGAGCAATATAACCGCCAGCAGAATCAGCAACGAGACAGTCAGCGTGCCGAGCAGCAGCGGCAAAAACAGTCGCAGCAGCAGGCCGAAGAGTTACAGCAGAAACAAGCTGCCGAGCAGCAACGCTTGAAAGAGATGGAAAAAGAGCGCTTGCAGGCACAGCAGGAAGCCAAAGAGCAGGCTGAGCAACAGAAAGCCGCTGAAGCCGCCGCTAAGCAAGCGCAGGAACAGCAGAAAACCGCCGAAGCGGCCGCCGCGAAAGCCAAAGCGGATGCCAAAGCAGAAGCGGATGCGCAGGCAAAAGCGGCCGCCGATGCCAAAGCCAAAGCGGTAGAAGAGGCTAAGCAAGCCGCGGCTGATGCGAAGAAGAAAGCCGAAGAGCAAGCGAAAGCGGCTGCTGCTGAAGCGGCGAAAGAGAAAGCGGCACAACAGGCGAAAGCCGCCGCAGAATCGAAAGCCAAAGCGGACGCTGAAGCGAAAGCCCAGGCAGCTGCCGATGCGAAGGCGAAAGCAGCTCAGGAAGCGAAAGAGGCCAAAGAGCAAGCGGCGGCTGAGGCGAAAGAGAAGGCCGCTGCAGAAGCGAAAGAGAAAGCTGCAGCCGAGGCGAAAGCCAAGGCCGATGCGGCTGCCAAGGCAAAAGCGGATGCGGCGGCGAAAGCCAAGGCAGCGGCGGATGCGAAGAAAAAGGCAGCAGCTGAAGCGGCGAAAAACGAAAGTGACGTCGATAGCCTGTTAGGTGGTTTATCTTCTGGTAAGAACGCACCGAAAAGTGGCACCGCCTCCGGTGGCGCTGCTGGGCAGGGGAATCAGAAGAAGTCTGGCGCATCGGGTGCAGACATTAGTAATTATGCAGGCCAAATCCAGGCAGCAATTAAAAGTAAATTTTATGATTGGGAAAGCTTTAAGGGCAAAACCTGTACTTTGCGTATTCAGTTGATGTCAGACGGTACTGTGGCTGGCGTTAAATCTGAAGGCGGCGACCCGGCACTTTGCCAGGCTGCGGTTGCAGCTGCTCAGCAGGCTCGTATTCCTAAGCCGCCGAGCCAGGAAGTTTATCAGGTGTTCAAAAACGCACCTCTGGATTTCAAGCCTCAATAAATGCAGTAACGTACGGCAGGTTGAACTAAGGTTAGCTTGCCGTACTCTATGAGTACTCGTGTTTTTCAGGAACTGTGCGAATTATCATGAACCTCTGGTTCAGGTAAGGGAGATAAGATGAAGCAGGCACTTCGTGTAACCTTAGGTTTTTTTGTACTGCTGTGGGCAGCCATGCTCCATGCAGAAGTACGTATTGAAATTACGCAGGGCGTTAACACCGCACGTCCTATTGGTGTGGTTCCGTTCCAATGGGCTGGCCCAGGCGCGGCACCAGAAGACATCGGCGGCATTGTTAGCGCTGACTTACGCAACAGCGGTAAATTTAACCCGCTGGATCGTTCTCGTCTGCCACAACAACCCACCAGCGCGCAGGAAGTACAGCCTGCCGCGTGGAGTGCATTAGGTATTGATGCAGTCGTTGTCGGTCAGGTAACCCCTAACGCTGACGGCAGCTATCAAATTGCCTATCAGCTGGTGGATACCGGTGGTGCCCCTGGTACCGTGTTGGCCCAGAACTCTTATAAAGTGACTAAGCAGTGGCTGCGTTATGCCGCGCATACCGCCAGTGATGAAGTGTTTGAGAAGCTGACGGGCATTAAAGGTGCATTCCGTACCCGTATCGCTTACGTGGTCCAGACCAATGGCGGTCAGTTCCCGTATGAGCTGCGCGTGTCGGATTACGATGGCTACAACCAGTTTGTGGTTCACCGCTCACCGCAGCCATTGATGTCGCCAGCCTGGTCGCCAGATGGCAGCAAAGTGGCCTATGTGACCTTCGAAAGCGGCAAATCTGCGCTGGTAGTGCAGACGCTGTCTAACGGCGCAATCCGTCAGGTAGCTTCTTATCCGCGTCACAACGGTGCGCCAGCCTTCTCACCAGACGGTTCTAAATTGGCCTTCGCGCTGTCGAAAACCGGTAGCCTGAACCTGTACGTGATGGATCTGGCTTCAGGTCAGACGCGTCAGGTTACAGATGGCCGCTACAACAGCACTGAACCGACGTGGTTCCCGGATAGCCAGACGCTGGCTTATACCTCGGATCAGGCCGGTGCGCCTCAGATTTATAAAGTTGGAGTTAACGGCGGTGCGCCACAACGTATTACCTGGGAAGGTGCGCAAAACCAGGATGCGGACGTGTCAACTGACGGTAAAACGATGGTGATGATCAGCAGCGCCGGTGGCGCTCAGCATGTCGCCAAACAGGATCTGGTAACGGGAGCCGTTCAAACAATAACGGACACGTTCCTGGATGAAACGCCAAGTCTGGCGCCAAACGGCACAATGGTAATCTATAGCTCTACTCAGGGGATGGGTTCCGTGTTGCAGTTGGTTTCAACCGACGGGCGTTTCAAAGCGCGTCTTCCGGCAACTGATGGACAGGTCAAATTCCCTGCCTGGTCGCCGTATCTGTGATGCATAGGTCCCCTGCACGGCGGGGGATTAAAATGTATGGCAAACAAAATAATAGGATAAAGAAATGCAACTGAATAAAGTGCTGAAGGGTTTGATGCTGGCTCTGCCGGTTATCGCAGTAGCTGCATGTAGCTCACACAAAAACAACAACAACGATCAGACTGGTATGGGCGCTAACGACGGTGCTTACGGTGCTGGTGCGGGCCAGAACGGTAACATGTCTTCTGACGAGCAAGCGCGTCTGCAGATGCAGCAGCTGCAGCAGAACAACATCGTTTACTTCGGTCTGGACAAGTATGACGTGCAGTCTGATTACGCTCAGATGCTGGATCAGCACGCTGCATTCCTGCGTGGCAACCCGTCTTACAAAGTGACCATCGAAGGTCATGCGGATGAGCGCGGTACCCCAGAATACAACATCGCCCTGGGCGAACGTCGTGCAAGCGCCGTTAAGATGTATCTGCAAGGCAAAGGCGTTTCTGCTGACCAGATGTCTATCGTGTCTTACGGTAAAGAAAAACCAGCTGTACTGGGTCATGACGAAGCGGCTTACGCTAAAAACCGTCGTGCCGTACTGGTTTACTAAGATAATCGTATGATGAGTAACTTCAGACTTCATCTATTGAGTCTGTCGTTACTGGTTGGTTTAGCGGCCCCATGGGCCGCTAATGCCCAGGCGTCAATCAGTAGCGTTGGCTCAGGCTCGGTCGAAGACCGCGTCACCACTCTTGAACGTATCTCTAATGCCCAGGCTCAGCTTCTGCAGCAGTTGCAGCAGCAGATGAGCGATAACCAAAGCGATATCGATTCGCTGCGCGGGCAAATCCAGCAAAATAGCTATCAGCTTAATCAGGTGATTGAACGCCAGAAACAGCTTTATCAGCAGATCGATAGCCTCAGCTCCGGCAGCAACGGTGCCCAGGCGAGCGGTGGTGCCGATGCTGCTGCAGCGGGCGCAGCGACCTCTGATAGCGGCAGCAACAACAGCGCCACTGCGGCAGCGCCAGCTCAAACCGGCGATGCCAATACGGACTACAATGCTGCCGTTGCGCTGATTCTTGAGAAGAAGCAGTACGATCAGGCGATTACCGCCCTGCAGGCTTGGGTGAAGAAATATCCTGATTCTACCTATCAGCCGAACGCCAACTATTGGCTTGGTCAGCTGTTTTACAACAAGGGTAAAAAAGACGATTCCGCTTACTATTTTGCCACAGTGGTAAAGAATTATTCGAAATCGCCAAAAGCCCCAGAAGCGCTGTTTAAAGTTGGCGTGATCATGCAAGAGAAGAATGACACGGCGAAAGCCAAGGCCGTCTTCCAGCAAGTGATCAAACAATTCCCAAATAGTGATTCTGCGAAGCAGGCGCAAAAACGCCTTGCCGGGTTGTAATTTGTGCATAAAAGACCGGATTTCGTGTGATTTCTGGTCTTACAGCATGAAAGGTAAGCAATTGAGACATTTAGTGGAAAATAAGGGTTGCGCCGCCCCGCTAAATCAGTAATATATGCCGCCGTTGCCGGGACATATCTTAACAAGTATCGGCAGCACTGAAGATGGGTCGTTAGCTCAGTTGGTAGAGCAGTTGACTTTTAATCAATTGGTCGCAGGTTCGAATCCTGCACGACCCACCATCTCAACCCGTTGTTAGTGAGATGATTTCTTCAGTAAGCTTCACAACCTTGATGGGTCGTTAGCTCAGTTGGTAGAGCAGTTGACTTTTAATCAATTGGTCGCAGGTTCGAATCCTGCACGACCCACCATCAAGCAAGCATAAGGTTGTAAGCCCTCAACGGGTCGTTAGCTCAGTTGGTAGAGCAGTTGACTTTTAATCAATTGGTCGCAGGTTCGAATCCTGCACGACCCACCAGTTATGTAGAAAGGCGCCCTAAAGGCGCCTTTTTGCTTTTCTACGGTGATTAAAATGTTTAGGTGGATTCGCTGTGTGATTGTGCACCGGCCAGATAAGGCGGGGCGGATCGCGAAGAAACCTCACATCCCTGTGGATCGGCCTCGCAAGTACTCGCCTCATCCATGAGGCTCGCCCGCACGCGGGCAACGCTTCGCGTTGTGCAAAAACGCTCCCGGCGTTTTTGTCCATGGCTCGGACGCTTCGCTCCTTCCGCACCCGCCTTTACTGGCCCTTAAGCTTTGTCGTGGCTTTAAATAATCGCACCGATGCATAACGAAGACGGAAGGATCGGGCGGTGGAGTAAAGCTTCCGGCGCATGGATGCGCCGGCAGAGCCTACAGGGATGTATCCACGGCGACTTTACGCAACCGCCCGATCCTTTCGGCTGTTGGCACGGTTTAATTACTTTTAATGACCTTAACCGGCGTCAGACTTTTCCAAATATGCAGCACAGCATAGCTGCGCCACGGTCGCCAAACCTGTGATAACTGTTCCGCCACTTTGGCACTCACACCGCCGAGATTATTACGAATCGCGATATCCTCTTTCGGAAACGCATCCGGCCAACGCAGAGCGCGCATCGCAATATAACTCGCCGTCCACGGCCCAATCCCTTTCAGCGCCAGTAACTGTTGCTGAACCACATCAGGATTCACCGCACCGTTAAACCGCAAAGCGCCAGAAGCACACGCCTGCGCCAAAGCCTGAATGGCTTGTGAACGCGCACTGACAATTCCGAGGCTGGCGATATCATCAATGCTTGCCGCCGCCAGCGTCTCCGCATTGGGTGGCAAACGAGACAGCTCTGGCCACGGCGTTGCCAGCGATTCGCCAAAGCGTTGTGCCATACGACTGCTCAACGTCGTTGCGGCTTTCACGGTAACCTGCTGGCCGAGTATCGCACGCACACCTAGCTCAAAGCCGTCAAACGCACCAGGAACGCGTAAACCGGGAAAGCGCGATAAACTCTCCGCCAGTAGCGGATCGTGGCTCAGATGCTCTGCTATACGCTGTGGTTGCGCATCCAAATCAAACAGATCGCGCAGACGACGCAGTAGGGCGGGAAGCACCGGCGTCAACGACGTGGTGAATTGCACTTTCAACGACTGTTTCTCAGCAAGATGGCTCACGCGCACCCAGCCGCGACAATTGCCTAACGCCACGGTGCGGTGGTAAATGCCGTCGTTTACCCATTCCACCTCTTTCATCACGCGCTGCTGTAGAAAATCGAGTATTTCGTCCCAATCATAAGGCGGGCGATAACTCAGGCGCAGCTCGGCACTTTCCTGAACGGGAGTGACAGAATCGGGTTGGCTCTGCTTGCGTAAGCGGGAAGGTGTCATGCGATAACGTGCCTGAAACACATCATTAAAACGCCTCAGACTACGAAAGCCGCTCGCGTAAGCGATTTCCGTCACTGGCAGCGAGGTTTCAGTTAAAAGTTGCTTAGCGAGCAGCATACGGCGCGTCTGACGCAATTCTAATGGCGACACACCTAGCTCATGCTGCACTACTCGACGGAGTTGGCGCTCACTTAGGTCAAACTCGCGAGCAATCTCTGCGAGCGTCTCCTGCTCCTCCAGCAAACCTTCTTCGATGCGTCGAATCAAGCGATCGGCAATGCGATGATGACTGTCCACCGGTGCAAAGCCTGGCGCCAGCTCAGGGCGGCAACGCAAACAGGGGCGGAAATGCGCTTTCTCGGCGGCTTCAGCGCTGCTAAAAAACAGGCAGTTCTTCTGCATCGGCGCTTTCACCGGGCAAATGGGCCGACAATAAATGCCGGTTGACGTCACGCCAACGAAAAACAGCCCGTCGAAGCGACTATCGCGCGAGGTCAGCGCCTGGTAAGCAATTTCAGGATCAAACATCATGATCTCCAGCAAATAAACCGCATGGTCGCGCAAGCTGAACAGGAAAACTCGCTGCTTTCGGACAGCTAACCAGTTTATGCTGATGACCGAAAACAGCCAGTTTCTCAGGTTAGAAGTGCGATAATCGCCAACAGAGATTACGTCGGAGGTGCACTATGTATCATGCCAAAATTATCGCCACCCCTGTTGGGGAGCTCACGCTTATTGCTACTGACAACGGATTGTCGGCCATTCTGTGGGAAAACGAAGGTGCGCAGCGCGTACCGTTGACGCCGATCAGCCATAACGATCAACACCCCATTCTCTGTGAGGCGGAACGCCAGCTGCGCGAATACTTCGCTGGCGAGCGCCAGCAGTTTGATATGACATACGACACGGTTGGTACCGAATTCCAGAAAAAAGTCTGGCATGCGCTACTCACGATTCCGTTTGGTGAAACCCGTAGCTATCAGCAAATCGCCGTTCAAATCGGTAATCCCAAAGCGGTGCGCGCGGTAGGTGCGGCGAACGGTAAAAACCCGCTGTCGATTATGGCGCCGTGCCATCGCGTGATTGGCAGCAACGGAAAACTGACCGGCTTCGCGGGCGGTCTCAGCGTTAAAGCGTTCCTGCTGGAATTGGAAAGCCCACAGAAATCTATGAGCAGCGTATTGTTGCTATAGGGCGCGCAAAAAAGAGACGACACTCTCGCGCAATTCCGCTATCGTGTTTAGCATATAAAACACGATGGCGGTTTTGATGCCGCATCATTGCCGTAGTAGGCAATTTTGTTAAATTGAGAAAACGAGAGCCGTGTCATGAGCCTGATGTTTGATCCTGAAAGCGCAATCTATCCTTTCCCGCCGAAACCGGCACGTCTCAGCCACGATGAAAAAGCCCACTATAAGAACGAAATCAAACGCCTGCTGAAAGAACGTGATGCGGTGATGGTGGCGCACTACTACACCGATCCCGAAATTCAGGCGCTGGCGGAAGAGACCGGCGGCTGCGTGTCGGACTCACTGGAAATGGCGCGTTTTGGCAGCACGCATCCGGCGAAAACCTTGCTGGTGGCGGGCGTGCGTTTTATGGGGGAAACCGCGAAAATCCTCAGCCCGGAAAAAACCGTACTGATGCCCACGCTGCAGGCCGAATGTTCGCTCGATCTCGGCTGCCCGATTGAAGAGTTCAATCGCTTCTGCGATCAACATCCTGACCGCACCGTGGTGGTGTATGCCAACACTTCAGCGGCAGTCAAAGCGCGTGCGGATTGGGTGGTAACATCAAGCATCGCGGTTGAGCTGATTGAGCATCTCGACAGCCTCGGCGAGAAAATTATCTGGGCACCCGATCGCCATCTTGGCCGTTACGTCACGCAGAAGTCCGGCGCCGATGTGCTGTGCTGGCAGGGCGCGTGCATCGTGCATGACGAATTCAAAACCCAGGCGCTGCAACGCATGAAGGCACTCTATCCGGATGCGGCGGTGCTGGTGCATCCTGAATCACCACAGGCGATTGTCGATCTGGCCGATGCGGTGGGCTCCACCAGCCAGCTGATTCAGGCGGCGCAAAGCTTGCCGCATCCACAAATGATCGTCGCCACCGATCGCGGTATCTTCTACAAAATGCAGCAGGCGGTGCCGGAAAAAGAGTTGCTGGAAGCGCCAACCGCCGGCGAGGGCGCGACTTGCCGCAGCTGCGCGCACTGTCCGTGGATGGCGATGAACGGCCTGAAAGCGATTGCTGAAGGATTGGCGCGCGGCGGCAGCGAGCATGAAGTCCACGTGGGCAGCGCCTTGCGGGAGGCCGCGTTGCGACCGCTCAACCGCATGCTATCCTTTGCAGCAGATCTCAAACTTAAGGTAAGAGGGAACGCATGACGCGCACCCTTCATATATACCCGTCATACTTCGAGTTGCAGATGCGTTGGCTGCACTTATTCACCCCAGTCACTTACTGGAGTAAGCTCCGGGGGATTCATTCGCTTGCCGCCTTCCTGCAACTCGAATTATTTAGGGTATAGGTACCTAATATGGACTTCTTTAGCACGCAAAATATCCTGGTTCACATCCCGCTCGGCGTGGGCGGCTACGATCTCTCATGGATTGAAGCCGTCGGCACCGTCGCGGGCCTGTTGTGCATCTGGCTTGCCAGTCTCGAAAAAATCATCAACTACTTCTTCGGTCTGATTAACGTCACGCTGTTCGCGGTGATCTTCTTCCAGATTCAGCTCTACGCCAGCTTGCTGCTGCAGCTGTTCTTCTTCGTCGCCAACGTCTATGGCTGGTACGCGTGGAGTCGGCAAACGTCCAATAACGAACACGAGTTACGGATTCGCTGGCTGCCGCTGCCGAAAGCGTTGGGCTGGGGGGCGGCATGCGTGGTGGCGATTGCCTTGATGACGGTGTACATCGATCCGGTGTTCGCCTTCCTGACCAAAACCGCGGTGGGCATCATGCAGAGCATGGGACTCAACGTGGCGATGCCGCAGCTACAGCCCGATGCGTTCCCATTCTGGGATTCGTGCATGATGGTATTGTCGATTGTGGCGATGATTCTGATGACGCGTAAATACGTTGAAAACTGGCTGCTGTGGGTGGTGATCAACGTGATTAGCGTGATGATTTTCGCCCGTCAGGGCGTGTATGCGATGTCGCTCGAGTACGCGATCCTGACGCTGATTGCCCTCAACGGTTCGCGCTTGTGGATGCAAAGCGCACGCGAACACGGCTCGCGTGCGCTATCACATCAGTGATGGTGATGGGCATGTCCTTCCAGCGCAGCATGATCATGCTGCGCTGCATGACTTTCTAAACCGAGTTCGCAATCTGGTCCGCTACAGGCTTGATACTCCATCTGCACCGTGGCGTGAGCAATTTGATAGTGCTCGTGCAAATAGTGGTGAATACGTTGCAGCAAGCCGTCATGGTCGTAAGGCGGTATCACCTGCACATGCAGCGTCAGCACCGGTTTTTCACCGACTTGCCAAACGTGCACATGATGCACATTACGCACCTCATCAATATTGCGCGTCAGCTCGCGCGACAGCTTATCGGCATTGATATGGCCTGGCGCGCCTTCCAGTAACTCATGCAAACTCTCACGCAGCAGCGACCAGGCGCTGCGCACCACCAGTAATGACACCAGCAGCGAAAGAATCGGGTCAATCGGCGTCCAGCCAGTCAGCATAATGATTACGGCGGCGACAATTGCACCAACCGAACCGAGTAAATCGCCGAGCACGTGCAGCGCTGCAGCGCGCACGTTGAGATTTTTCTCTTCACTGCCGCGATGCAGTAGCCAGAATGACAGCAGATTAGCGAATAATCCGGCAATGGCGATGCCTAACATCAAACCACCGGCAATCGGCTGTGGCTGATAGAAGCGACGCAGTGCCTCCCAGACAATCAGCACGGTAATTACCAGCAGCGCGATAGCGTTAACGAACGCCGCCAGCGTGGTCAAACGCAGCAGACCAAACGTATGACGCGCATTTGGCTTGCGCTGGGCAAACTGTACGGCCAGCAGCGCCATCAGCAGTGCGGCAGCATCGGTCAACATATGTCCGGCATCCGCCAGTAACGCCAGCGAACCTGAAACCAGTCCGCCAATCACTTCGGCCACCATAAACAGCGCGGTCACGCCAAATGCGGCCGCCAGTCGCGTGCGGTTGCCGTTAGCTGAGCCGTGAGAATGAGTGTGTGCCATAATTTTCCAGTTGTTTTAGTAACCTGTTTGTTAATGATATCAGTAAATTGAGATTATCAACCTGCAACTGTTGCTGTTTAGCCTGCACAATCAGTTGCTGGCAGCGCTCGGCTACCTCCTCCATACCCAACATCAACCAGCTGCCCTTCATGCGGTGCGCCGCCTGTTCCAGTAAGGACCAGTTCTGGGTCGCGCGCGCGTTAAGCAGCGCATCACGATCCTGCTGTAGGGTACGTTGCAGAGTCTGGCAAATGCGCGGAATAAACGCTTGATTATTCTGCGCCAGAATCAGCAGGCTATTTGGCAACGCAGCCAATGGATCCATTGCCGCTCGCGCCAGCAGCGGTGCCAGATGATCGAGCTCGATCGGTTTTAACAGTAATGCTTCATCATCCTGCAGCGTCATTTTCAGCAACTGTACATCGGCAGAGCAGAGCACGCGCAGCACGTTTGTGCCACGCTGGCGCTGACGACGGCGCAGAATGCGCAGCAGGGTTAAACCATCCGGGCGCGGCATCATCTGGTCGATAAACAGCATATCAAACGGCTGCCTGTCATCTGCCTGCAGCAGCGCTCGACCCTCTTCAAACACCATTGCTTCCACGCCAAAGTTGGCCAGCTGCTGCTGCATCACTAAAAGATTGGTGGGATGATCGTCAACGATCGCCACGCGCAAATGGGAATAGCGTGGCCAGCTTGCTGTGCGCTCGGTTGATGGCGCTTCACTCAGCACCAGCGGCAATTGCACCCTAACCGTGGTGCCGAGTCCCGGCTGCGAAGTCAGCGTCAGCGTGCCCCCCATGCGTTGCACGATTTCGCGGCAGATAAACAGCCCCAAACCGCTGCCTTGCACGGCATGGCTTTTGCCGGACGGCGCCTGGTACCACGGCTCGAACAGCTGCGCTTGCTCGCTGAGCGGAATGCCGCTGCCGCTGTCGGTCACCGTCAGCTGTATATCTTCCTCGACCGCCAGCGACAGGCGCACTTCGCCTGCGCGGGTAAATTTTAGCGCGTTGGCCACCAGATTATTCACCACCTGCTGCAGGCGATCGCCATCCAGCAACACGCAGGCTGGTAGCGGCGTCAACGCTTCAGCAATCAGCACTGGCCCGGTGTCACGCATCAAAGGATGATAAAACTGCTGCTGTTGCTGTAGCCAGTGCACCAGATTAAGCGGGCGTGGCGCCAGGCGGAAGCTCTGACTCTCAATGCGTGCGTGATCCTGCAGATCGTTCAACAGGGCCATCAGCGATCGCGCGCTACTGTGCATCAGCGCCAGGCGTTCGCTCGGATGCTGCTGCTGTTCCAGCTCCAGCAAACCGAGAATCGCCTGCATCGGCGTACGCAGCTCATGACTGGCGGTGGCGAGAAACTGGCTCTTGGCAGCGTTAGCGCGCTCGGCCTGTTCGCGCTGCAGCCGGTCGCGGCGCTGTTGCCAATAGCGACGCAGCAACAAGGCTAATAGCAGCAAAATCGTCATGCCGGCGACGATCAGGATCATTAACGGAATATTGCGCATCGCCATGCTGTTACCCGGCTGTGGCGGCTGTGACCAGCTCACGCGCATCTGGTTGAGCGTGTCGGGGGGAATCTGTTGGAGTGCATGATCGAGCAGCGCACGTAACTGCGGTTGTGCAGCACTGACCTGCGGCGCCAATGGCCAGGCAATATCGCTGGCGGCAAACGCCAGATGAACGCGATTATCCTGATGACTCGCCATGCGCCAGCGCGCTGACAGCACGTTATCCACTAAGGCATCGATCTGACCACTGTTCAGCGCCTGCCACAGCTGTGCGCGATCCTCAAACAGCTGTGGCACCATGCCGGGTGGCAACAAACGCTGGGCTAAATCTGCGCGCACGATGCCAACGCGCTGGCCTTGCAGGGTTTGCCAGTTCATGGGTTGCGAAGTGGAAAGGGTATAAATGCCCCAAATGGCGCGCCAAACCGGCAAGGTATTGCTGTTGGCATCGTCGCCAAACAGCGGCTGAAACAGTTTCAGCATCACCTGCTGTTGTTGCATTAACGTGGTGGCCTGTTGCGGATTGCTAACCCAATGCGGCGTAAAGCGCAGGCCGGTGCTTTGGCTGAGCGCATTGAGCAGATCGATACCAAAGCCGCGAGCATTGCCATTGCTATCGCGATAGCTCCACGGGGCGTTATCTGCTTCAACGGCGTAAGGGATGTCAGTATGCTGCGCCAGCCACTGCTTTTCGCTGGCTGAGAGCATCAGGGTTTGTGTGTCCTGATAGCGCAACAGCGGCGGGCTCCAGCGCTGCTGTACGCGATTGCTGAACTCGGCGGGCAGCAGGCGCAGCTGGCTGTTGAGCCAGTGAATCAGGGCTTGATCGCGCGCCAAAGCGCGTAAGGTTAACTCGCTGGCGCCGGGATCGGCGGTAATCTGATAAATCTGTCCCTGCTGCAGCTGGCCGAGCAAAAAGCCCGCGCTGGCTTCGTCAGCCACCAGATAATCGCTCTGCTGATTCAGCAAGGCATACAGCGCCTGCAGATCACCCGGCAGGCTATGCCAGCGGTGCTGCTGCACAAAATCGGCTGGCAGTTGGGCCAGCGTGGCTTCAGCGATAGTGAGCTGGGCGGTCTCGCTATTGAACATCACCGCGCGCTGGTTATCGCGGTTGCGATAGATGCGAATCGGGCTGCTGTACCAGCTGTCGCTAAGCAGAATATCGGGCGGCAGGTGTGTGTGTTCGGTGCTCAACACCAAATCCACCTCGCCGCGCTGCAGCGCCGCCAGCTGCTGACTACGATCCGCATAGCTTTGCAGCGTAAAGTGGGTGCCGGTCAGTTGGCTGAGAGCACTAAGATAATCAGCATCAATGCCCCAAATGCGATCGCCGATCCGCATCGCCCATGGGGCGCTATTTTGCGCCGGAACCGCGACGCGCAACGATGCACCGGGCCATGGCTCAGCATGCGGCGCAGGCATCATGGCGGGCAACATCACGCTGCTGGCGGGTTGCAAATCGGCTCTCGCCAGCAGACTCAGCAGTAACGTACACAGCAACAGCCAAATCCTCACTGCTGCGCTTTCCACAGTTCGGCGAGTTCTATCACCGATTGCACGCCGGTTTTCTCCAGAATATTTTTCTTGTGGGTGCTTACGGTTTTATTACTGATATGCAGCTGTTCGCCAATCTGCAAATTCGACAATCCCTTCACCAGCAGCGCCACAATTTGCTGCTCTTTCTCGGTTAAAGGCAGTTCGATACGTTCTGGCAGCGGCGGGAAGGCTTGTTGGCCGCCGAGCACCGCCAAAATGGCACTGAGCAGTTGCGCCATACTTTGGCTCTTTACCACATAACCGGCGGCACCGAGCGATACCGCACTGAGCAACGTGTGGCGACTCTGCTGTGCCGAGTAGATCAATACCGGACATTGCTGATTGCGCAGGCGTAAACGGCGCAATAGCTCCAGTCCGTCGCAGTCCGGCAAACCGATATCAAGCACAATCACATCAATGTGATGCAGCTGAAGCAGTTGGCGCGCTTGCGCTTCATCGCCAGCAGCGTGAATTTTTAAGGGGATGGGGGCGTGAGCACTCGCCGCTTCCAGTGCGACGGCAACTAACGGATGATCATCAATAAGCAGCAATGAAGCCATGAATCAGTTCCTGTGAATTTCATTGCTCCAGCATAGCGGAAAAGGGCAGGGGGAAAAATAAAAGGGAGAGCCGAAGCTCTCCCTTATTTAAACTGCTGGTAACCTTATTGCGCGGTGCCGTCAGTTTTATGTTTCACGTGGCCGCCACTTTCTTTAGTGTCGACTTTCTTATTCATATCCGGGCATTTGCCGTCTTTACACATACTGTTTTTGTGAACCTGGCTGGCTGACATATTGCTTGAATCAGTGCCTGAGGTTGCCGCGCTATTAGTATTGGTGCTGCCATTGTTGATTTTGCTGTTATCAACGTTATTCGGTGGCAGGTTCTGTTTTGCATCGCCCGCTGCTGCGCCCGCTTCAGCTGCAGCATTAGCCGCGCCATTATTGTCTGAAGAGTTATCTGCAGCCATAACCGCACCACTACCTAAAGTCATCGCTGCCGTCAGAAAGATAATTGCAAACTTATTCATCATTATGCTCCAGTAATTAATGGATAGTTGCCGTCAAACACCGGCTGGTGTTGTGTGACGAAAATAGCGTGCCGCGATGGAATAAAATTCCACCTTATACGCTTCGCTTAAATATTAAATTTTGCAAACACATCAATCCTTAGTGCTTACATTTAAAAAGCTTAGTGCATGGAAATATAAATGCAAATTTGAGATGTACATTTTAAGACGGGTACGTAATTTACACCCTCCCTGTGAAGGGCTAAAGTGGGCGGGTTGCGCCCGACGGACGTTGGGCCAGAAATTTGAATGGAATGACGTATGGATTACCAGAACGACGATTTACGCATCAGAGAGATCAAAGAGTTACTTCCTCCTGTTGCCTTACTTGAAAAATTCCCCGCCAGCGATAAAGCGGCTGAAACCGTAGCGCAGTCACGCCAGGCAATCCACCGCATCCTGCATGGCGAAGATGATCGTCTGCTGGTGGTGATTGGTCCTTGCTCGATTCACGATACCAAAGCGGCGAAAGAGTATGCCGCTCGTCTGCTGCCACTGCGTGATGAGCTGAAAGACGACCTTGAAGTGGTGATGCGCGTTTACTTTGAGAAACCGCGTACCACGGTGGGCTGGAAAGGGCTGATTAACGATCCCTTCATGGATGGCA
This sequence comes from Pantoea sp. GM01, assembly GCF_000282675.1. Classification (NCBI taxonomy): domain Bacteria; kingdom Pseudomonadati; phylum Pseudomonadota; class Gammaproteobacteria; order Enterobacterales; family Erwiniaceae; genus Pantoea; species Pantoea sp. GM01. The sequence continues at coordinate 39,086 of NZ_AKIU01000055.1, read as the reverse complement.
GCTTCCAGATTAACGATGGTCTGCGTCTGGCACGTAAGCTGTTGGTGGATATCAATGATATCGGCTTGCCGGCGGCAGGTGAGTTCCTCGACATGATCACGCCACAATATATGGCCGATCTGATGAGCTGGGGCGCCATTGGCGCGCGCACCACCGAATCGCAGGTGCACCGTGAACTCTCCTCCGGTCTTTCCTGCCCGGTTGGTTTCAAAAATGGCACCGACGGTACCATTAAAGTGGCGATTGACGCGATTGGTGCAGCCAGCGCGCCTCATTGCTTCCTCTCGGTGACCAAATATGGCCACTCAGCGATTGTGGAAACCAGCGGTAACGAAGATTGCCATATCATCCTGCGCGGCGGTAAAGAGCCGAACTACAGTGCTGAGCATGTGGCAGCGGTGAAAACCGGTCTGGAGAAAGCGGGCCTGCGTCCGCAGGTGATGATCGACTTTAGCCACGCCAACAGCAGCAAGCAGTTCCAGCGTCAGATGGTGGTTGCCGATGACGTTGCGCAGCAGATTGCGGGCGGTGAGCAGGCGATTACCGGCGTGATGATTGAGAGCCATCTGGTGGAAGGTAACCAGAGCCTCGAAAGCGGCAAACCGCTGGTGTATGGCCAGAGCGTCACCGATGCCTGCATTGGCTGGGAAGACACGGAAAAAGCCCTGCGTCAGCTGGCGCAGGCGGTGAAACAGCGCCGCGGTTAATCGCGACGTGCAATAAAAAAGGCCAGACTCGCGTCTGGCCTTTTTGCGTTTCAGCGTTCGCTTACTTGGCTTTACCCTGGTTTGCAACGGCTGCTGCTTTCGCAGCGATCTCGTCAGCATCACCCAGATAGTAACGTTTGAGCGGCTTGAAGTTTTCGTCGAACTCATACACCAACGGCACGCCAGTTGGGATGTTCAGTTCGAGGATTTCATCTTCGCTCAGGTTGTCGAGGTATTTAACCAGTGCGCGCAGTGAGTTACCGTGTGCGGCAACGATCACTTTCTCACCGCTCTTGATGCGCGGCAGAATGTTTTCGTTCCAGTACGGGATTACGCGTTCGATGGTCAGCGCCAGGCTTTCGGTGGTTGGCAGCTGTGCATCAGTCAGTGAGGCGTAACGCGGGTCGTGGCCTGGGAAACGCTCATCAGCGCGATCCAGTTCCGGTGGGGTGATGGCAAAGCCACGACGCCACTGTTTAACTTGCTCGTCACCGTATTTTGCTGCGGTTTCCGCTTTATCCAAACCTTGCAGCGCACCGTAGTGACGCTCGTTTAGACGCCAGGTTTTCTCAACCGGCAGCCAGGCCTGATCCAGCTCATCCAGCACGTTCCACAGGGTGTGGATAGCGCGCTTCAGCACGGAAGTGTAAGCGAAATCAAACACGAAACCTTCTTTCTTCAGCAGCTGACCGGCTGCTTTGGCTTCCGTGCGACCTTTGTCAGACAGGTCCACGTCGTACCATCCGGTGAAGCGGTTTTCCTGGTTCCACTGGCTTTCGCCGTGTCGCACCAGTACCAGCTTAGTTACGGCCATAGCTTTACTCCTTAATGCTCGATTTACGATTAGTATTGAAACCGGCTGCGGCCACCGAGAAGCGGCTCACTAATAGCGCCATACCATAGCGGAAAACAGCGCACTGCGTAAGCCTGTCGGCAGCGCAGTGCGCGTTTTTCATCCGGCGGCTAGTGCGACGTGAAGCGATAACGCGTCACGGACTGCCAGCTGTCGCCGGGTTGCAGCCAGCAATCGGGCTGCGGCCATTCCGTATGATTGGGCGAGTCCGGTAAAAATTCACTTTCAAGAGCAATGCCCTGGAAAGCAGTATAGCTGTCTTGCTCACGGGCGCGTGTTCCCGCCAGATAGTTACCGGTGTAGAACTGCAGCGCCGGCGCAGCGGTAAATACGCTCAACTCCAGCTTGCCATCGGCAGACCACAAATGGGCGGCGGGCTGGCTGCTGTCGCCAGCGGTGTTGAGTAAAAAGGCATGGTCATAGCCCTTCACCGCTTTTTGATCGTCATCAGCAAGGAACTCATCGGCAACGCACTTCGGCTGGCGGAAATCAAAACTGTTTCCCGCCACCTCTTTCAGCGGCGCGTTGGGGATGCCCTCGCTATCCACCGGCAAGTAACGATCGGCGTGCAGTTGTAAGCGATGCTGGCGCGCATCACCATGATGCGCATCAAGATTGAAGTAAGCATGGTTGGTCAGATTGACCGGGCAGGGCTTATCCGTCTTCGCTTCATAACGAATCGACAGGCAATTATCATCATCAAGCTGATAGATCACGTCAGCAATCAAATTGCCGGGATAACCCTGATCGCCATCGGGCGAATCAAGGCGATAGTGCACCTCGGTTTCGCTCTGGCTGAGAATCTGCCAGCGACGCTTATCAAATCCTTCTGGTCCGCCGTGCAGCTGATGCGCGCCCTGGTTGGCGGACAGCAGCAGATTGAGCGGCTTAAGTTCTGCCGAGGCAATACGGTTCGCGTAGCGGCCAATGGTTGCCCCAAGATAGGCATCCTGATGCAGATAATCTGATGGCGTCGCGCAGCCGAGCAGCGCTTCACGCACGCTGTGATCGCGCATCGGTACGCGCGCCGACAGCCAGGTCGCCCCCCAATCCATGAAGGTTGCGACCATGCCGTTGCGATTGCGTAGTACAGTGATGCGCCATGGTTGCCCGTCTGGCGCGTGTGAATTGATATCACTTACCATTGGCCAGCTCCTGCGGACGCTTTGCACACGTAGAAGGTCTCTTTAATGCCGGTTTGCGCTTCATATTTTTCGGCCACTACCGCTTTCACGGCATCGACCAGATCGATCGGCATCAGCGCCACGATGCAGCCACCGAAACCACCGCCGGTCATGCGCACGCCGCCGCGCGGACCGAGCTCGGCTTTGACAATCTCAACCAACTGATCGATTTGCGGTACAGTGATTTCAAAATCATCACGCATTGAAGCGTGGGATTCAGCCATCAGTTCGCCCATGCGCTTCAGATCGCCCGCGCTCAACGCATCCGCCGCTTCCAGCGTGCGCGCATTTTCCGTAATGACGTGACGCACGCGCTTCGCTACTAACGCATCCAGCTCACCTTCGGAGGCGGCAAACTCTTCCAGCGTGATGTCACGCAACGCGGGTTTGTTGAAGAAGCGGGCACCGGTTTCACACTGTTCGCGACGCGTATTGTATTCGCTGCCCACCAGGGTGCGCTTGAAGTTGGAGTTGATGATCACCACCGCGACATCTTCCGGCATCGATACCGCACGCGTGCCGAGTGTGCGGCAATCCAGCAGCATGGCGTGATCGGGTTGGCCAAGTGCCGAAATCAGCTGATCCATAATGCCGCAGTTACAGCCTACAAACTGGTTCTCGGCTTCCTGACCGTTCACCGCAATGGCGGCGCCGTCCAGCTTCAAGGCATACAGTTGCTGGAAAACCGTGCCTACCGCGACTTCCAGAGATGCCGATGAACTCAAGCCTGCGCCCTGTGGCACGTTGCCGCTGATCACCATATCCACGCCGCCAAAGCTGGCATCGCGTTTCTGCAGATGTTTCACCACGCCGCGCACGTAGTTGGCCCACATCGGCTCTTTTAACGGCTCAATGGGCGCGTCCAGCGAGAAACTGTCTTGCTGATTGTCGTAGTCGACCGCAATCACGCGCACTTCGCGGTCATCGCGTTTGGCGCAGGCAATCACTGTTTGGTAATCGATGGCGCAGGGCAGCACGAAACCATCGTTATAGTCAGTGTGTTCGCCGATCAGATTCACGCGGCCCGGCGCCTGAATGCTGTGCGTAGGTTGATAGCCGAAGGTGTCAGCGAAAACCTGTTGAGTAATGGATTTTAAAGACATTTATTGCGCCTCGCGGAAATGGACATCGCTGACAGAACGCAGACGTTCAGCTGCCTGTTCCGCCGTTAAATCACGTTGGGTTTCGGCCAGCATTTCATAGCCAACCATAAATTTGCGTACCGTGGCTGAACGCAGCAGCGGCGGATAGAAATGGGCATGCAACTGCCAATGGTCATTGGCTTCACCGTTGAACGGTGCACCGTGCCAGCCCATCGAATAAGGGAAGGAGCACTGGAACAGATTGTCGTAGCGGCTGGTCAGCTGCTTGAGTGCCAGCGCCAGATCGGTGCGCTGCGGCTCGGTGAGATCGGTAATGCGTTTTACGTGGGCTTTTGGCAGCAGCAGCGTTTCAAACGGCCACGCGGCCCACCACGGCACTACCGCTAACCAGTGCTCAGTTTCTACCACCGTGCGGCTGCCATCGTTCAGCTCGCGCGCCGTGTAATCTACCAACAGCGGTGAGCCTTTTTCATCAAAGTAACGTCGCTGATTGTCATCTTCTTTTTGCGCTTCGTTTGGCAGGAAACTGTTGGCCCAAATCTGGCCGTGCGGATGGGGATTCGAACAGCCCATCGCCGCACCTTTGTTTTCGAACACCTGCACCCAAGGATAGTGTTGGCCGAGGTCGGCGGTCTGTTCCTGCCAGGTACGGACAATATCTTCCAGTCCGCTCAGCGGCAGTTCTGGTAGCGTTTTGCTGTGATCCGGCGAGAAGCAGATTACGCGACTGGTGCCGCGCGCACTTTCGCAGCGCATCAACACATCGTCGCTCTGCGGCGCGTCGGGGGTATTGGTCATCAGCGCGGCAAAATCATTGGTGAACACGTAAGTGCTTTTATAGTTGGGATTGATGTCACCGGTGATGCGGGTGTTTCCGGCACAAAGGAAGCAGTCGGGATCGTGTGCCGGTAACTGCTCCAGTGCCGGCGTTTCTTGCGCACCTTGCCACGGACGCTTAGCGCGATGGGGTGAGACCAGCACCCATTGATCGATCAATGGGTTATAGCGGCGATGCGGATGATCGACCGGATTAAATTTTTCCATGATGAGTCCTGGTAAACGGCAAACAGATAAACAAGGTTTTGATCAAAGTAGCACAAAGACCCGCGTGAAAGCGTGATCCAGTCTGGATAAATGGTATCGTTTACACAAGGTGACGATTCTCATTTTGTGGGGTTGTTGCGTGTGATTGTTGATTTACCAGGCAATGAAATGGTAGCGGTTACATTGCCTTTATACTTCGGGCTGCAGCTGCGTTGGCTGCGCATGTGCGCCCCAGTCACTTACTTCAGTAAGCTCCTGGGGACTTACCTGCTTGCCGCCTTGCTGCAGCGCGAATTATTTTGGCAATGGCAAAGCAATTAGACGCCCGATAAAAGCGTCAGAAGGGAATTAACGTAGTGTTTCCTGCAGGAAACCGTAACCTTGCTCTTGCGCGACAAAACTCAGGCGATGAGTGATGCACTGCGGAGCATCTTCGGCGTGATGTGACACAAATAATAGCTGCGTGCGGCCTTCGCCAATCAGCACATCGACAAAACGGCGCACCAGCTGGCGGTTAATCGGATCCAGCCCTTGCAGCGGTTCATCGAGGATCAGCAGCGTCGGGTGTTTTACCAGCGCACGCGCAATTAGCACCAGCCGCTGTTGTCCCCACGACAAACTGTGGAACGGCGCATCGGCCAGCTGATTATCCATCCCGAGCAGGGCCAGCCACTGGCGTGCCAGCGCTTTTTGCCGATCCGACACCGCCTGATACAGGCCAATGGAATCAAAGAAACCCGAGAGCACCACGGTGCGCACATTGCAGCTGACACGATAATCAAGATGCAGGCTACTGCTGACGTAACCGATGTGCTGCTTGATATCCCAAATGGTTTCACCGCTGCCACGGCGGATGCCAAACAGCGTCAAATCATTGCTGTAGCCTTGTGGATGATCGCCAGTGACTAAACTGAGCAGGGTGGATTTGCCCGCGCCGTTCGGCCCGGTAATCTGCCAATGTTCGCCAGGATTCACCTGCCAGCTCAGGCCATTAATCACCGCTTTATCGTTGTAGGACACCACCCCGTTACGCAGAGTCACGCGCGGCGCATCCTCAGCTAATTGTGGCAGTTGATCAGGTTGATCCGCTTCCGGCAGCGCCATGCCAGCCAGCTGCTCACTGTGCGCCAGCTGTGCCACCAGCGCTTCGGCCAGCACGGCACGACGCTCGCCCACATGCGTCAGCGTGCATTCGGCCAGCACGCCCACTTTCTCAACGAAATCGGGAATATCGTCAAAACGATTAAGCACCAGCACCACGCTGTAACCGTTGCGGTGCAAATCGTTGAGGGTGTTTGCCAGGCTGGCGCGCGACGCCACATCCAGTCCATCAAAAGGCTCATCAAGAATGAGCAGATCGGGCTGCGCCATCAGCGCCTGACACAGCAGCGTTTTGCGCGTCTCGCCAGTGGAGAGATATTTGAAGCGGCGATCGAGCAGATAAGTGATACCAAACTGCTGCGCCAGTGCCTGACAGCGCGTCTCGTCTTTCACCTCGTCCTGAATGATTTGTGCCGCAGTGCGGCCCGTATCATCTTCGCCTTCACTGAGCATATCGGTGTTATTGCGTTCCCACTCATCGCTGACCAGCTGCTGGAGCTGCTCCAGCGACAGGCGCGTACGGCGCTGAAAATTCTGCTGCACGCTGCCTTTACCGGGCAGCAGCTCGCCGGAGAGCGCGCGCGCCAACGACGATTTGCCGCTGCCATTGGCGCCGACAAAAGCCCAGCTTTCGCCGCTGTTAAGGGTTAAATCGTTGAGTGACAGTGCTCGGGTGGCGCTAAGGTGAAATATGCCTTGCGAAATTTGCAATGAAGCCATGATGTATTCCGTTTTATGCATCGTGTTGCTCAGTTTTAGCCAGCGATGCAGGTGAAGTCAAATCATGGTGGAGATTTCAGAGCAGTGTGGCGATGATGGCGTGTTCAGCATTAAAACTGGCGGTGACGCTGGCGCCAGGCTGCAGATTCTGCTGTTTAACCTCATCGTTAGTGACGGTGGCGCACAGCGTTTCGCCGCTTGGCAGGGCCATCAATACTTCACTGACCTGCTCGCCGGGTTCGATGGCACTAATCTGCGCGGCCAGCTGGTTATCGCTGCTGCCTGCCGTGCTGCTAACCTGAATCCACGGCGCTTTAATTAACACCAGCACCTCTTTACCGCTGTCGAGCTGCAAACGTTCGGCGCTGCGCTCGGTGATCGCCACCTGTAAACGTGTGGTGCCGTCGGCGAGCAGTACCTCAATGTGCTGCTGCACCTGTTGATGGTCGCTGGCTAGCACCGTGCCAAACAGCTGGTTGCGTGCGCTGGTTTGCAGCGAAAAACGCGCAATCGCCGCTAACAGGCTATCGAGCGGTAAACTGTCGCTTTGTAACGCGTCAAAGGCTTTCTGCTGAATCTGTTCCATCAGTTGGAAAAGCTGAATCAGCCGCTCACCATACTGCGTCAACTGCGCGCCGCCGCCGCCTTTGCCACCGGTGGCGCGATCAACTAAAGTTTGATCGGCCATCTGATTCATCTCGTTGATCGCGTCCCAGGCGCTTTTGTAGCTGATGCCCGCCAGCTTTGCGCCCTGGCTAATGGAGCCGGTTTGCTGCACGCGTTTCAGCAGCTCAATACGGCGCGGATCGGCAAACAGCTTCTGCTGAAGACGAATATGAAGAGAAAGTTCTGCCTGCATGTCAGCTCCTTAGGTTAATCCGCTCAGTTTACTGCTTAAAAGTAAAAGCACGAAAAGGGCAGTGCGTTTTTTTCTCTAACCGTTACAATCACTTTTTTATTTTCTGCGTGAGGTTTCCATGCTGGAACTGTTAAAAAGCCTGGCTGTGGCTATCATCATGGTGCCGATTGTGATGGCGATTATGCTCGGTCTGATTTACGGCCTGGGTGAAGTTTTCAACGTCATCTCTAAATTTGGCCGCCGCGACGATCGTCCCGCCAACAGCTCGCAACACTGATTTCCCAACGCCCGCACCCTGCGGGCGTTTTGTTATTAACTTCCGTAAAATCCTGCCGATAACTATCTCATGACGCATTTGTGCCGACGTTGTATTATCAAATATATAACGTAACAAGGAGCAACAAATGCAAAAAAATCATTACCGTTTGGCTGCTGTCACTGTACTGACGCTTTCTCTGGCCGGTCAGGCGGTTGCTGCGGAAAAAATCACCGTGTTCGCGGCCGCGTCACTGACGAATGCGTTGCAGGAGATCGCCACGCAGTATCAGAAGAAAACCGGCGTTGAAGTGGTCTCTTCATTTGCCTCTTCATCGGTGCTGGCGCGTCAGATTGATCAGGGTGCGCCTGCCGATCTGTTCATCTCCGCCGACCAGCAGTGGATGGACGATGTGGTGGCAAAAAACAGCGTGGTCACCAATACGCGCTATACGCTGCTTGGCAACGATTTAGTGCTGATTGCCCCAAAAAGTGATGCAGCCAAAGCGGTGACCATTGATAGTAAAACCGACTGGAAAAGTCTGTTGAAAGGCGAGCGACTGGCGGTGGGCGATCCCGATCACGTACCGGCCGGGATTTATGCCAAAGAAGCATTACAAAAACTGGGTGCGTGGGACGCTTTATCCCCGCAGCTGGCGCCGGCCAATAACGTGCGTGCCGCGCTGGCGTTGGTAGAGCGTAATGAAACGCCTTATGGCATTGTCTATGGTTCGGATGCGGTAGCCAGTCAGAAAGTGCAGGTAGTGGGACGTTTCCCGGAAGATAGCCACAAGCCGGTGGAATATCCGATGGCGATCGTCAAAGAACATCAGAACGCAACGGTAACCGCCTTCTATAACTATTTGCAGGGGCCGGATGCCGCTGCCGTATTTAAACAGTATGGATTTACGCCGAAGAAATGATATTGAGCGATCCCGAATGGCAGGCCGTGTTTCTCAGCCTGAAAGTGTCCTGTGTAGCGGTGCTGTGCAGCTTGCCGTTTGGCATCATGATGGCCTGGATTCTGGCGCGCTGCCGGTTTCCGGGCAAAACTTTGCTGGATAGCCTTGTTCATCTGCCCTTGGTGCTGCCGCCGGTAGTGGTGGGCTATCTGCTGCTGATCGCCTTAGGCCGACGCGGTTTCATCGGCGAATGGTTGTATGACTGGTTCGGCTTCACTCTCGCTTTCAGCTGGCGCGGCGCAGTCGTCGCGTCGGCGGTGATGGCCTTTCCCTTGATGGTGCGAGCAATTCGCCTCGCGCTGGAAGCGGTCGATAGCAAGCTGGAGCAGGCGGCACGCACGCTCGGTGCCGGGCGCTGGCGCGTGTTCTTCACCATCACCATTCCGCTCACCTTGCCGGGTATCATTGTCGGTACGGTGCTGGCTTTTGCTCGCTCGCTGGGCGAATTTGGCGCCACAATCACCTTTGTTTCCAACATTCCCGGCGAGACGCGCACCATTCCGTCGGCGATGTTTACCTTGATCGAAACGCCAGGCGCCGAAGGCACCGCTGCGCGACTGTGTGCGGTGGCCATTGCGTTGGCGCTGATGTCACTGGTGGCTTCTGAGCTGCTGGCGCGCTGGGGCCGCAAGCGGCTGGGAGCGGCGTAATGCTACATCTGCACATTTCTCAGCAGTTGGGTGATCACCTGCTCGACGTTAACGTCAATATTCCCGCTAGCGGTATCACCGCCATTTTTGGTGTGTCGGGCGCGGGGAAGACCTCGTTGATTAACGCGATTGGTGGATTGACCCAGCCGCAAAGCGGGCGCATTGAATTGAACGATCGTTTGCTGTTTGATTCAGCATCGCGCGTGAATTTGCCGCCGGAAAAGCGTCGCATCGGCTACGTATTTCAGGATGCGCGGCTGTTCCCGCACTATCGCGTACGCGGCAATCTGCAATACGGCATGGCACCGTCGATGAAGTCACAGTTCAACGCGCTGGTGGCGCTGCTCGGCCTTGAATCGCTGTTAACGCGCTATCCGGCATCGCTGTCGGGCGGCGAAAAACAGCGCGTGGCGATTGGCCGCGCCTTACTCACTGCGCCCGATATTTTGCTGATGGACGAACCGCTGGCGTCGCTGGATCTGCCGCGCAAACGTGAACTGATGCCCTATCTGCAAAAGCTGGCGAAGCAGGTCGATATTCCGATTATGTACGTGTCGCACAGCCTCGATGAAATCCTGCAGCTGGCGGATAACGTACTGGTGCTGGATGCGGGCCAGGTGAAAGCCTTTGGCTCGCTGGAGAAGGTATGGAGCAGCACGGCAATGCGCCCCTGGCTGCCGCTTGCCGAGCGCACCAGCGTGCTGCGCGTACAGGTGCTGGAGCAGCATCCGGATTACCCGATGACGGCGCTGTCTCTGGGCGATCAGCATATTTGGGTCAGTCGCGTGAACCAGCCGCTGAAAACACCGCTGCGCATTCGTATCGCTTCAGCCGACGTTTCGCTGGCGCTGCAGCCGCCGCACAATACCTCGATCCGCAATATTTTGCCGGCGCAGGTTGTCGAGCTGCTGGAGATTGACGATCAGGTGGAGGTAAAACTGCGCATCGGCATTAGCGAGCTGTGGGCGCGCATTTCGCCGTGGGCGCGGGATGAGCTGGGCATCCGGCCCGATCAGTGGTTGTATGCGCAGATTAAAAGCGTGTCGATTGCGGCATGATTTATTGCACGGTTTGATAAAATCGGCGCAATAAATTGCGCCGCTACATCCTATGGTTACAGGATTTCCTGGTTTATCACTTCGGCGATGCCCGGCTCCAGATTGGTGCCAATCACTTTTTTGGCGCGTGCTTTGATGGCGTCATCGGCATTGCCCATCGCCACACCTAATCCTACTTGTTCCAGCATGCTGAGATCGTTGTAGTTGTCGCCAAATGCCAGCACGTCTTGCATGCTGAAGCCCTGACTTTCCACCCACTGCGCCAGACGCTTGCCTTTGCTGTTGCCGCCTTTGGCGATATCCACCTGATCGTGCCACGACCACTCACAGGCCAGCCCCAATTCCGCTTCGGTGCGCTCGGCAAACTGCTGCAGCGCACGCGTATCCGGATGCGACAGCGCGAATTTCCAGATCGAAGTGGCTTCCATTGCGGCCTGCGCCAGACTGGGCACCTGCAGGAACAGCGGACGCTGCGCTTCCGGCAGCGATTGCGCCCAGTTTAGCGTTCGCGTTACATGACCTGTTGGCGTCTGATACAGCATCGCATCATCAACATACAGCAGACCATGGATGTTCTCTTCATCCAGCATCTCAATCACACGGGCGGCTTTGTTTTTCTCAAGCGGATCGGCAGCCAGCACCTTTTTCGCCGGATAATCATACAAATAGGTGCCATTACAGCAGATCGCGGGTGTATCGAGCTTAAGTGCCTGATAAAAAGGGTGGATGGCGCAGTGGTGGCGACCGGTAACGATCAACACTTTCACGCCCGCCTGTTGTGCGCGGGCCAGCGCTTCGATGGATTCAGGCAGAATGGTTTTATTCGGGGTCAGCAGGGTGCCGTCGAGGTCAAGGGCGATTACGCGGTAGCTCATTACACTTTCCGTCCGGGAGTTGGCAAAGCATTGAGTCTACACCCGGCAGCGGCCCTGAGACAAAAAACAGGGCACAAATGAATCCAGCGCGACAAAATGAAACGCGCTACAGTTATCCCTTTCATCAGGCAGCGAATAAGGAAAACGCATGAAACAAGTCGTGTATACCGCCAGTCCCGAGAGCCAGCAGATCCATGCCTGGCAGTTGCAGGAAGATGGCGCACTGACGTTATTGCAGGTAACGGATGTTGCCGGCCAGGTGCAGCCAATGGTGGTGAGCCCGAAGAAAGATTTTCTCTATGTGGGTGTTCGTCCGAATTTTCGCGTGCTGGCGTTCCGCATTGCGGCCGACGGTACCCTGAGCCTGGCCGGTGAAGCGCCGTTGCCGGGCAGCCCAACGCACATCTCTACCGATCGTCACGGCAACTACCTGTTCTGCGGCTCGTATAACGATGCCTGCGTCAGCGTCAGCCCCATTGGTAGCGATGGCTTGCCGCAGGCACCAAGCCAGGTGATTAACGGCTTAGACGGTTGCCACTCGGCAAACATCGACCTGAACAATCAAACGCTGTTTGTACCGGCCTTGAAGCAGGATCGTATCTGCCTGTACCAGCTGAATGCTGACGGCACCCTGGCACCGCGTGAGCAGGCGCAGGTCACCACCGTTAAAGGCGCGGGTCCGCGCCATATGGCTTTCCACCCGAATGGCGCATATGGCTACGTGGTGAACGAACTGGATAGCACGGTCGATGTCTGGGCGCTCAACAACGTGCACGGTCAGGTTGAGCGCGTGCAAAGCCTCGATATGATGCCGAAAGATTTCAGCGATACGCGTTGGGCGGCTGATATTCATATCACGCCAGATGGACGCTTCCTCTATGCTTGTGACCGCACCAGCAGCACCATTACGGTGTTCAGCATCAGTGAAGATGGTGCCGTGCTGGCGATTGAAGGCTTCCAGCCAACTGAAACGCAGCCGCGCGGTTTCAACATTGACCATAGCGGCCAATATCTGGTGGCGGCGGGACAGAAATCGCACCATATCGAAGTGTATAAAATTCAGGAGCGCGGCCTGCTGAATCCGCTGGCGCGTTATGCGGTAGGACAAGGCCCGATGTGGGTGGTGATTCACGCACTGGGTTAATCAATCAAAAACGGCGCCGAGGGCGCCGTTTTTATATCAGGCATACTTTACGGTAATTGATGCACTCGCCAGCGCATGAAAATGCACGTTAAAGCCGACCATCGCGCCGCTGGCACCTTCATCCACTTCAATCTTGTCGGTATCCAGCGCATGCACCGTAAAGATGTAGCGATGCGATTCGCCCTGCGGGGGGGCCGCACCACCATAGCCGGTTTGGCCAAAATCGGTGCGCGTCTGAATGGCGCTCTCCGGCAGCTCTGCCACGCCAGAACCGGCACCTTGCGGCAGCACGGTCACCTCGGCGGGGATGTTCGCTACCACCCAGTGCCACCAGCCGGAACCGGTTGGCGCGTCGGGATCGTAGCAGGTCACGACAAAGCTCTTAGTGCCCGCCGGGACATCATCCCACGCCAGATGGGGTGACAAATTGTCGCCCTGATAACCCATGCCGTTGAAAACGTGTCGTTCTGGCATCTTATCGCCATCGTTAAAATCCTGGCTGAATACGCGCATGATCTCTCCTGTTTAGTGTGCAGTGTTCTCAATCATGGTGGAAATGCGCCGCAACATCCAGTGCCGCGCTGAGCGCTTGCGTCAGCTGCGTCAGTTCGGCGGCAGAAATCAGATAAGGTGGCATCAGATAAATGAGGCGGCCAAACGGGCGAATCCACACGCCGCGCTCGACGAAGAACTGCTGCAGCGCCGCCATGTTCACCGCCTGATGGGTTTCGACAACGCCAATGGCGCCCAGCACGCGCGCATCGGCCACCGCGCTATGGCTGCGCAGCGGCAGCAGCTCGGCCCGCAGCTGCTGTTCGATAGCCGCTACCTGTGTCGTCCAGTGACCTTCATTAATCATTGCCAGACTTTCCACCGCCACCGCACAGGCCAGCGGATTGCCCATAAAGGTTGGGCCGTGCATAAAGCAGCCAGCCGCGCTGCGGCTAATGGTATCGGCGACTTCCCGCGTGGTTAGCGTGGCGGAGAGCGTCATGGTGCCGCCGGTGAGCGCTTTGCCGAGGCAGAGAATGTCCGGCGTGATACCCGCATGTTCGCAGGCGAACAGTTTGCCGCTGCGGCCAAAGCCGGTGGCGATCTCATCGGCAATCAGCAGTAAACCGTAGCGATCGCACAGCGCACGCACCTGTTGCAGATAACGCGGGTGATAGAAGCGCATGCCGCCCGCGCCTTGCACAATCGGTTCGAGAATGACTGCGGCAATCTCGCGATGATGCGTTTCTGCCAGCTGCGCGAAATCGGCGAAATCCGCCTCATTCCACCCATCATCGAATGCGCACTGCGGCGCATTGGCAAACAGGTGTTCCGGCAGATAACCGCGCCACAGGCTGTGCATCGAGTTTTGCGGATCGCACACCGACATGGCGGCAAATGTATCGCCGTGATAACCCCGCTTCAGCGTGAGAAATTTCTGCCGCGTTTGATTGCGTCCCAGCCAGTATTGCAGCGCCATTTTCATCGATACTTCGACGGCGATCGAACCCGAATCGGCGAGGAATACGCACTCCAGCGCGTCGGGCGTCATGGCAATCAACTGGCGGCTCAGCTCAACCGCTGCCGGGTGGGTAATACCGCCGAACATCACGTGCGACATCTGCGCCATTTGCTGCTGCAGCGCCTGGTTGAGACGCGGATGGTTGTAGCCGTGAATCGCCGCCCACCACGACGACATGCCATCAACCAGTTCACGTCCATCGGCCAGCTGCAGCTGGCAGCCGTGCGCTGCCACAACCGGATAACAGGGCAGGGGATCGCGCATCGACGTATAGGGATGCCAGATATGCTGGCGGTCAAAGTTGAGGTCGTCCTGAGTGAACATGCGTATTGTAAACCATTTTAAAAAGATTTAGTTTACAAGTATAACCACGTTAATCGTCGGGATGAACCCCCTTTTTTTGGAGTAAGCAATGGCAAACCGCTGGACACTGACACAAGCTCAGGCACTGTTCGATAAACCTTTCCTTGAGTTGATGTTTGAAGCGCAGCAAGTGCATCGTCAACATTTCGATCCGCGTCAGGTACAGGTCAGTACGCTGCTGTCGATCAAAACCGGTGCCTGCCCGGAGGACTGTAAATATTGTCCGCAAAGCGCGCGCTATAAAACCGGTCTGGAATCTGAGCGTCTGATGGAGGTGGATGCGGTGCTGGAATCGGCGCGCAAAGCCAAAGCAGCGGGCTCAAGCCGTTTCTGCATGGGTGCGGCGTGGAAAAACCCGCACGAGCGCGATATGCCGTACCTGCAGCAAATGGTGCAGGGCGTAAAAGCGATGGGCATGGAAACCTGTATGACGCTCGGTACGCTGGATGGCAGCCAGGCGCAGCGCCTGGCTGAAGCCGGCCTCGATTTCTACAACCATAACCTCGATACCTCGCCAGAGTTTTACGGCAACATCATCACCACGCGCAGCTATCAGGAGCGTCTGGATACGCTGGATAAAGTACGCGGCGCGGGCATAAAAGTGTGTTCGGGCGGCATCGTGGGCCTGGGTGAAACGGTGAAAGATCGTGCGGGCCTGCTGGTGCAGCTGGCCAATCTGCCAACGCCGCCGGAGAGCGTGCCGATCAACATGCTGGTGAAGGTGAAAGGCACGCCGCTGGCGGATAACGATGATGTTGAACCGTTCGATTTCATCCGCACCATCGCGGTGGCGCGCATCATGATGCCATCCTCGCACGTGCGTCTTTCTGCCGGGCGCGAGCAGATGAGTGAGCAGACTCAGGCGATGTGCTTTATGGCCGGCGCCAACTCGATCTTCTACGGCTGCAAGCTGCTGACCACGCCAAACCCGGAAGAGGATAAGGATCTGATTCTGTTCCGCAAACTGGGTCTCAATCCAGAACATACTGCGACCACGGCGGGTGATAATGAGCAGCAGTATCAGCTCAGCGAGCAGCTGCTGCACGCCGATACCGAGCAGTTCTACAACGCGGCAGTGTAAATGGGCTGGTCACAACGTATCGATCAGGCGCTGGCGGCACGTCGAGCGGCCGATGGCTGGCGGCAGCGACGTCCTGTTGCGCACAACAGCGTGCGCGAAATTACGCTGGAGGGTCAGCGTTATCGCCACTTCTCAAGCAATGATTATCTCGGATTGAGTCAGCATCCGGCGGTCATCGCTGCATGGCAGCAGGGCGCGGCTGAATCGGGCGCGGGCGCGGGTGCATCCGGACACGTTACCGGTTACAGCCGTCATCACGCACAGCTCGAGGAGCAGCTGGCCGACTGGCTCGGCTACTCGCGCGCGCTGCTGTTTATCTCGGGATTTGCCGCCAATCAGGCGGTGATCCATCTGCTGGCAGAGAAGCAGGACCGCATCTTTGCCGATAAGCTGGCGCACGCTTCGCTGCTGGATGCCGCCAGCCATAGCCCGGCGAGTCTGCGTCGCTTTGCGCATAATCAGCCAGAGAGTCTGGCGAAACTGCTGGCTACGCCGGCGGACGGCGGCACGCTGGTGGTGACCGAAGGTGTGTTCAGCATGGATGGTGACAGCGCGCCGCTTGCTGCTATCGCGGAACAGACGCGGCGCGGCAACGGCTGGTTGCTGGTGGATGATGCGCACGGTATCGGTGTTACCGGTGCACAAGGACGCGGCAGCTGTTGGCAGCAGCAGGTGAAACCGGAGCTGCTGATTGTCACCTTTGGTAAAGGATTTGGCGTCAGCGGCGCCGCGCTGCTGTGCGATGACGCCACCGCCGATTATGTCGAACAATTTTCACGCCATTTGATCTACTCCACCGCGATGCCACCGGC
This sequence comes from Pantoea sp. GM01, assembly GCF_000282675.1. Taxonomy (NCBI): domain Bacteria; kingdom Pseudomonadati; phylum Pseudomonadota; class Gammaproteobacteria; order Enterobacterales; family Erwiniaceae; genus Pantoea; species Pantoea sp. GM01. Next base: position 22,802 of record NZ_AKIU01000055.1, on the reverse strand, counting down.
GCAGTGCTGCGCGCTGCTGGCGGCGCTGCGGCAGATTCAGCAAGGCGATGCGCTGCGTGAGCGGCTGCACAGCCACATTGCGCGCTTCCGCGCGGGCGCTGCGGATTTGCCGTGGCAGTTAGGCGCATCCAATAGCGCCATCCAACCCTTAATCATCGGCGAAAACAGTGCGGCGCTGGCGTTGTCGCAGCGGCTGGCGCAAGCCGGCTGTTGGGTAAGCGCGATTCGTCCGCCTACCGTGCCACCGGGCACGGCGCGGCTGCGTATCACGCTCACGGCTGCGCATCATACCGATGACATAGATCGTTTGCTGGAGGCGCTGTATGACGCTGCAGGTTAACAAACAGGCGGTGGCGCAGGCATTTGGTCGGGCGGCACCGCATTATGAACAGCATGCGCAGCTACAGCGACTGAGCGGCGAGGCGTTGCTGGCGCTGGCTCCGGCCGGTTTTGGTCCGCATCTGCTGGATGCCGGCTGTGGTACCGGCTGGTATAGCCGCTACTGGCGCGATCGCGGATGCACGCTGACGGCGCTCGATCTCTCACCCAACATGCTGCAAACGGCGCGCGAGCGACAATCGGCGCATGACTATGTGCTGGGTGATATTGATGATCTCCCGCTCGCGGATGCCAGCGTTGACGGCGTGTGGAGCAACCTGGCGGTGCAGTGGAGCAGCGATCTGCGCACTGCGCTGCAGCAATGCTTGCGCGTCACGCGGCCGGGCGGCACGGTGCTGTTTTCCACGCTGCTCGACGGTTCGCTGCATGAAGTGCATCAGGCGTGGGCGCAGCTGGATGGTCGTCGTCACGCTAATCGTTTCCTCAGCGCCGCGCAGTTTCATGCCGCCACTGCCGCCCTGCCGATGCAGGCAGAGCAGCAGATCGTTACGCTGCATTTCCCGAGCGCGCTCAGCGCGATGCGCTCCCTGAAAGGCATTGGTGCCACGCATCTGCACGATGGACGCGGCGCCAGCGCAGTGACGCGTTCCCAGTTAGCTCAACTTGAACAGTATTGGCCGCAGGATCAGGCCGGATATCGCCTCAGCTATCACCTGATGTATGGAGTTTTAACGAAATGACACGTTGGTTTATTACCGGAACCGATACCGAAGTAGGCAAAACCGTGGCCAGCGGTGCGCTGTTGCAGGCAGCCAGTGCCGCAGGGTTGCGCACCGCAGGTTACAAGCCGGTAGCATCCGGCTGCGAAATGACGCCGGACGGCATCCGCAACAGCGATGCGCTGGCATTGCAGCGCTACAGCAGCCTGGCGCTGCGTTACGAGCAGGTGAATCCACTGGCGTTCCTCGAACCGACATCGCCGCATATTATCAGTGCGGAAGAGGGCAGGCCGATCGCGTTTGCGGCACTGTCAGCGGGTTTGCGCGCGCTGGAGCAGCAGGCGGAGTGGATATTGGTTGAGGGCGCGGGCGGTTGGTTTACGCCGTTATCTGAGACGCAAACTTACGCCGATTGGGTGGAAGCCGAGCAGTTGCCGGTGATCCTGGTGGTGGGCGTTAAGTTAGGCTGTATCAACCATGCGATGCTCACCGCCGAAGCGGTAAAAGCGCGCGGGTTACGTCTGGCGGGCTGGATAGCTAATGATATCCAGCCGCCGGGCAAACGCCATCAGGAATATATCGCCACGCTGCGACAACGTATTGACGCGCCGTTGCTGGGTGAGATCCCGCATCTTACTGATGAGGCGCAGCACGCCGAGTGCGGGCGCTATCTGACACTACCGCAATAAACCAGGTCGCCATAAATGGCGACCCTACGGTGCTTGATGCGGTTTTGTAAGGTCGCCATTTATGGCGACCTGGATATCTAAGTCGCGGTTAACCACTTACTCACGGTAACGTCATCCAGCTGCGCCACTTTGCCGTGCGCTACGTTGCGTCCGCGATGCAGCAGCAGGAAGTAGTCGGCGACGCGACGAACGAAGGATACGTGCTGCTCCAGCAGCAGAATCGTCAAACCATATTCCCGGTTGAGCCGACGAATCAGATTGCCCATCTCCTCCTCCAGCCACGGCGACATCCCTTCCGTCGGCTCATCCAGAATCACCAGCTTCGGTTGCAGCACCAGCGCGCGCGCCAGCGCCAGATGTTGCTGCTGATCCATCGGTAACTCGCCGCTGCGTTGATGGCGCAGTGAATAGAGCGCAGGAAACAGATCAAACACCATTTCAGGAATGGCGCGGCTGCGATCGTCCTGTGCCGCCATCAGGGCAATCAGTAAGTTATCCTCCACGCTCATCTGCGAGAAGATATGCCGACCTTGCGGCACATATCCAATGCCGGTGCGGGCGCGCAGCTCCGCGGGCTGCAGCAGCAAATCTTCCGGGGGTGAGCCATCCTCCTGCCAGGTCATAGAACCGCTGTTAATCGGCAAACGACCCATGATGCAGTTGACTAACGTGGTTTTGCCCATGCCTGGACTGCCCAGCACGCCCGTGCAGGTGCCGGGTGGCAGATCGAGATCCACATCCCATAGGATGTGGTTTTGACCGTAAAACTGATTCACCGAACGTAAACTCAGCATCTGACATACTCCTTCCAGATTATTAGCCTGAATGCTCCCGCTCTGTGTCGTCTGGCATACAGTCGTGCACGATTGATGGACACCATTGTCGTCGGCAATAGCCGATATGGACTCGTCACTCCATACCGCTAATCATTGCAATTCCCAGGCCAGGTTAAAGATATAAGCGGGTCATCGTCTGAAACCGAGCAAATAAGCGCTTAAAAGTTGAGTAACGCTTAACAATTCCAGACGGTGATAAATCGGCTGCACTTTGACGGTGCTGACTGCTCAACGTTTCTGGTGCATCTGATCGTTCGTAAAGCACGCACTGAAGAAATAAGTGGCCTTAACGGCGGGTTTTTCTACGCGGAAACGCCCGTTGATGGGCAAAAAGAGGAGGTTAATGCGACACGCAATGAGAGAAAAATAAATACGAAAATAAATTTTTTCGCCCTTAAAAAGACGCGGGAGAAAATTATACACAGCTGATGGGCTCGGGGCTGGATTCACTTATCCACCATTACTGTGGATAACCTTGTGCATTAGCGACTGAAAACCGGGCGCAAGCGAGTAAATTCGCGGCCTTCATACATTATGATGAGAATCTGGGCTTTTAGGTGAAATTTAATTAAAACAGCAGGTTAACTAAAATCAAGCATGCGATTTATCTGCCTTGTCATCAGACTGCAATTTAATGACACTCTATTGACAAATGTTAAAAGCGTCCTCCCTTTGGGGATAACATTGCGCAACAACAGCTTGCTGGTTGCCGCATAAATTGCACTGAAGAAAATCATCGGCACGTGCCATAATCGTGCAAGGTTACTGTGATTATGTCCAGTATTTTTTTCTGGCAAATTCGCCATAGCAGAGTAGAATTAGCAGCCTGCCCGCCGACTTCATCTGCTGGAACCGCCAAAACATGAGCAAAGCCTTTAAACTCAACTCCGCTTTCAAGCCTTCAGGCGATCAACCTGAGGCCATTCGCCGCCTTGAAGAGGGCCTTGAGGATGGGCTCGCGCATCAAACGCTGTTGGGCGTAACCGGCTCAGGTAAAACCTTTACCGTGGCGAACGTGATAGCTGACCTCAATCGGCCGACCATGGTGCTGGCGCCGAATAAAACCCTGGCAGCGCAGCTGTATGGCGAGATGAAGGAGTTCTTCCCGGATAACGCGGTGGAGTTTTTCGTCTCTTACTACGATTACTATCAGCCTGAAGCCTATGTGCCGAGCTCTGACACCTTTATTGAGAAAGATGCGTCGGTGAATGAACACATTGAGCAGATGCGTCTCTCGGCCACCAAAGCGCTGCTCGAGCGTCGTGATGTGATTGTGGTGGCCTCGGTTTCTGCCATCTACGGTTTGGGCGATCCAGACCTCTATTTAAAAATGATGCTGCACTTAACGCGCGGCATGATTATCGATCAGCGCAGCATTTTGCGTCGTCTGGCGGAGCTGCAATATGCGCGCAACGATCAGGCTTTCCAGCGCGGGACTTTCCGCGTACGCGGTGAAGTGATTGATGTGTTTCCGGCCGAATCGGACGATATTGCGCTGCGTATTGAGCTATTTGACGAAGAAGTTGAGCGGTTGTCGCTGTTCGATCCGCTCACCGGCCAGATTGACTCCGTCATTCCACGCTTTACCGTCTATCCCAAAACGCACTACGTGACGCCGCGCGAGCGCATTCTGCAGGCGATGGAAGATATCAAAGTTGAGCTGGTGGATCGCCGTAAGGTGCTGCTGGAGAACAATAAGCTGCTGGAAGAGCAGCGCATTTCTCAGCGTACCCAGTTCGATTTAGAGATGATGAACGAGCTGGGTTACTGCTCCGGTATCGAAAACTACTCGCGCTATCTTTCTGGCCGTGGACCGGGCGAGCCGCCGCCGACCCTGTTTGATTACTTACCGGCAGATGGTTTGCTGGTGGTCGATGAATCGCACGTGACCATTCCGCAGATTGGCGGCATGTATCGCGGCGACCGGGCGCGTAAAGAGACGCTGGTGGAGTATGGCTTCCGCTTGCCGTCGGCGCTGGATAACCGCCCGATGAAGTTTGAAGAGTTTGAGGCTTCAGCGCCGCAAACCATTTATGTCTCGGCGACACCGGGCAACTACGAGCTGGAAAAATCGGGCAGCGAAGTGATCGATCAGCTGGTGCGTCCAACCGGCCTGCTCGATCCGATTCTCGAAGTGCGTCCGGTGGCGACGCAGGTCGACGATCTGCTGTCAGAAATCCGCAAGCGTGTGGAGATTAACGAGCGCGTGCTGGTTACGGTGCTGACCAAGCGCATGGCGGAAGATCTCACCGAATATCTGGTAGAGCACGGCGAGAAGGTGCGCTATCTGCACTCTGATATCGATACCGTAGAGCGTATGGAGATCATCCGCGATTTGCGCCTCGGCGAATTTGATGTGCTGGTCGGCATTAACTTGCTGCGTGAAGGGTTAGACATGCCGGAAGTGTCGCTGGTGGCGATTCTGGATGCCGATAAAGAGGGCTTCCTGCGTTCTGAGCGCTCCCTGATTCAGACCATCGGCCGCGCCGCGCGTAACATCAACGGCCGGGCGATTCTCTACGCCGACAAAATTACCCCGTCGATGGAGCGCGCGATGGGCGAAACCGAGCGCCGTCGCGAGAAGCAGCAAAAATACAACGAAGAGAACGGTATCGTGCCGCAAGGGCTCAACAAGAAGATCACTGATATTCTTGAGCTCGGCAAAAATGTGGTAAAAACGCGCGGCAAAGGCAAAACCGCCTCGCGCACTGCGGCAGAAGCAGAAGCCAACTACATGGCGCTTACGCCACAGGCGATGCAGAAGAAAATTCACGAGCTGGAAGGGCAGATGCAGCAGCATGCGCAAAATCTGGAGTTCGAAGAGGCGGCCAGCGTGCGCGATCAGTTACATCAGCTGCGCGAACTGTTTATTGCTGCTTCGTAGTGCCTGCGTAGGGTGCGCATAAATGCGCACCTGGAAGCTAAACCGCTTGAATCGCGTGTTCTAGCGCGATGCGCAGCAGCTGGCGGTCGTGTCGATATTTAATATCGGCGGCTTCCAGCGGTTCGCGAATGATTAAGCGTTGTTCCACACCGGCAATATCCGCTGACGGCCCGACGACAATCGCATCAATCACCCGCTTGCCAATGGCTTTTTCCATGATCGCTAGCTTATCCGCGACATTCAGACTGGCGGCTGCCGGGCTCAATTCGCGGCCAAGATTGCCGATAAATACCATGGTGGCAGGCGTGCGACGCAGCGCACGCGCCATATCTTCCATCAACAAAATGGGCATCAGGCTGGTGTAAAAACTGCCGGGGCCGATCAGAATCAAGTCGGCTTCGCCTATTGCCTCGATCGCTTCACGCGTCGGCTGCACGTTGGGATGCAGCATCAACTCTTCGGGCGGCTGTCTCATTTCATCAATCGCAGTTTCGCCGTATACCATATTCCCTTCGCCATCCTGAGCCACCAGATCGACCGGCTGTTCCGACATGGGGATAAGAAATGCATCGACTTTGAGCAGATTGCGAATGATGTTAATCGCCTCCAGTGGCCTCACGCTGAGGTGATCCAGCGCTTTAAGCATCAGATTGCCAAGGTTGTGGCCAGCTAACTCGCCGTTACCGCTAAAGCGATACTCAAACATCGCCGTCGCTACGCTAGGTTCGGTAATCAATTGATTGATGCAGTTGCGCATATCACCCCAGGCAATGCCGCCTTCCGAGCGGCGAATGCGGCCGGTAGAACCGCCATTATCGGTGGTGGTGACAATGCCGGTTAAGCGCGAGCCTAACGGTGCTAATGCTGACATCACGCGGCCCAGGCCGTGTCCGCCACCCAATGCCACTACGCGATCCAAATCTGCCAGGGTTCGATTCATGTTTCTCCTTTGTTGCTGACGTCCTCGCGTTGAGGCGTAGTTGAACTGATGTGCATCAATATCTGTGAGATATTTTACCGTATCCTGTCGCGAAAATGCGGTGAAAATACGTTATGTATCAATATATATAGCGAAATTCACTGATGGATGCTAATCGCTAATCGCGCTACCATTCGTTTTAACCGTGTTGTCCACAATGACAACAAACTCCCAAGCCTGGTTTCCTAAGTCGTTAATGATATGGAATGCAGGCCGCAGCCTTGAGCTGCCAGGGTGCAGAAAGAAATGACTGCATCTCCCGACTTTGGAAAGGTGTTCAGGTGCCACAATTTACAGATGCCTACGCGCGCAGCTTTTACTATCTGCGCCTGTCGGTCACGGATGTGTGTAACTTCCGTTGTACCTACTGCTTGCCGAACGGCTACAAGCCGAACGGAACGCACAACAAGAGCTTTCTCTCGCTGGATGAGATTCGTCGCGTGACGCGTGCCTTTGCGGCCGCGGGCACCGAAAAAGTGCGTCTGACCGGCGGCGAGCCCTCCATGCGCCGTGATTTTACCGACATTATCGCGGCAGTGCGCGAAAACGACGCCATCCGCCAGATTGCGATGACCACCAACGGTTACCGCATGGCGCGCGATGTACGTGCCTGGCGCGCAGCCGGCCTCACCCATATTAACGTCAGCGTCGATAGCCTCGATGCGCGCCAGTTTCACGCCATTACCGGACAGGACAAATTTGCCGAGGTGATGGCGGGAATTGATGCCGCTTTTGATGCCGGTTTCGAGAAAGTGAAAGTCAACAGCGTGCTGATGCGTGATGTGAACAGCCATAGCCTCAGCACCTTCCTTGAATGGCTGCGCCTGCGGCCGATTCAACTACGCTTTATCGAGCTAATGGAAACCGGCGATGGCAGCGATCTGTTTCGCCGTCATCACATCTCCGGTGAAGTGATTCGCGATCAGCTGATCATGCAGGGCTGGCAGCGCCAGCCACGTGGCCGCAGCGACGGTCCGGCGCAGGTGTTTCGTCATCCCGACTATCAGGGCGAAGTGGGCCTGATCATGCCGTACGAGAAAGATTTCTGCGCCAGCTGCAACCGCCTGCGCGTTTCGGCGCTGGGCAACCTGCATCTGTGTCTGTTCGGCGATGGCGGCGTGTCGCTACGCGATCTGCTGGCGTCTGACGATCAGCAAGCGGAGTTGCAGGCGCGCATTGCGCATAGCCTTGGGCAGAAAAAGCAGACGCATTTCCTGCATCAGGGCAATACCGGCATCACGCAAAACCTCTCCTTTATTGGTGGCTAAACACAGGAGTTACGGCCATGGGTAAACCTTCCGGCGAATTTGTCGCCTTAAATGTGGCGGTGATGACCGTCTCTGACAGCCGCGATGCCAGCAATGACACCTCCGGCGATTTCCTGCGTGAAGCCCTGGCAGAAGCCGGGCATCAGGTGGTGGACCGCGCGCTGGTGCCGGACAACCGCTATCGCATTCGCGCCACGGTATCGCGCTGGATCGCCAGCGACGATGTGCAGGTGGTGATCGTCAATGGCGGCACCGGTTTTAACAGCAAAAACAGCACGCCTGAAGCCTTGCTGCCGCTGTTTGATCGCGAAATCGAAGGCTTTGGTGAGCTGTTTCGCATGATCTCCTATGAAGAGATTGGCAGCTCGACGCTGCAGTCGCGTGCTGTCGCCGGTTTGGCCAATCAGACGCTGATTTTTGCCGTGCCGGGATCGACCAACGCTTGCCGCAGCGGCTGGGAACGCATTATTGAAGATCAGCTGGATGCGCGTACGCGTCCGTGTAATTTTGTCTCTCATTTGAAGAAGTTGTAAGCATGTCATCCTTAACGCATATCAATGCCGCTGGCGAAGCCCACATGGTGGATGTCTCTGGCAAAACCGAAACGGTGCGTGAAGCCCAGGCCGAAGCGCTGGTGCTGATGAGCGCCGAAACGCTGCAGATGATTATCGACGGCAGCCACCACAAAGGTGACGTGTTCGCCACCGCACGTATCGCCGGCATTCAGGCGGCGAAACGTACCTGGGAACTGATTCCGCTGTGCCATCCGCTGATGTTGAGCAAAGTGGAAGTGACCTTAATTGCCGAACCGGAACACAACCGCGTGCGGGTGACCTCGCTTTGCCGCCTGAGCGGGAAAACCGGCGTCGAAATGGAAGCGTTGACCGCGGCGTCCGTTGCGGCGCTCACAATCTATGACATGTGCAAAGCGGTGCAGAAGGATATCGTCATCGACCAACTGCGTTTGCTGAGCAAAAGCGGCGGAAAATCCGGTGATTTCAAGGTGGTGAGCCATGATTAAGGTGCTGTTTTTTGCCCAGGTGCGCGAATTAACCGGTATCAGCACGCTGGAACTGGCGCCAGAATACGCCGATGTTGCCACGCTGCGTGCGGCGTTAGCCGGGAAGGGCGATCGCTGGGCGCTGGCGCTGGAATCGGGAAAACTGCTGGCCGCAGTCAATCAAACGCTGGTGCCAATGAGCCATCCGCTGCGTGCGGGTGATGAAGTGGCGTTCTTCCCACCGGTTACCGGAGGCTGATGATGGAGACGCGGATTCGGGTGGGTACAGCACCTTTCAACGTCGGTGATGAGTATGAAAAACTCTCGGCTGATGACAGCGATGGCGCGGTGGTGACCTTCACCGGTAAAGTGCGCAATCACAATCTCGGCGACGCTGTGGCGGCGCTGACGTTGGAACACTATCCCGGCATGACGGAGAAAGCGCTGGCGGATATCGTCACGGAGGCACGTCAGCGCTGGGCGCTACAGCAGGTGACGGTAATTCACCGCGTCGGCGAACTGTTTCCCGGCGATGAAATCGTGTTTGTCGGCGTCAGCAGCGCCCATCGCGGCAACGCCTTCGCCGCCACCGAGTTCATCATGGATTACCTGAAAACCCGCGCGCCGTTCTGGAAGCGGGAAGCCACCGCAGAAGGTGATCGTTGGGTGGATGCCCGCGATAGCGATCATCAAGCTGCCGAGCGCTGGAGCTAGCGCGCAAAATCCTCCCGCTCCGATAGCGGCAGGCCACTGAAAACGTTAAGGTACGGTTTTTGTTGGCGTCAGGGAGCAGGATGAAAACCACGAAGATGATAAAAGGCGCAGCATTGCTGGCTGCGCTAGTGCTGGCCGGTTGTAGCAGCAAAAAAGAGCCGCAGGCGCCGGCGCGTCAGCCCGCCGATGTCAAAAGCCAGATCCAGCAGTTGTTACCCAGCGACGTGAAACAAAAATCAGCCTGGGCCGACGATATCTATACCGCATTCCGCGTGCAGCAGATCGATGCCAGCGCCAGCAATATCTGCGCGGTGATTGCCGTCACCGACCAGGAATCTAACTTCAGCGCTGACGCGGAAGTGCCGGGGCTACCTAAAATCGCCTGGGGCGAAATCGATCGCCGCGCCGCGAAGGTGCATGTGCCGGCATTTCTGGTGCGTACCGCGCTGCTGATCAAATCGCCGAACGGTGAAAGCTATGCGGCGCGGCTGGATAAGGTGCGCAGCGAAAAAGAGCTGAGCGCCATCTTCGATGATTTTATCGATATGGTGCCGATGGGGCAGAAGCTGTTTGGTAACCTCAACCCGATTCATACCGGCGGCCCGATGCAGGTCAGCATTGAGTTTGCCGAAGCGCATGCGAAAGGTTATCCGTATGCAGTGGACGGATCGATTCGTCGCGAAGTGTTCACGCGACGCGGAGGCATCTACTTCGGTACGCTGCATTTACTGGGCTATCCGGCCGATTACAGTCAGCCGCTGTATCGCTTCGCAGACTTCAACGCTGGCTGGTACGCTAGCCGTAATGCCGCTTTCCAGGCCGCGATCGCCCGCGCCAGCGGCATTAAACTGGCACTGGATGGCGATCTGATCGTCTATGGCAGCGAGCAAGCCGGTTCTACCGAACTGGCGGTGCGCAGCCTGAGTAAGCAATTGGATATGAGCAATCGCGAAATTCGCCGCGATCTGGAGAAGGGCGATAGCGCCGACTTCGCCAGCAGCACGCTGTGGAAACAGACGTTTATTCTCGCCGATAAGATGGCCGGAAAACGTGTGCCGCGTGAGATGCTGCCGGGTATCAAACTGGAAAGTCCAAAAATCACCCGTAACCTGACCACCGCCTGGTTTGCCCAACGTGTTAACAGCCGCTATCAACAGTGCTTGACGCGCCGTTGACGCAAACGGGTGTACACTCCAAACTTACAGAGTTTGTCTAACATTTAATGAGGCGCTTCATGGATCGATATCCACGTAATGATTCAATCGTGCAGCAGGCATCCACCTCGCTGCAGACCTACATGGCGCAGGTGTATGGCTGGATGACCTGCGGCTTGCTGCTCACCGCGTTTGTTTCGTGGTTTGCGGCCCGCACACCTGCAGTAATGGAACTGGTGTTTGCCAACCGCATCACCTTCTTCGGCCTGATCATCGCCCAGCTGGCGGTGGTGTTTGTGCTGTCGGGCATGGTGCATCGTCTGAGCGGGGCGGTTGCCACCGCACTGTTTATGCTTTATTCGGCGCTGACCGGCTTAACCATGGCGAGTATTTTCCTCGTCTACACCTATTCATCCATTGCCAGCACTTTCTTTGTAACGGCCGGAATGTTCGGGGCGATGAGCTTCTACGGCTACACCACTAAGCGCGACCTGAGCCGCTTTGGCAGCCTGCTGTTTATGGCGCTGATTGGTATTCTGCTGGCGTCACTGGTGAACTTCTGGCTGAAAAGCCCGGCGTTGATGTGGGCGATTACCTATATCGGCGTGGTGGTGTTTGTGGGTTTAACCGCCTATGACACGCAGAAGCTGAAAGCGATTGGCGAGAACATCAATGTGAACGACAAAGAGAACCTGCGTCGCACCTCAATTATGGGCGCGTTAACGCTGTATCTCGACTTCATCAACCTGTTCCTGATGCTGTTACGCATCTTCGGCAACCGCCGTTAAACCTCGCATATCTTCGTAGGGTCGCCATTCATGGCGACCAGGTCGGCATCAATGCCGACCCTACGATGATCTTTAACGCGAAACCGATTTTTCCATCTTCTGCTCATTCTTCTGCCGCAAATGCTTCGCGCGACTCTCCAGCCACAAATAGAGCACCAGCGCCACCAGCAAGGGGAGGATGAAATAGAGTACGCGATAGGCCAGCAGCGCCGCGATAATGGTGCCGTGAGAAGCATGTTGCCCACTCAGCAGCGCCAGGAAAACCGCTTCGAGCACGCCAATCCCGGCCGGAATATGAATAATCACCCCGGCGATGCTGCTGATTAACAGCACGCCCAGCACGATGGGGTAATCCACCTGGCGCGCCAGCAGCAGCCAGATAATCATCCCCATCACCATCCAGTTGGCGCAGGATACCGCAAACTGGAACAGCGCCATGCGCAGTGAAGGCAGCTGCAGATGCTGGCCTTTCACCGTCCAGCGCCGCTTCTTCGAGAAAGCACAGGCCCACAAATAGATGGCGACTACCACCAGTAACGCCGCACCAATGATGCGCAGCGTGGTTTCACCAATGAACCAACCGGAAGGGATTGGCACCATGCCGGCCGAAAATACCACGCCGGCCAGTAAAATGTAGCCAAGCCAGTTGGTGGCGATACTTAGCGAGAAGATGCGCGTGATGGTGTTGCCGGGTAAGCCAAGCCGGGAATAAAGTCGATAGCGCATTGCCACGCCGCCAACCCAGGTACTGAGCGTCAGGTTGAAGGCATAGCAGATAAACGACACCAGCATTACCTGACGCTTTGCCAACTTATGGCCGCAGTAGGCGCGGCCAATCAAATCGTACAATCCGTAGGTCAGATAACTCACCACCACCAGCGCGGCAGCGCTGAGCACCACGTAACGGTTGTAGCCGACGATGACGGTGTAAACATCTTCCCAGTTCACCTTGCGCGCATAGACCACCAGCAGCACAATTACTGCGATAAAAAACAGCCAGGTGAGGATTTTCTTCGCCAGTTGCCAGCGCGGATTCTTTTTCGACATTAGGGTTTTGCTCCTGGATTGTCAGTTTCGACCCGATCCTGCGTTTCCATTTCGGGTTGGACGGGCGGAGCAACCTGTGACAGGCGCGGCGTATGTGCAGGCAGCCAACCGGCGATGGCCGGAAAGTGGCGTAAAAAGTGGAACACAATGATGCCTTTAGTGAGCTGCCACCAGTTGCGCGGCGGCAGCTTGTCATCTTCTACCCGCACGCAATCGTGTTGCAACAGCAGTTCAAGATTTTCACGCAACGTCTGATTGAAGGCGCGATCGTGAACCATCAAATTCGCTTCCAGGTTGAGCGATAGGCTCAGCGGATCGAGGTTGCTCGATCCCACCGTTGACCACTGTTCATCTTGCACCGCGATTTTACCGTGCAGCGGGCGGCGGCAATATTCATACACCTCTACGCCGCCATCGACCAGATAGTTGTACAGCAGCTCGGCGCCCACTTTAACGATCGGCATGTCGGGTTCGCCTTGCACAATCAGTCTGACGCGCACGCCGCGTTGGGCCGCGCTGCGCATCTCACGCAGCAGGCGATAGCCCGGGAAGAAGTAGGCGTTGGCAATAATCACATCCTTCTTCGCCTTGCGCAGCATGGCGAGATAATGCTGCTCGATATCGTCGCGGTGCTCATCGTTATCGCGATAGACAAATAGCACCTGCGCCTCGCCAGGCATGGCGTTGACCGCCGGACGATGCGATCGTCCGCCCCACCAGCGCCGCGTGTGCTGTTCGCTGCCCATCTGCTGCTGAACATATTGCGTGATATCCAGCACCACGGGACCTTTCACTTCCACCGCATAATCCTGCTTGGACTGCGCGCCGTAATCGGTGTTGTGTTCGGCAGAGAAGTTAATGCCACCCACGAAGGCGATCACCTCATCGATCACCACAATTTTGCGATGCAGGCGGCGGAACACATTGGTACGCATGCCGAGCACCAGCGGACGGGGATCGTAATAGATAAAGCGCACACCCGCCGCCGTCAGGCTATCGACAAACCTGTCCGACAAATCCGGTGAGCCGTAGCCATCCACCATCACTTCAATTTTCACGCCGCGCTGGGCTGCCTGCAGCAAGGCTTCATGCAGATCGGTACCGACTTCATCCTCGAACAGGATAAAGGTTTCCAGCAGCAGCGTGCGCTCGGCCCGCTGAATAGCGCCTAAAACGCGCGGAAAAAATTGGTCACCATTTTCTAACAGACGGAGCTGATTACCGTCGCGCCAACTAAAACTCATAAGAAAATCTCCACCGCTAACGGCGCGTGATCGGACAGGTGGGACCAGGGTTTCACCGGTAACGCCCAAGGCTTGCTCACCGTAGCGTTACGGATGTAGATACGATCGAGCCTGAGCAGGGGGAAACGGGCCGGAAAGGTGCGAGCGGGGCGGCCGTTTTTCATGCTGAACACTTCTTCCAGCCCAGCAGCACGCTTGAGAAAACGATTCGCGCGCACCTGCCAGTCGTTAAAATCACCGGCCACCACCAGCGGCGCATCCGGCGGCAGCGCATCAATGATGTCGCACATCATCTTCATCTGCGCCTGACGATGCTTCTCTTTCAGCCCCAGATGCACGCAAAACACATGCAGCGGCTCGGCACGATCCGGCAGACGGATTTGGCAGTGCAACATGCCGCGTTTCTCCGTTCCGGCGACAGAAATGTCGCGGTTTTCATATTCAATAATCGGGAAACGTGACAATATCGCGTTCCCATGGTGTCCCTCGGGATAAACGGCGTTTCGGCCATAGGCAAAATCGTCCCACATGGTATCGGCCAGAAACTCATAATGTGAGGTTTCCGGCCAGTTTTCGATGTGCAGCGAATGGATAGCGTGGGTGCCCATCACCTCTTGCAGGAAGACAATATCCGCTGATGTTGCGCGGACAGCGTCGCGCAATTCCGGCAGGATAAAGCGACGATTAAAGCTGGTGAACCCCTTGTGGGTATTGATCGTCAGGACTTTAAATGAAAATCCTTGCTTATTTTGTGGCATACTGCGACGCGCTCCTTTTCATCATCAACAGCACAAAGTGTAGTCTTTGTCACAAATGAAGGGTGTTAAGGGCAGAAAATTAGGGCGTAATCCGAAATTTGCTTTACATTGAGGACGTTCGTCTGGCCTCCAGCCAGATACACTTGGGCGACCTGTTGGGTCTGCCAGGAGAAGAGAATGAAATGGTCTAATCGTGTTCAGATTGTTACCGGACAAACCTGTTTGCACATTGCAATGCACCTATTGGTGATTGCCGCATTGGTTTGGGGCTGGAAACATAGGGCGCTGGTTGAAGTGAGCAGTACCCTGGTGGCAGCTTATGCGGTGGTATTTATTACCATGCTGGTCATGCAGCGTAGTGCCCGTTTACGTAGAATGGGTGATTCCCTCGAAGAGGTGACCACCACTTACTACTTTGGCGCAGCGATGTTAACGCTGTTCCTGATCTCCCGCTTTATCCACAACAACCTGCTGATTGGTATCCTCGGCGTGGTGATGTTAGTCGGACCGGCGCTGGTTTCGCTGCTGGCAAAAGAGCCGGTGCAGCGCATCGAGAAGAAGCGCAGTTGATCGATTGATGTCCGCAGCGATGCGGACCAGACGAAGAGGAGCCGCATGCGGCTCCTTTTTTTATGGATGCTGTCAACGCGGAAAGCTGCTAAACTCGCGCCCTTACGCATGGTAGTTTGTGCCCTTTTCACACGTGAGCCCCGCGCTTGCGTCATATCCCTCCTGAAAACTACACCGCTAACGGCGGTCAGGACGGTTCGGAGTAATACACCTGCATGTCATTTGACTCTCTCGGCTTAAGTGCCGATATTTTGCGTGCGGTAGCAGAACAAGGCTACCAAGAGCCGACGCCGATTCAGCGTCAGGCGATTCCTGTGGTGCTGGCTGGTCGTGACCTGCTGGCGAGCGCCCAAACCGGTACGGGTAAAACCGCCGGCTTTACGCTGCCGTTGCTGCAGCGTCTCACGGCGAAACCGTCCACGGCGCGTGGCCGTCGTCCGGTACGTGCGTTGATTCTCACCCCGACCCGCGAGCTGGCGGCTCAGGTTGGCGAGAACGTGCGCGAATACAGCCAATATCTGGATATCCGTTCGCTGGTGGTTTTCGGCGGCGTGAGCATCAACCCGCAGATGATGAAACTGCGCGGCGGCGTTGACGTGCTGGTGGCGACACCGGGCCGTCTGCTCGATCTGGCGCATCAGAATGCGGTCGATCTGTCGCAGGTCGAAATCCTCGTGCTGGATGAAGCGGATCGTATGCTCGATATGGGCTTCATCCATGACATCCGTCGCGTGCTGGCACGTCTGCCCGCCAAGCGTCAGAACCTGCTGTTCTCCGCGACTTTCTCTGACGAGATCAAAACCCTGGCGGAAAAACTGCTCACCAACCCAGAGCAGGTTGAAGTGGCGCGTCGCAACACCGCGTCTGAGCAGGTTTCACAACAGGTCCATTTTGTTGATAAGAAGCGCAAGCGGGAACTGCTGTCGCTGATGATTGGTCGTGATAACTGGCAGCAAGTGCTGGTGTTCACCCGTACTAAACACGGCGCCAACCACCTGGCTGAGCAGCTGAATAAAGACGGCATTACCGCCGCCGCTATCCACGGTAATAAGAGCCAGGGTGCACGTACCCGCGCATTGGCTGACTTCAAATCCGGCGGCATTCGCGTGTTGGTGGCAACCGACATCGCGGCGCGCGGCCTCGACATCGAAGAGCTGCCGCACGTAGTGAACTACGAGCTGCCGAACGTGGCGGAAGACTATGTGCACCGTATCGGTCGTACCGGTCGTGCAGCCGCTACCGGCGCAGCACTGTCGCTGGTGTGCGTGGATGAACACAAACTGCTGCGCGATATCGAGCGTCTGCTGAAGCGTGAAATCCCGCGTATCGAGCTGCCAGGTTTCGAAGTCGATCCAAGCATCAAAGCCGAGCCGATTCAGAACGGTCGTCAGCAGCAGGGCGGCGGTCGTGGTCAGGGCCAGGGACGTGGTCAAGGCCAGGGTCGCGGTCAGGGCGGCAACGTCTCGCGTCCGCACAGCGGCAATGCGCCACGTCCGCAGGGTGAAGCGCGTTCAGCGCGTCGTCCAGCGCAGGGCGCGAGCCAGGCTGCGCCAGCGGCGAACAGCGGTCGTCGTCGTCCGGCACCGAAGAAAACCGGGAACGCCTAACGCTATGAGGGTTTTGCTGGCGCCGATGGAGGGCGTGCTCGATTCGCTGGTGCGTGAGCTGCTCTCTGGGGTGAATGATTATGACTTATGCGTGACCGAGTTTTTGCGCGTGGTCGATCAGCTGCTGCCGGTAAAATCCTTCTATCGTTTGTGTCCTGAGCTGCATAACCACAGCCGCACGCCGTCAGGCACGCGCGTTCGTATGCAACTGCTTGGGCAATATCCTGAGTGGCTGGCGGAGAACGCTGCGCGCGCGGTGGAACTCGGTTCCTGGGGCGTTGACCTCAACTGCGGTTGTCCGTCGAAGCTGGTGAACGGCAGCGGCGGCGGCGCCACCTTGTTGAAAGATCCCGAACTGATCTATCGCGGTGCGAAAGCGATGCGTGAAGCGGTGCCGGATCATCTGCCGGTGACGGTGAAAGTGCGCTTAGGCTGGGATTCCGGCGGTCGTCGCTTTGAAATCGCCGATGCCGTGCAGCAAGCCGGTGCCAGTGAGCTAGTGGTGCACGGCCGTACCAAAGAAGATGGCTATCGCGCCGAAAGTATTAACTGGCAGGCGATTGGCGAAATTCGCCAGCGTCTGCGCATTCCGGTGATTGCCAACGGTGAAATCTGGAACTGGCAGGACGCACAGGATTGCATGCGCATTACCGGCTGTGACGCGGTGATGATTGGACGCGGTGCACTCAACGTGCCGAATCTGGCGCGCGTGGTGAAGTACAACGAAGCGCCGATGGCATGGCCTGACGTTGTCGCTTTGCTGCTGAAGTACACCCAGCTGGAGAAGCAGGGCGATACCGGCATGTATCATGTGGCACGCATCAAGCAGTGGCTGGGCTATCTGCGCAAGGCGTATCACGAAGCCGATGGCTTATTCAGTGAAGTCCGCACCCTCAAAGTCTCCGCCGAAATCGCCACGGCGATTGAGCGGCATGCGTCGGCAATTGCCGTTTAACTCACATTATGCACATTTCGTAGCGGCGCAATTTATTGCGCGATAAATCGCGCCGCTACGAAATGTGTGTTCATTATTTCCTGAACCTGATTAAAACTTTATAACTAAAAAATCCGCGATCTATTAGCAGGCTAAGGTTATAGTGACGACTCAATTTCGCCACCGTTCCCGACGCCACCTTCCATGTCTGACGCCGCTGTACTGAGTAACGCTCAGTTAAATAAACGTATTCTCTCCGTCATTGTCTTCACCTTCTTTTGCTACCTTTCGGTGGGGTTGCCGCTCGCGGTGCTGCCGGGATTTGTGCATAACCAGCTTGGATTCAGTTCATTCATCGCCGGATTAATCATCAGTCTGCAATACTTCGCCACGCTACTCAGTCGCCCGCACTCCGGTCGTCTGGCGGATCGCTTTGGTCCAAAGCGCGTGGTGATGATGGGATTGGTGTTCTGCGGTATGAGCGGCGTGTTGTCGATTATCGCCGCCCTGTGCAGCGATGTGCCGATGCTGAGCCTGGCGCTGCTGGCGGCGGGGCGGCTGTTCCTCGGCGTGGGCGAAAGCTTCAGCAGCACCGGCTCCACGTTGTGGGGTATGAATATTGTCGGCCCGCTGCAAACCGCGCGCGTCATCTCGTGGAACGGCGTTGCCACCTATTTCGCCATGGCGATCGGTGCGCCGCTCGGCGTGCTGCTTAATCAGTGGTTCGGCATCAGCGGCTTTGCCGGTTTGGTGGCGATCATGGGCATTGTCGGTTTCTGGATGGCGAGCCGCAAAGCGGGCGTCAACGTCACCGCGGGCGTGCGTATTCCGTTTCATCGCGTGGTCAGCCGCGTGTGGATGTTTGGTCTGGCGCTGGGCTTTGGCACCATCGGTTTCGGCGTCATCTCCACCTTTATCACCCTCTATTTTGCCAGCCGTGACTGGAGCGGGGCGGCGTTCGCGCTCACCTTGTTTAGCCTCGGTTTTGTGATCGTGCGCCTCGGTTTTGGTCGCTACATCACCCGCTTTGGTGGCCTGAAAGTGGCGCTGGTGTCGTTCGTGCTGGAGTGCGCCGGATTACTGCTGATTTGGCAAGCCGATAGCGTGTGGCTGGTAGATTTAGGGGCATTCCTTACCGGCGGCGGTTTCTCGCTGGTGTTCCCGGCGCTTGGCGTCGAAGCGGTGAAGCGAGTGCAGCAGCAGGATCAAGGTTCGGCGCTTGGCACCTATTCAGCCTTTCTCGATTTAGGGCTGGGATTAACCGGGCCGGTAGCGGGTTTATTGATTGGACATTGGGGCATGCAGTCGGTCTATCTGGCGGCGGCGCTGATGGTGCTGGGCGCGTTTGCGCTGACGCTGCGTCTGCAACTGCAGCACGGCCGCCAGGCAGCCGTGCAAACGAGTCATTAATATTTTTCGGGCACCACCATGTGCTCGGGCACCGGCGCGCGACGATAGTCTTCAGAACGTTCGCGCGTCGGTAACATAATCGGTTTGGCTTCACTCTCTTCGTACGGCATTTGCTGCAGCAGATGGCTGATGCAGTTGAGGCGCGCGCGCTTCTTATCCACGCCCTGTACCACCCACCACGGCGCTTCGGCAATGTTGGTGCGCTCCAGCATCTCCTCTTTCGCCTCGGTGTAATCTTCCCAGCGGCGACGGCTTTCGAGATCCATGGGGCTCAGTTTCCACTGTTTGAGCGGATCGTGGATGCGGCTAAGGAAGCGCAGCTCCTGCTCTTCATCGGTAATGGAGAACCAATATTTGATGATCTGGATGCCGCTGCGCGTCAGCATTTTTTCGAACTCGGGCACGCTGCGGTAAAACTCCTCCACTTCATCTTCGTTGCAGAATCCCATTACGCGCTCAACGCCCGCACGGTTGTACCAGCTGCGGTCAAACATCACGATCTCACCGGCGGCGGGCAGGTGAGCGATATAGCGCTGAAAATACCATTGGGTTTTTTCACGATCGTTGGGCGCGGGCAGGGCGGCCACGCGGCAGGTGCGCGGATTGAGGCGCTGGGTGATACGTTTGATCACGCCGCCTTTGCCCGCCGCATCGCGGCCTTCAAACAGAATCACCACGCGATGACCGGTACGCATCACCCAATCCTGTAGCTTCACCAGCTCGCCCTGCAGATGCAGCAGTTCGCGGAAATAGCGGCGACGGAACGCCTTATCGCTATCGTCCTGTGGCGCAGCGCTATCGTTAAAACGCAGGTCATCCAGCTCCATCTCCAGCTCTTCGTCGTAGCTGTCGTAAAACTCCTGCAGCAGACGCTGGTTAAAGGTCTCGCTGTGGAAGCTGTTATCGTGTGTCGCCATCATTTTCTCCCATTACAGGTGGATAAACAGGGCGTAAAGCAGCCCCGAAAGTAACACGGAAACCGGCAGCGTCAGCACCCATGCCATCGCCAGATTGCGGAGGGTCGAGAGTTGCAGGCCTGAACGGTTGGCGGCCATTGATCCGGCGACGCCCGAAGAGAGCACATGGGTGGTGGAGACCGGCAGGCCAAATGCGTCGGCCGCGCCGATGGTGGCCATCGCCACCAGCTCGGCGCTGGCACCCTGCGCGTAGGTCAGGTGGGTTTTGCCAATGCGCTCACCCACGGTCACCACAATGCGGCGCCAGCCGACCATGGTGCCGAGGCCCAGCGCAATCGCCACCACCACTTTCACCCACATCGGGATAAAGCGCGTGGCAGCATCCAGCTCTTTCTTCACCGCCGCCAGGTTGCGCGCAGTCTCTTCCGGCAGCGCGACCTTGGCCGTTTGCAGATGCTTAATGGTTTCGGAGGCCAGATACATGTCGTTGCGCGTGTTGGTCACCGCCTGCGCCGGGATGTTCTCCACCGCGCCATAGCGGCGAATCTGCTCACCGATATCGCCCAGCATCATGCCGAGCGCGGGCAGTACCTGCGGACGGTTTTGGCTGGTGCGCACGAATTCGGTTAGCACCTCGCGCGGGACAGGCATTGCGGCGGGCGCCGGTTGCAGCGTCAGCAGCTGCTGTTCGGTTACCTGGGTTAAGGCGGCGACGCGCGGAATTTGCTCCGGCGGCAGCGAGCGGTTCAGGGCGTAGGCAATCGGCATGGTGCCGACCAGAATCAGCATGATTAAGCCCATGCCTTTCTGCCCGTCATTCGAGCCGTGCGCAAACGAGACGCCGGTGCAGGTGAGAATCAGCAAACCGCGAATCCATACCGGCGGTGGCAGATTGCCTTTGGGTGCTTCATACAGTTGGCGATTGCGGATAAACGCTTTCATCGCCAGCAGCAGTAACCCGGCGCAGATAAAGCCGACCACCGGCGACAGCAGCAGCGCGTAGCCCACTTTAATCGCCTGATCCCAATCGACCCCGCTGGTGCCGCTGCGGCCATGCAGCAAGGCGTTCGCCACGCCCACGCCGATGATCGAACCGATCAGCGTATGGGATGACGAAGCCGGCAAGCCAAGATACCAGGTGCCCAGGTTCCAGATAATCGCCGAGAACAGCAGGGCGTAAACCATGGCAAAGCCGTGGCCGCTGCCCGCTTGCAGAATCAGCTCAACTGGCAGCAGCGAGATAATGCCAAATGCCACCACGCCGCTGGAAAGCAGCACGCCAAGAAAGTTACAGAAACCCGACCACATCACCGCCGCGCCGGGTGACAGCGAATGGGTATAAATCACCGTGGCGACGGCGTTGGCAGTATCGTGGAAACCGTTCACAAATTCAAAGCCGAGCGCGATGATCAGCGCGACGCCAAGCAGCAGGAACGGCGTATAGCTGGTGACCGGTGCGCCGGTCTCTTCAACGTCATTAAACAGATTGATGCCGGCATACAGCAGGCCGGCAATCAGCAGTAGGACAAAGATCAGACGTGAAGCCGGACCGTTGCCGCGGTTAAGGTTCGGGCGTCCGCTGTGGGACGAGGAGGTTGATGCAGGGAAACTGTTTTCAGCCATAAAACACCTCGGTGTTAAATCACGATGCTCGAACGGCACCCTTTGACTTCCAGTGTGATACGGGGTTTGTATGACAGAATGATGATGGCGAACCAACGGTGTCATCTTGCTGCAACATCCCTGTCGCACGCTGTGGATCTGACCGCTCTGGAATAACCTGCTGCTATGCTCCAGCCCGTTTTACCGCTTGCCTCGCTGCCGGACTTCAATAACGAAGTGGCCGGACTGATTCATGGTTATCTGTTTACGCCTGAGTTGCCGCCACAGCGGCTGAATGCGCGCGAAGCCGCTCAGCTGGCGCAGCAACAGCTGCCAGCGTCATACTTTATCTGGCTGCACATCAACCTTAATCACGCGCGTGCTGAACGCTGGGTTCAGGACCACTTTGGCGTAGATCACGACTTTTTCGATGAGATACATTCGGCTTCACCGCGCACCCGTTTAGCACATCAAAACGACGCGCTGTTGGCGGTGCTCAATGACGTCACCTTCAGCAAAGAGGAGCGCAGCACACAGAACGCCACGCTGTGGATGTGGTGCTGCCCGCATGTGGTGGTAACCGCACGTTTTCGCCCGGTTGGCATGATCGAACGCATGCATCAGCAGATCGACCGCCTGCAGTTTGCCGACGCTGACGCGATGCTGTTGTGGCTGCTCGGTGAGCAGGAAGCCCAGCTCGAGCAGGTGGTGCGTCGCTCCAGCCAGGCGGTGGATGCGATTGAAGAGCGTTTGCTCAGTGCGGCGATCAAAACCAATCGCCGTGAACTGGGGCAGCTGCGCCGCATGTTGCTGCGCGTGCAGCGCCTGCTGGCGCCGGAACCGGCGGCGCTGTTTCGTCTGCTGAATCGACCGCCTAAATGGCTGAAGCGCGAACCGCTGGGTGAGCTGCGTATTTTCACCGAAGAGTTCAGCGTGGCGCTGAATGATTTGGCCAGTTTGATGGAGCGCATTCGCCTGCTGCAGGAGGAGATTGCCGCGCGCCTGATGGAACAGAGCAACCGCACGCTGTTTTTACTGACGGTGATTACCGTACTGGCGCTGCCGATCAATATCGTGGCAGGCTTTTTTGGTATGAACGTCGGCGGCATTCCGCTGGCCAATAATCCGCACGGCTTTCTGCTGCTGGTGCTGGTGGTGCTGGCATTTACGCTGGTGGCGGGCTGGTTGGCATTTCGGCGACCGCGTGATTGAGCGCTTAAGCACGCGTCAAGCAGTGAATTGGCATCGCAGGGGTTCCGCCCGCTAAGCATCCGGCAGTTTCAGAATGAGTGAAGCCGGCGGCCGGGCTAAGGTCCGAAGGCGCGGACCTTAGCAATCCGCGC